>JAPWVK010000175.1 GCA_029241965.1 Candidatus Methanophagales archaeon
GCCGGAGAGAGAGGGTTTTGGCTTAGACTACGCGGCTAAGAGGTTTTGTGAACATCAGGATAAGGCGAGACCGTCAATGGAGGCTTGTGGTATTGATGTATACAAGACCGTGCGGAAGGCGGGTTATGAAATAGAAGTGCGTACATCGCCTCAAGAACAGATAATCTTTTTTGGGTTGCTGTTGATAGAGTGAGTGGTTTGAATTCATCTGGTTTTGTTCTGAGCATTTATATGGCTATGCTGGATTCTAAAGAATGTTAGGTTAGTTTTTTAAATTAAAGGATAATGATACAAATAAGTTATAGAGGGTAAGAGATGGAAAAGCGTAACAACAGATTAGATTTAGGATTCGATGCGAAAAGAATCAAAAATAAAATAAAAGAGTTTGCGCGGCGAGCTCAGAATGAAGAAGAGCTGAAGATAAAGGTGGAGGGCTTGATACAAGAGCTTATCACAAAGTTTTTTGAGAAGGGAGAACAGCCAGAAGTAGCTTACGAACACCGGACAAAGATTTCCGGAAAGAGGGAAGATGCACTCTACGGAACGGTTATCATAGAATACAAAGCACCGAAGAAATTGGATACGGTAAGCGAATTTGTCAAAGCGAAAAAGCAAATCGAATATTATATAAAAGAAGAAGCGGGAGGAGACGTTAAAAGTTTTGGCAAGTTTTTTGGCGTGATTTTAGATGGTTATAAAATCTCGTTCGTCAAGTTCAGAAGGAATCAATGGGTGGCGAATGAACCGACAGAACTAAGCGAAGAATCAGTTTACAGGTTATTGGAAGCTATTATATCGTTGAGAAGAAAAGCGATAGATGCAGAGTTCTTATTGACTGATTTCGGTCCAGAGAGCGAAACGAGTGAGAAGGTCATTTCTGTTTTATACGAAGCATTGGTGAACTCGAAGTCGTCGAGAACGGAAATGCTTTTTCGTGATTGGAAACGCGTGTTTTCGCAGGTCTGCGCATACTCGCCGAGCAAGTTGGAAGGGTTGATAGAGCATTACGGAGTGGCGAAAGGGAAGAAAGTGGACGTAGAGAAGTTGATGTTTGCCGTTCATACTTATTACACGCTTGTAATGAAATTATTGACTGCTGAAGTGATTTCGTTCTTCAATCCTGTCTTTGGATCGCCGTTACAGCGAATAGAGAGTGCGTATTACAGAAGTAGAGAAGATCTGAGGGCGGAGTTGCTTGAGTTAGAGGAAGGCGGGATAATAGCAAAGATTGGGATAAGGAACTTTCTCGAAGCTGACTATTTCGCATGGTATTTGGACGAATGGGACGAGGAAGTAGTGAATGGGATTATTGAGATAGTGAAGAAGCTGGGGGATTACGATCCTGCCACGGTAGAATTGGACCCTGATAGGGTAAAAGATTTGTTCAAGCACTTGTACCAGAATCTGGTACCGAAAAAAGTAAGGCACGACCTTGGCGAGTATTTTACACCGGACTGGCTTGCGGAACTCGTGCTGAAAGAAGTGGAATACGATGGCAACATGGATAAAAGAGTTCTTGACCCTGCTTGCGGTTCCGGGACGTTCCTGGTGCTGGCAATAAAAGAAGTAAAGGATTATGCGGAGGAGCATTTCGTAACCGATAAGAGCGAGCTATTGCGTAAAATAGTGGATGATGTCGTTGGTATTGACCTGAACCCGTTAGCGGTTCTGGCATCGAGAGCGAATTACGTAATCGCTCTTGGTGATTTAATCAGGTATATTCCGAAAGGAGGCGTAGAGATTCCTGTTTATCTTGCGGATTCTATTCTGGTGAGCAGAAAGGTGAAGTTCACGGGAGAGTTGGAGGTTTATCTAACGACAAGCGAAGGTGAGTTCTCTGTCCCTCATGAAGTAATTGATAAAAACTTGCTGTCAAGTGTTTTGGGTGTGATAGAAACTTGCGTGAAGGGAGATTACAGTGAAGAGGAGTTCGAGAAGCGGATAGATAAGGATTTTGCAGATTTGAAAAGGGACAGCATATCGTCTTTGGTGGAACTTTACGGCAAAATAAAGGAATTGGAAAAGGCGGGTAAGAATAAAATCTGGACAAGATTGCTTAAAAATTCGTTTGCTCCTTTGTTGATGGGCAAATTCGATTTCGTTGTTGGTAATCCGCCGTGGGTGAACTGGGAGAGTTTGCCGGAGCATTATAGAGAAAATACGAGAAAACTTTGGGATTATTACGGGCTACTAAAAAGAACGAAAGGAATGGGACTGGGAAAAGTAAAGAGAGACATGGCGATGTTGTTTACGGCAAGGTGCATTGATAGATATCTGAAGGAAGGAGGAAAGTTCTCTTTCTTGATACCTTTTACAACATATAAGACGCAGGCAGGCGCGGGTTTCAGAAAGTTTCTGGTAAAGGGCTACTGGAAAGACAAAAAGGCAAATTCACCTTGCAAAGTCTTGAAGGTTCACGATTTGGTCACACTCTATCCTTTTGAAGGTGCGATTAACCGAACCTCTTTGATAGTGATAGAAAAGAAGGGCGAGACTGAGTTTCCTATTCCTTGCGTGATGTGGAATAATCCGAGAAGTAGAGGGATGCCACAAGAAGCTAAATTGGAAGATGTGAAGAAGGCGACAAAACAGTTCGATATGATTTTAGCGCCGATAAGAAAAGGAAAGGCGAATGTGAATATGCCCTGGATGATTATTAGTGAGAAGGCTTATAATGGGGTAATAAAAGCTATGCGAGCTTCGAAATATAGAGCTTATGAAGGCACAAATACCGCTCTTAATTCTGTATATTGGATTATTATTCTTTCTAAAGAGCCCACTGGGATTTTAATTGAAAATCTATCAAATATAGGAAAAAGAAAAGTTAGAGAAAATAGAACAGTTATTGAACCAAATTTTATATACCCTCTTACGAGGGGAAGAGATATAAAAAAGTGGTACTCTACACACTCAAATTATATGGTGGTTCCATTTAACGAGGAAGGGAGTATGCTTGAGGAAAGCGAGCTTAAAATTCGCTTTCCAAAATCTTGTGCGTTTTTAACCAAGTTTAAAACGGAATTAATTTCTAGGTCTGTGTATAAGCTATTTGGCAAGAATAAACCATTTTACTATGTTCATGGTGTTGGAAGGTATACCTTCGCACCTTATAAGGTCGCATGGAAAGAAATATCGGGTAGAATCATGGGCAAAGGCATTTTTTCTACTTGTGTCGTTTCTGAGTATGAGGATAAATCAATTGGAAACAAGTGTATAATCCCCGATCACAAAATTATGTTTATACCACTTGAAGATGAAAACGAAGCTTATTATGTCGCTTCAGTTCTGAACTCCTCGGTTGCTCAGCTAATTGTGATGGGCTATACGATTGAAACTGCAATTTCCACACATGTGGTGAAGAATGTGTATGTTCCAAAGTTCAAGCAAAAAGACAAAGTTCACCTTAAATTAGCAGAACTTTCCAAAAATGCACATGCGTTGGCTAAGCGATATTACGAGCAGAACGATTTGGAAGCACAAAATGAATTGAAAGAAGTGGAGGAGGAAGTTGATAAGGCTGTTGTGGGATTGTATGGGATTACGGATGAGGAATTAGAAGAGGTGAAGAAGACATTGAGGATTTTGAAAGGAGAAGGAGTTGAAAGTGAGGAATGTGAGGATGGAAAAAGAGGAGGTGAAGAATGATAATTTTTAGGGAAATCGAGATAAGGAACTACAGGAATATCAAACATGCAGAACTAAAACAGTTGAGGGATTTAAATATCATCATAGGTCCAAACAATTGCGGAAAGACAAACCTATTAGAGTTTATTCAGTCGCTTGAGAAGCTGGAGCTAGGTGGCTATGAATACCTTTGCCCAGAATGTAAAGAGTTCAGAGAGAGCGACTCCGATATTATGTGTCTCACTCTCACTCATGGACACAACGACTTTTATTTGAAGGATCGAGGAACGCAAATGATGGTGGAATTATCTCTTGATGAAGAACAAATAAAACAACTCGTTCCAAGAGTCTTAGAAAAGCAAAAAGAAAAATTAAAAAACGCATCGTGTAGACAAATAAGTGACAGCATTGTCATGGAAAAGCTCCGTGACGCTTATGGTTTAAACGCAAAGCATTTCTCAATTTTCATTCATAATGATATCATAGATGAAATAAAAAGAACTATACTTTATTGCCCGGAGCAACGTCTTCAAAATTATAAAGAAAAAGATTTTGAAGAATATATACGAGAAAAGGAATTACGGAGTTCTCAGAAAAGAAAATGGATAGATTTTCTTAATAAAATTGTTGATGCGAAAATTGATGACGAGAAATATGAGAAACTAATTAGAAAAGTAGATGGTGAGGACTTTGAAACTCCACTCTCAGAGCAAGGTTCGGGTGTAAGATCATTAGCCTGCTTAGCAGTGGATATTTTGTTTAGTGATACTAAAATTGTCTTAATAGATGAGCCTGAGCTTGGTTTAAATCCACTTGTAAAGCAAGAATTCTTGAACTTCTTACTCGAGGAATCTAAAGGGAGGCAAATATTTATCGCAACGCAAGACCCAACCTTCGTGAATCCGATTTTGTGGAAAGACAGAAATGACCGTGTCTCAGTGTATTTCTACTCTCCAATAAAGGAGAAGTTTATCAAAATCGACTTGAAGCAAAATCAAGAAGACCCAAATACGTTTGCTGGTTATTTGCCGCACAC
The DNA here is from genome assembly GCA_029241965.1 of Candidatus Methanophagales archaeon. Classification (GTDB taxonomy): domain Archaea; phylum Halobacteriota; class Syntropharchaeia; order Alkanophagales; family Methanospirareceae; genus QENJ01. The sequence continues at coordinate 4,661 of JAPWVK010000175.1, forward strand.
AACAAGCCTTAAAGACATCCACCTCTATGTTGAGGGAACAAGCGATGTATACATTTTCCAAATCCTCTTAGAAAAGCATTTGAAGGAAAAGTGGCATAAAAATTGGTTTGAAATCATGAACAAGGTTGGGATTTACCATTTGAATGGTGATAATTGGAGCCACTTCTTATATACTATCCCAAAGACACCATACCGGTGCGCAGTTATTCTTGATGGGGATAAACAAAAAACAACAGAGAAAGCTACAGCAGAAGAGGTCTGTGCTAAATACAATACTATCACCATAAACGCTTCTAAATTCAAATTTTGTAAGACGATTGAAGACATGAAGAACACTTTTGGGAAGGGAAGCCATCCTGTTTATTGTCTGAAGGAAGACTGCATTGAGAAATATTTCATTCACGATTTTGATTGTGCTAACTCTCCACGAGACTATAGAAAGAAAAGAGACGGGCCTAGGGAAGCTGAAGAATTGAAGGAATTACCACCGGAAATAATGGATATATTCGAGGTGATTTTAGAAAGTGTAAAAGATGGATAATTTAGATAATAGAGGGTAGGGGTAATATAAAGAATGGGCAAAGGAGTTTTTGAGGTGGAGGACACCATGACAATCGAAGAAAATCTTGGCTATTCTTTCTCTGAAAAGAACCTATTAAATCGTGCTTTGACACGCAAAGCCTATGCACTCGAACAAGAACAACGAAATCAAGATTGTGAAGACCAAGAAATATTTAGAACTCTTGGTGATGCCGTGTTGAAAGCAGTATTGGTTGATCTATTGATAAAATCATGCTGTAAAACGAGTGATGAGATTACAAGCAAGAAAAAAGAACTTGAGAGAAAAGAATCACTTGCAAGAATTAGCCAAGGTCTTGGAATAGGGCATTTTATTAAGTTGGGTGCTGGGGAGAAAAAGCAGAAAGCAAACGAAGAGCCATATGTCCTTGCTGAAACACTCGAAGCTTTGATTGGTGCAATTTATCTTGATGGGGGATATGATGCGTCGAAGAATGTCATTACTAAATGGTTCAAGAACTTCTTCGCCTAACTTTTCTTTCCTGGAGATTTGGACGGTTTCTTAGAAAAAAGAAAGGAAGCTATTGTGAATGTGATGAAAGAAAAAGTTCGAACCGTGGAATGAGGACCATGAGGACTGATAAAACCAGAGGAGGCTATTAAAATGCGTATTCTCATAGATACCAACATATTCATTTACAGAGAGAATTACCACATTATTCCAGGCAATCTCCAAATTTTCCTAAAAACATTGAACGATTTAATAGTACAAATTTTGGTTCATCCTCTCTCGGCACACGAAATCAAGAGGGACAGAAATCATGAAAGAAGGGAGATCACCCTATCAAAAATTAAAACGTATCCCATTTTATATAATCCCCCCTCTTTAGAAGTTGATCAACAGTTTCTCGCCATTGTTGGTCAAACAAATAATGCTCACGAACTTGTGGATAACAACTTGCTATACGGTGTTTATAAAAATGCCGTTGATTTTCTGATAACAGAAGACAGAGCTATCCATCGAAAATCAGAGAGATTGGATATATCAGATCGAGTATTTGACATAGACGAAGCATTGGAGTATTTTAAGAAACAGCTTTCGGTTGAAAAAGTACCAACACCTCCCGCATTAAAATATGTTCCGGTCCACAATTTGGATCTGAACGACCCTATATTTACTTCACTCAAAGAGGAGTACGCCGAATTTATAGATTGGGGGGAAAAAATATCAAGGGAAGGTAGAAAAGCCTGGGTTTATTTTAAAGGTAACAGATTAGGTGCAATCTTAAGCTACAAAATTGAAGATGAAGCTATTGCCTCTAACCCTCCATTGCCGAAAAGAAGAAGGTTGAAAATTTCTCCCTTTAAAGTGACTTATACCGGCTACAAAATAGGCGAACTGTTTATAAAAATTTCTACAACGTTTGCTATCAGCAATAATATTGATGAATTATATCTCACACATTTTACAAAACACGATGATTCTCTCGTTCAGTTAATTGAGAACTTTGGCTTCTATAAAGCTGCGGAAAAAAACGGAGAGGATTTATTTATCAAAAAAATAGTGCCGGACGAAAAGACCAAAGACCCGCTTGAGATCGCCAGAAAGTTTTATCCGAGCTTTTACGATGGGAAGAGAATTAAAAAATTCGTTGTACCCATACGTCCAGAGTATCATAACAGATTATTTACAGATTATCAACCCAGACAGACTACTTTACCGGAGTTTGAAGGAGAACTTATAATCGAAGGTAATACGATCAAAAAAGCCTATCTCTCTCATTCGCGAATCACAAAAATGACAGCAGGAGATATTATGTTATTCTATCGGTCGGTTGATGAAAGAAGAATAACATCTTTGGGAGTTATAGAGCGAGTATATCATAACATCAGAAATCCAGATGAAATCATCCGTTATGTTGGTAAAAGGAGTGTCTATACCAAAAAAGAAATTGAAGAGATAGCAAAAAGTCCCACAAAAGTAATTCTATTCCGACAGCATTTCCATCTTAAAAATCCTCTCGCACTTGATTATTTGAGAACGAATGATATACTCTCAGGGGCACCACAATCAATCGTTAGAATTCCTCACGAGAACTATTTGCTGATAAAACGAGACGGAGGTATAAATGAACGTTTTACTATCAATTAGACCCAAATATATAGAAGAAATGGTTAAGGGAAACAAAAGATACGAGTTCAGAAAATCTATATTTAAGAAGAACGTGGACAAAGTATGGATCTATGCCACATCACCAACAAAAAAAATCGTTGGCACATTTGTAATAGGAGAAATATTAAAGGACACGCCCGATAACCTGTGGAATAAATTTAATGGGCTTTCCGGTATGACCGAACAAGATTTTTTTGATTATTATTCTGGAATAAAAGAGGGGGTCGCTCTTGAACTTACGTATCTGAAGCTATTTAAAGCACCCATTGATCCCAAACTAATTATTCGGGATTTTACCCCCCCTCAGTCGTTTTACTATCTTGACGATACTGTAATCAACGTCATGGAAAAAATAGAAGATGGAGAACATAATTACTTCTGATTTGTTGACAAATGCAATAAAGAAAATCAATATTATCGGCAACCAAGCTCATTTAAGTTGGTTATTTTAACTCCCACACTCAAGTAGCGGGGTGCCCTCCATTATTGTTCTCTCCTAAAAATCTGTGTAATCTTGTGGTTTGCTAAACAAATATATTAATTTTAACCGATAAACCTCCCCTATTTGCAACGGCACCGCCTTAATATCCGATCTTGCATCTACTTTCTCCTTGAATTCTTGCGGGTCCGCCTTCAAATGGTGCATAGGAATCACAACCTTGGGCTGAATAGCTATTGCAGCATCAACAGCATCTTGAATGTCCATTGTAAACGTTCCACCAATAGGAAGTAAAGCTACTTCTACGTCCCCCAAATATCTCATCTCTGGTATAAAATCCGTATCACCTGCATGATAAATCGTCTTACCTTCCAAGCTTATTAAATAGCCTACACCATTCCCTTTATGATGCACTTTTCTGGTAGAACTGCCTTGTTCCGTATTGTAAGCATCTACTGCCTTTATTGTTATATCTCCCAAAGTTATCTCGTCCCCAGGCGCAACAACATGTATATCTTTGCCTAATTCCTTGATACAGCGCTTAGGAGCTACTACTAAAGTATCTGCATCCTTGAGTCTATTTACTGTAACACTCTTACAATGGTCCTTATGGTGATGTGTTAATAGGATCACATCCGCTTTTTCTAACTCTTCCGGCAAGCCATCAATCGGGTCTGGCCACCTGGAAAACTCTATCTTTTTTGGATATTTCGTAAAGTAAGTTCTCATCCATGCTGGATCTATGTACAGGATTTTGTCTTTCGTTTTTATTTGAAACCAGGAGGGTGGGAACCATTTTATTGATGCCTGCATTTTGGCACTCCCTTTTTGCTTCATATCGTTTCTCTCCTTTCTTTTATATTGAACTCGTTTTTGTCATGATTTTTCAAGTGCTGCGCAATTGCACTGTCAAGCTGTTCTGGTTTTTGTGATTCGATTAGGAGGCGTTTTCCTTCTGTGAATTACAGTTGCACTCCGCGGTTGCCACTTACATTGTATGCCTTTCCCACTTTTCCATATTTAATGCCCCAACCTCCATATTCCGCAATAGGATCATATGTACGGATATAGTGTCTTTTCAAATTATCTAATTGTATTTTTTAAAAAGAAAAATGAAAGGGTACAAATCGAACATATACCCCATCCTGCCGCACACTTGTTATTAATTTTAATTTGTAGAAAAACAAAGGAAATAGTATGCCAAAGCCGAGCCAGAATACAAATATCATTTGGTTGGATGCGTTGCTGTTGCCAACAGGGTTGTTAAAGAGCAGTTCTTGTATGGCTATGTACCAGACAATAATGGTTGGAAAAATCATAAGAATCCAGATCCAGACCTGGCGTAATCGCTGCTTTTCATGGAATGTTGTGTTGTTTTTTTCTATCATTTTCATTTCCTCTTTCTGCGTCGTACCGGTTGTATGATCCATGAGAAGAAGTTCATTCGTGGCACTTTTTGCATATAATCTTTATAGTCATCACCAAACTTCTCGACGAGTCGCTGGTCTTCTTGTCTTGAAATCGAGTAGACACATATCATGCCTATAATCCCAATTATTATCGTCAACCAATGTTGGCTCCAGAAAATAATTGCAAGATACATGAGTAACCAACCCAGATAGAGTGGATGCCGGATAACGGAATAGATTCCTGTGTCAACAAGGACTGAGGTCTCGGTCCAATCCTTTTCCTTTTTCACCTTGCCCTTGCTGCGAAAAACAAACTTAGGTAAAAAAATCAAGACAAGACCGACTGCTAAGATTATCCATCCGGCATACCGTAGCTCCTCGATACCAGCAGGATTATCTAAAAACCAGAGTAACAGATAAGCTATGACCAGCAAAGCACCCGCAACGAAGTACATGGGGCCACCCTTCATCCTTTTTTCGATCTTACTGAAATTCATATTTTTATATCCCTCCTTTTTTATCTCCGTTTAAATATGAATTAAAAATTTACAAGTTTTTGCTCCTGTGATTACTGATTGCACAAGTTCCACTTCAACCGGCTTTTTAAGAGCGGATTCAAACAATTGTTTGATATGTCCTACCCCACACTGACAGTAAATCTTATTTTGAAAAGGTTTTTTGGTTTGTTTGACCATATAGCAATAGCATTTGTCATATTTTCCAACTATTGTTTTTTTATCTTTTAGTTCGAATTGAAAACCCCCTGTGCTAAGTTTATCAAGGAATTCTTTAACTGATTTAGATTCCGTAATTAATTTTTTGTACCTCGCGTGTTTTTTGCAACAGCCCCTGCCACATTTTTCCATGATTATTACGCTTTTCTCCTCGCCAACCTGCTGCTCCAAACGCTCGATAGTTCTTTAATCTGTTCTGCCTTTTCAGTACGACTAGATGCCGATTGAAATTGGTCCACATCATGCATAATTTCCTGTACAACGTCTCGATTGGTCTCCTTTTCTATGTTCTTTGCCAAACTTCCTATTTTTCCGGTTTTTGGGATTTTCGGGTTCATTTCCATTACTAACCCTCCTTCTTGCGCCTTATTGGACTAATATAATCACTCTCAGATTCTTCGTTATCCAATCCAAGGAAGAGTGCTTTAGCATAAGCATTCAACCAATAAATATATTTGCATGGGCACTGCGAATTTTCCTGCGAAATCACTATATCCTCAAGTTTTACCGCAGAGTGCGCGGAGAACGCAGAGGCATCAGAAAACCCAAACGTGGATTGGAACGTTCTTAAACTCTGCGTCCTCGGTGATCTCCGCGGTGATAAATCACAGGGTTTTTATACTGTGCCATTTGCATGCTATTTCCTACTCTTCTCGTTTCTCGTCATTTTTTACCCACACGTTAAGTGTTGCTGTTCTTCCCTGTGCACAGGCGTTTCAAACGTTTTAAAGCCACATTGCCGCTGTGCGGTTTCAACAGCCCGATATATTTTGCTGGTGTACTCATTTGGCGCGTACGCGGTCTTATAAAGGGCAATATATTTTGGCAGCAATTCGGGGAAAATCCCTTCGATGAAAGACAAAACGCGGTTTCTGCATGATGCCCTCAAATCCAAAACCCCCGGGACTATATTTTTTGCCCCGGCATCACTCACCGCTTTTATCACCCCGTTTATGCTCTCGGAGTCATCGGTTAGATACGGGAATATCGGCACAAATAATATGCCAACAGTTATGCCTGCATCTGATAATTGTTTCACGGCTTCGAGGCGCTCTTCAGTCGTTGCAGCTCGCGGCTCGATTTTACGGCGAATGTTCTCGTCCAGCGTTGTTCTCGTAACGTTGACGAGCAGTGCCGTGCTTTTTGCCATTTCCGAAAGTAAGTTGAGGTCGCGCAAGATCAAGTTCGATTTTGTTCCGATGAATAGCGGATTTTTGTGCTTTGCAAAGACTTTCAAGACTTCTCGCGTAATTTCAAATTTATGCTCTGCCGGTTGATACGGATCGCAGACTGAACCCAGGTTGACCGCTTCGTGTTTCATACGTGGTCGTGATAATTCCTTTTCCAAGACCTCTGCCGCATTTACTTTCACGAGTATATTGTTATCGAACTCTGTGCCGGAATCGTATCCGAGGTATTCGTGCGTGTAGCGTGCGAAACAGTAGGGGCAGGAATGCTCACAGCCACGGTAAGGATTCGCACCCCAACTGAACGGCAGGAACTTCTTGTCGAAATGATGCAGAAAGGACTTGCATTTGACTGGTTGGTAATGAACTGACATCGTTATTTATCTCACTCGTATAACCGTTATAATATAAATAAACAAATCCATTTTGTTGCCATGAACGCGACGCGGCATAATAAACGCGGATTTGGTGTTGCAGTGGTGGCAATAGTAGCAATGGCACTATTTGCAGGCTGCATTGATGAAGACGCCCCTCTGCCTATTGTGACGACAACGCCATGCCCGCCTGACGATACACCCGTTTACGGCTACAAAATCATCAACACGTACCCACACGACCGAAACGCCTTTACTCAGGGGTTAGTCTTTGACAACGGCTTTCTGTATGAAGGTACTGGCATATTTGGCAAATCCTCGTTACGTAAATCAGAATTAGAAACAGGAAAAGTCATAAAGTCGTATCATCTGCCGGACAAATTCTTTGGCGAAGGTGTGGCCCTTTGGGACGATAAGTTGATTCAACTGACCTGGCAGTCGCATGTTGGTTTTGTTTACGATAAGGACAGTTTCCTTATACTGCAAGAATTTAGCTATCCCACCGAAGGATGGGGGCTCACTCATGACGGAAAGCACCTGATAATGAGCGATGGTACCGCAACGCTATATTTTTTGAATCCTGATACATTCGACGAAGTCGGACGAATTGAAGTCCGTAGCAGGGACATGCCTATTACAAATCTCAACGAACTTGAGTATATCAAAGGGGCAATATACGCTAATGTTTGGTTAACCGACAGCATAGCAATTATTTCACCAGAAACCGGACAAGTCGCTGGCTGGCTCTGCCTCGAAGGGCTGTTAAGCGAAGAGGGTGGCTCACAGCCTGTCAATGTTCTCAACGGTATTGCCTATGACGCGAAGCATGACCGGCTCTTTGTTACCGGGAAATACTGGCCTAAACTGTACGAAATCAGGGCTACATATCCACAAAATTCCGTATCAACTTCAACCCGTCCTCCGTCAGTATAGACTCAGGATGAAACTGCACGCCGAACACATCGTAGTTCCGATGCCTGATCGCCATTATCTCATTATCATCCATGCTTCTTGCAGTTACTTCTAAACTGTCTGTAAATAATTGCCGATCATTACCGTTCTCGTCAATCACTAACGAATGGTATCTCACCACAGAAAGCGGATTCCTCAATCCACTTAAGATGCCTTCGCCGTTATGCGTTACTAAACTCACCTTGCCATGCCTTAATACTCGTGCATTCCGTATCCCCGCACCGAAAACATAACCTATGCACTGATGCCCCAAACAAACGCCCAGAATCTTCTTATCCGTGCAATATTTCCTTATTACTTCGTTTGTGACTCCCGCATCTCGTGGCGTCTTCGGCCCCGGCGAGATAATTATATGCCCTATCTCTTTCTCTTTTACCAGTTTCTCGATATATCCCGCAGTCACCGTATTCTGAACCACTATCGGCTCGGCACCCTGCATTCCCACGTATTGCACGATGTTGTACACAAACGAATCTATGTTGTCTATCACAAGAATGTTCATCTTCTTTTACCGCCTCCGGTCATACATTCCAATAACGCCGCACCCTTACTCAGCGTCTCTTTATACTCTCGTTCAGGATCAGAATCGGCAACTATACCCGCACCTGCCTGTATATAGACCTTCCCATGCTCGAATACCGCAGTCCGAATCGTTATCGCCGTATCCATAGACCGATTAAAAGAGAAATACCCCACACAACCCGAATATATTCCACGTCTTGACGGCTCTAATTCCTCTATTATCTCCATAGCACGTACTTTCGGTGCACCGGATACCGTACCTGCAGGGAATGTCGCTTCTAACGCATCGAACTCGTCCTTATCGGTTCTCAGCTTGCCCACCACGTTGGTCACTATGTGCTGCACGTGCGAGTATTTCTCGGGATACATGAATCGCGTGGGTTTCACGGTACCAAACTCAGACACTTTTCCGATGTCGTTTCTTGATAAATCCACGAGCATCAAATGCTCTGCCCGCTCCTTTTCATCGTTTAGCATCTCCTCCTCCAGCCGTTTATCCTCTTCTTCATCCATGCCACGCCGTCTTGTCCCTGCTATCGGGCAACCCTCTATTTTCCTGTCGGCGTTACCATTACGGTTCGCCCCCGCAACCCGAACCAGCATCTCAGGACTTGCTCCCACTATCTTACGCTCGTCAAAATCGAGTAAGTACATGTATGGTGACGGGTTCACTTCGCTTAATGTTTTGTAGAACTCGAAATGCCCTTCCGGCGCAAAGTCGGCTTCCAGTCGCTGTGAAAGCACCACCTGAAAGATGTCACCAGCACGAATGTATTCCTTCGCTACTCTCACACTTCGTTCATAATCCGCCTTTTCCATGTTTGACGTGAAATCCCCGGACACCGATATCTCTTCAGGATCCTCAGTTACTTTTCCCTCTTTAATTAATTCGCTCAATTTCAAGCAAGACTCTTCCAAATTTAAGTCGTTAGTTGGTGTTGGACTATCACAAAAATCGTTAGATATAAGAAACGCTTTCTTCGCCCGGTGGTCCACTATGACATTCTTCCTCGTCAGCAGGAATTCACAATCCGGTTGCTTCAATGTGTCCACTGCGCTTTCCCCTACATCCACAAAATATCGGATGACATCGTACGAGAGATAACCAACAAATCCGCCGATAAATCGCTCTCTTCTTAGCTCGCCCTCTATTTTTAACTCGCTAAAGAACGCTTTTATCACACTTAGCGGGTTTATATCGCCACTTCTCTTCGCTGCATTGTTCATCATTTCCGCGCTAAACGCATCGTAGGTCTTTGTTTTCAAAACGCCGTCCTTCACTGCGAATTTTAACGCGGACTCGAAACCTAAGATGGAATACCGCGCCATCTTATCATCGCCTTCTCGTGACTCCAGTAAGTAGGTCTCGCCGTAGTCCGCTTCTTTTCTCAAAATATCATATATTAAACAGGGATTTGCAAACGGTATTTCTTCGCATGTCTGGATAACGAACATTGTGCATCATGTGTAGATAGTATTGTACATATAAATACTTTGGTGTATAAAAGTGGTAGATATATCTTGGTATTTGTTGCGGTTGGTTACCTGACCACAAGATTACACGGATTTTTACAGGTGGAATTGAATTCCTATAAAGATCAAAAGCAGAAAATCTCATCTTTGCTGACTAAATGATGCCATTAATTCGTTTCATTTGTCATACATGCAGTCCGACAATTCAAAATTGCCAAAAAAGAAAGTCATATAGGACTTTTAAACCAGAAAGAAATAAAATTTTGGACCCAAAAACAATTGTGAGGCTGCCTCGTCATTGATGCAGATTCCCGTCCTCATTCAATGCCCTCAGCATCTCCACAACCGAAAATGCAGCGCGAGTTATGCCCATGCTCCGACTATCAGTATCCGTACCCGCAAGATACAGGTTCTTGATAGGCGTGCGAATATCTGCTATTTTCCCGTCAATCGTAACTGCCGCTTTTTCCGGGATCGTAATTTGTTCATGCTGCAGCTCAATGTGCTTTTCTATTTCCGGGATAGCGCGGTAGATCGTTTCGTATGCCTTCTTCGTCTCTGATTGTTCAGGTTTGTTCTCATCAATCACAAACGCAAATCCCACGAGCTGCTTATCCTTTGGCGCAAGTGATGAGTCGTAATTGCTGATTGGGATTGCCCAGTACGAATTATCCCTGAACCATACTTCAGAACCAGTGTAGTTAAAAGCGTCCAGTTTCTTCTCCAGACCCAACCAGATGGTAAGGCTCTTAGCCTGAGCTATTTCGTTCAGGTCTTCTGCATACGACTTCGGAAGATCATCAACGATAGAAGGCAGATTCTTTGCAAAGCCGGTGTAGATAACCATATCGGCGTAGTAGATTTCATCTGCCTCGACACCCACCACCATGCCATCCTCGACAAGAATTCGTTTTACCTCGCTTTCCGTCTTAATTCTAACCGTTTTTGGGAGCGAGTAGAGAACTGCGTTAAGCACCGATTTGAGCCCCTTGCGTGGGTACCCCTGCAAATCGCGGCCCCTCCTTGCTGCAAGGCTACCAATGTATGTAAGCGGGCTGTAAAGATTTTTAAGCGGAATCGAGGATGCAAATGAGCTGTTCAATCTTGCCTTGAGGGATGCATGAAGGTTGTAAGGTAATATAGATTGAAGTATGGATTCAGTCTGCTGCGGCTTTTCTATTTTCGCAACCATAGATTCAAACTGCTCCTGCGTGACGCTGTTCTTGATGAAGTCGCTGCCTGTCAGAACCCGGTGTGCAGACATCTCCTTCATTGACTTGCCAGACAGAAAGTACGAGATTGTGTTGACAAAATCATACGTATCTTTTGAGAGTGTGCGTGGCAGCGAGTCGTACACCGACTGTTTTGAGAGGTCTGTGCCAAATGTGGAGAGTGTAATCGCTTTGGTAATAGCCGGTGTCAGAACGAGTCGGTCCTTCTTCGGAAGTACCTCGAACGTCACAAATTCCTTTAGATTCGATGGTATCTTGACAAAATCGGTATCTGTTCTTGCATAGTAATGCCCGTGATCTTCAAACACAGGAATATAATCAAAATAAGTGTCCATCAACCGCTTTAAAGGACCTTCCGTAAGACCCGTGATTGAGTGCGGTCCTGTATCTACCTGAAAGCCGTCTACCGTGTAACTGTTACAGTTTCCACCAACGTACTGCATCTTTTCAAGTACCAGGACGCTCTTACCGTGCTTTGACAGCGTCAGCGCTGCCAGAACCCCACTTATCCCTGCGCCGACAACGATGACATCGTACTTTTTCATTTTTTAATTCTCACTTCGTTAGAGGTTATAAAGAGGTAGTATCTAAATATATCTTCAGCTTCCAGTTACAGGAACTTGAGCCAAAGGAAGATAAGCGTAAGGGAAAATTAGCCATTGTTCCTTTCTTCTGGCTAAAGGTCTTATCAGTGGCAGAAGCGACTCCGCAAGGCTGCATGTCGAAACTGGTAGCCGTTTCCATTTAAGACCTGTGATAGACTTCACAAAACCCGCATAGTATAAATGGCTTGCTTCTTTCATAACTCGTAAATTTTGACCAAGACCGCACCTTCTCTGACCTTCATTTCAATTTTATCTTTCGATTTGATAGGGTTATCTGAATATCTCCAGTATCGCGTACTCTTACTACCCCGATCCCAATAAACACCAGTTGGCCAATTTTCAGGAATATCACGCTTAAAAAATACCGCAGTACCAAAAACAGGACAAATCCACTGTTTTGAAGCACCTGCAAAACCGTGTTTGGCGAAGAATGAAGTTCCTGAGGGTCCTTCACCTACGGGATAGAAGCAATGTACCAAATTCAAAACTACATCCACATCTGGATTGGTAAGATTTTTGTGTCTTACTCCATAAGTGTCATAACATACACACATGAAATATTTAACACCATTCAACTCAAAAATACGTGATTTACCGTCTTCTTCGGCTAAATAATCCTTAGCAAGTTCAACATAATCCTTCTCTTGAGGTGCCGGATGGAACTTTCGTCCTATGGCATCAATACCGTTCTTACTAACGGCAAGACCAATCTGATCGTGTGCATAATCCTCTTCGTCAACGCTTCCATCTATACCAATACAGACAACGATGTGTTCTTTTATCGTTTCAAGAACGTTTTTTAGTGACTTCTCTGTCCAATCATATATTGTGCTTGGTTTTTCTTTATCCGTGCGAAACCATCCCCCAGGAAATAAAATAACTCCATCTCCAGACTTTTTGCTTGCAATACGATCTACAATTTGGGTTAGTGCATCCAACCGTCCATCATTTGAATAGTCCTTATCACTACCGGATTGGAGAATGACCGTTGCTACCCAGCAATTCAACTCTTTTCTTTTGCTTTCAATAATATTCTTGAATCTTGCAACGTCATCAGGATTATCAGGATCTAAGCGGCACCACTGCATCTCCTCTGAATAAAGTCTGATGGTCGGTTCTAAGTTTCCATTTAACCAGGGTAGAAAATCTCTTAGCGTATCATACCATGCGCGTTGCTCATCTCTATAGAGCGGGTCATTATCCTTGGCGTTAATTTTATCGCAAAGAGCACCCCATTCCGACAATGAAAAACCTACTTTGAGATTTCGCGGATAGTTTTGAAGTGATATTTTCCGTGGTGCTGTAAAATGCTGTGACTCATCGAATTCAACAATAAATCCGGGATTCTGAACAAAATAATCGCAGTTCGGAAGCGTATCAGTATAAACAAATTTTTCGCACCCCTTGTAATTCTGAAGATCTACGAATATTCGTCTGAGATTTTTGTGATATATGGCATCTTCGAATTTTTCGGGCTCTGTGCCAATATAAAATTTATGATTTGGTTTTACCACACCATAAATCTTTTTGAGCATTCTTTCAATAGTATTTTTACACTCAGGGCATCTTTCGTCGTGTTTTTTTTGTGTTGTCTTGGTGATTTTATTCTGAGGCGATATTGACTCCTCATTTGTTCTTGATGAAGAAGATTCCGCAATCTCAAATCCCAATCGCGTTAAAAATTTATTTGTCTCTTGACCGCCACCGAAATTTGACGGATCAAGTTCTTCTCCCACAACGAACTTATTGGCTAAGGATAATACGTATTTTGGTGGGTAACGTTTCCCATTAAAGATGAGAACAAACTTCGTTGATTTTCTACCTGGTGGAATTGACCCTGCATCAATTTCCTCCAAAGCCTTTTTCACGTGTTCACGTGTGATGTTTGACGGAATCATTTATAATCCTCCTTCCATTTTGGATGTGTGTTTCGACCATGCTCAATATTCTACAGATTTTTAAATTCCGTATAGTATAAAAATGGCTTACCTATTCCACCGAAAAGTGTCTTCACCACTTCTCAAACGTCCTTCCGACTGAGGTTATTAACCAGCCTGTCTCCCCGTTGATCTCAATTCGTTTTGCCACGCGAAGATAAAAAAACGTTATACTCGAGACACGTAGTAGGTACATTGGTTGTCCATTGACTTTGGATTGCTTCTTTTCTTTTAACGGCGACCCGATATCATCTATCTTCTTAATCTGTTCAAGTTGTTTTTCGGTACACCACACGAAGTAGCAAGGGTCCGGGAACCTCCAGCGCTTTTCCAAGTATGCAAGCGGATCGCTGAATCCCTCTCCCGTTAAGAATTGCTCGTCCGTGGGTAAATCAGCATATGTGCCGCCAAAAATATCATGCTTCACGCAGTCAAGTTCAAATGACATCTACTCTCCTCCTCTGCAATTTGTCGGTCCCATTTATAATCTTGATTTTTATTGAGCCGGATAATACCCTTTAATCCTCGACTTCCCGGGCGGAAGAAACCCCATTATCTTCTCATGTCCCCGCTTTGCTATTTGTTCACCTAATTCTTTATTTGTCTTTACACGCTCGACAAAGAACTTCACGAGTTCTTTTGAAAGCTCGTTCTTCTCCAAATCGCCACCAGGCTCGAGTTGCACGCAAACATCCAACTTATCCTTTTGCATATCAGGGCATGCAGCCAACCTGTCTTTTTCGATACCTATGCACAACCCTAACGCCGCTTTAAAGTACTTCCTTTTGCCTCGTACCACAAAGCTTCCTTTCTTTATATACTCCCCCGACTGCGGTGTCTTACTTACCTGCTCGCCCGAAACGCAATAGCATTCGCCCTCGTAGAACCCGTATTTCCAGAGACCCGAGTACGAAGCTGCGAATTGCGCTATCTCTCTCAAGCACACTTCAGAGACGTCTTTACCGCCCGTCTTTGCTATCACCACCGGCGCACCCTCAGCCTGTGTATGAAAAAAGAGATCTTCAGCATCCATATACTTCTTCACAAGTAACTCATTCGTCGTGGCATCCTTTCCACCCAGCACAAGAAAACCATCTGAAGTTTCGAACCATCTAAACCTCTCGTACCACTCTCTCTTCTCTCGCTTTACCTCTTCCTTCTTCTTTGGTATCAAATCCGCCTCTACTCTCACCTCACGCTCCTTCTCACGGCGTACTTTCTCTTTCGTATCTTCTATTGCTCGTTCCAGACCCGCCCTTTTCTTTCGGAGCACTTTCACTCGTTCGTAACACACACCAGCGTTCTTGTGCAACGATACAGAAGTATCAATCTCAAGCGTAAGGTCCGTATCTGGCAGCGTCACCTCTACAATCTTCTTTTTCTTCTGCATATCCTGCAAGATCTGCTCTATATCGGTGAAACGTGCATAGATCAACTCTCCCTTTCTTATCCACGCTTCTTCGTTCTCTTTGAATTTGAGAAACGCATCTTTTTGCTCCTTCAAAACATGCTCATACTTACCGATTTGCTCGCCACGTACATCCTGCGCCTTCTCTTCTATCTCTTCCGCTATCTTCACCGTAAAAAATTCGTCCACGGCATCGTTGAACGAAGGGAAAAACACTTTCTCATTGTGTTCATACGTGTTCAACTCAAACGGGAGAACGTCCACCCGCTCTTCGCCTTCTCGTTCTATAACGATGTGTGGTTTCAACCGGGACTGATCACTCGTTAATACCGGTTCAAGTATTGCGAATATCGCCTCACTGATGACTTTTATTTCGGGTTCCGCAAGCTCATCCGCTTTCTTATTCTTATTAACCCCTGCTTTTTCACACACTTCTTCTGCATATAGTCCGCCTAAATTCAAGTCCGATGCCAGAACCCGTACCACATCCTTCCCCGTAGATTTACACAAGTCTATCAACGCTTGTTCGCTCATTTGTAGTGGATTTGCTCTTGAGGGGGGTCGCTCATACTTCTCTCGCACTTTTATATCCCGGGACGAGAAGCTCTTTCTTCGCAACGGCATCAAAATCTGCTCTTCTTCGTCTATAAGCACAATGTTCCCGCGTGGCAGTAACTCCGCTATCAAACTGAGTTTGCTATCCCAGCGCTCTACCGTTATCTCTACTATTCGGTCGAAGTCAAGCTGCCGTATTTGGCTAATCCTACCGCCATTGAGCTTTTTTCGCAGGTACATCGGGAAATTCGACGGTATTCGTGGCGTGGCTCTCTTATATTTGGTGATATGAATCCTCTTACCCGCTTCTATGACAAGATCAACTGCGCCTTTATCTTTCTGATGTAGTTTTAGCCTGATTTCATCTCTTCCTATCTGGTATACTTTCTCTACTCGTGCCAATATCAGTTCTTGTAATTCGGCAACGATAGCTGCTATGTCCACACTACTCAGTGATTCTTTCATCCATACATGTATTGAGAAGCGTCAGCTCCGATTCCATCGCCCCGATAGACATCAGCTTTCTCTCTTTCTCTCCTTATTCTCTCTTCAACGCCTTCTGCACTTTCCGTGAACATCTTTTCTATCTTTTCCGTTTCTATCTCTATCCCTGACATCTTCTTAAAAGCTCTAAGTGCACCGGCACACGCTCTCAGGTCCTCCGGGTATTTGCCAACGCCGAGAATAGAGTAACTTTCAATGCCCAGTTTAGCAGCAAAACCTGGAAGAAGACCTATTTTACGATTAATGGAATACCTACCAATGTTTTTTCTCGTCATCTTTTCCATCCCCGTAGAAACTTCCTTCTTCGAGCCTTCGAAGAATCCAATATACGCTTCTATTCCGGGCTCTATATCCCGGAAAGGTTCTTGAAAAGGCATTATCAGGCCTACGGTATATAACTCGCGAACACCAAGCCCTTTTACGATGTGTGCCACGCCCTCCGCCTGTTTATACGTTGCTTTTGGTAAATATTCCGCTTCCGGATATTTGCCAACATAACAGAACAACCGCTTAGCCGCACTGTACCAAAGCTCGTCGTGTGGGATTTCAAATTCGTCCTCGCGTGCTTCCACTATCGGTGGGAAATTATACGAGTACAAACTCAATATCTTCTCGGAATCCGTTAAAAGCTCCTTTAGATGATACGGTATGATATTACCCAGCGGCGGAAACCCGGCAACTAAGATATTATCGTGAGTCTGTACCTCCTCTTTAAACTTCGCCTCGTCCACATTCCAATAAGACGTAAAATCTTCTATTTCAAATCTTTTCATTTTAACGCATTATTAAATTAGCAATACGATAATAGAATAAATAGAACATATACATAAATATTAAGGATTGACAAATGAGAGAGGAGAGGCATGACGTTGTAGTGGTAGGAGCAGGCCCTGCGGGTAGTGTGACTGCGCGTGTTGCAGCGGAGCGGGGTTTAGATGTCCTTTTGATAGACCGGAATCTGGAGATTGGCGTGCCGGTGAAATGTGCAGAAGGTGTGAGTAAAGAGATAAAAGACCTTGTTACGCTCGATGAGAAATGGGTATGTGCAGAGGCAAAAGGAGCGCACATATACAGTCCAGATGGTACGAAAGTGGTGATGGGCGGGGACAACATGGATGAAGTGGGCTATGTGCTCGAGCGCAGAATATTTGACAAGTTCCTTGCAAGCGAAGCTGCAAGAGCAGGTGCACAACTGAGAATAAGAACTGAAGCTTATGACGTTATCAAAGAAGACGGCTACGTGAAAGGCGTCTATGTTCGCGGTATGGATGGCGATAGACGCATACATGCGCAGATCGTGGTGGGTGCGGACGGTGTGGAATCGCGAGTGGGAAGATGGGCCGGCATTGACACGCATCTGCCGCCTTCTGAAGTAACTACATGTGCTGAGTTCCTGATGTGCGGTATCGAGTCGGATAGGGAATATTCAGAATTCTTCGTGGGCAGCCAGATAGCACCAAAAGGCTATGCCTGGATATTTCCAAAAGGTGGAGATTGCGCGAATGTTGGTCTCGGAATATGCGGAGATGCCAGCGGTGAAAACCACCGTGCAATTGATTATTTGAATGCTTTTGTACGTAATAAGTTCCCAGCAGGAAAAGTAGTGGCTGAGATGTACGGTGCGACACCGCTTAGTGGTCCGTTAAAAGAAAGCGTGTTAAATGGGCTTATTTTGGTTGGTGATGCTGCGAGGCAGGTCAATCCATTGACCGGTGGAGGCATCGCGTATGCAATGTACGCAGGCGAAATAGCAGGCGATGTAATTGCGAAGGCGGTGCAGGAAAAGGATTATTCAAAGAAGAGGTTGCAAGAATACGATAGCAGATGTAAAGACAAATTTGGAAAAAGGCTGGATACCGGCTTGAAAGCAAAGGATTTCTTCTTCGGGCTCTCAGACGACAACCTTAATGGGCTTGCTCATTCTTTAGAGCACGTAAAAATAGAGGAAATTACACCAAGGGCGCTGTTAGCGGAATTGATAAAGAAAAATCCAAAGATGCTGTTTGGATTGGCAAAAAAGCTGTTATAAAACTTCTTTAGTTGCGTTTAAATCATAGCTCTTATAGCCTGTAACCCGTTAACCATCTCACAAACACTGCGTTTTCCATCGCATAATTGCCCACCTAAAAAACAAATTGTTTAATCCCCATTACGTACCACGCCTACATCAAATCCCAACAATACTCAATCCAAAAAGTGTAGAAATGAAATCATCCTCAGTTCGATAGTTTTTTGGCGAATCCACATCGAAATCATAAGGCTCGACACAGGAATAAACTTTAAATCTTTTTCCTCTCTCTTCTTTTACGTGGGATAAAATGCTGGAAATAAAAGATTTGACTGTGGAAGTAATAGGCAAAGAAATAATACGTGATTTGAACCTTAATATAGAAGAAGGCGAGGTGCACGTATTATTTGGGCCTAACGGCTGTGGCAAGACAACACTTCTGATGACCCTGCTGGGGTTTCCCAATTATAAGGTCACAGACGGGTGTATAACGTTTAAAGGTGTGGATATAACCAACTTGCCGACCAACGAACGTGTGACATTAGGAATGGGCATGTCATTCCAGCATCCGCCAGAGATAAGAGGAGTAAGGCTCGGCGATATGGTGAACATTGCACAGGGCAGAAAAGAAGAGACGATAGACGAAGACGTGATCGCACTTGCAAAAAGGCTTAATATATCAGTTGAGTTCTTAAACAGGGATGTGAACCTTGGCTTTTCTGGCGGCGAGGTCAAAAGGTCGGAGATACTGCAACTGCTCGCGCAATCTCCAGATTTTATCATGTTCGACGAACCGGATTCGGGCGTGGATGTCGAGAACATAGAACTCATAGGTGTGATAATGAGTGAGCTTCTGGATAGAAACAAGATGCCCAGCAAAAGAGAGAAAGCAGGGCTTATAATTACGCATAGCGGGTCTATAATGCGACACATAAAGGCAGACCGTGCACATGTGATGCTCGAAGGACGAATAGCCTGCTCTGGTATGCCTGACGAGATAACAAGGAACGTCATGGAGACTGGTTTTGAAAGATGTGTAGAGTTATGTGTACGTAGTAAAGAGGTAGATGCGGAATGACGAAGAAAGAGACGATTGAGCGTGCGGAACGTGCAAAGGCGAAAAAAGCGGCTTTCGGTGAAGACATCGCAATAGAGAAATATGCCAGCGGGGAAGAACACGAGGCACTCAATTCATTGGACGAATTTCCGGAAGAATATCAGCAAGACTTGCTTGATGCAGGTATTGAACCGTCAGAGAAAGACAGGTCTGGGTCATTTTTACAGCGAGACTGTTCCGTGGTATTCTCAACGGCGAAACATCCGGGTTTGGAGCTCATGAGTACGACGGATGCCTTAAAGAAACATGATTGGTTAAAAGATTATTTATGGAAGGCAGTGCCAGTGGACCAGGATAAATACACCGCGGATGTCGAGTTAGGTCAGACACAGGGGTACTTTATACGGTCAGAACCCGGCAAAAAAGTGACGATGCCTGTGCAGTCCTGTCTATTCATCACTTCCGATAAAACCGGGCAGAAGGTGCACAATATCGTTATTGCAGAAGAGAACTCGGAATTGCATATCATCACCGGCTGTTCTGTCTCTCATGCGGTCAATTCCGCACTTCATCTCGGCGTGTCTGAGTTTTATGTAAAGAAAGGTGCGAAGATTACATTTACCATGATACACAACTGGAGCCCGGGCATGGAAGTCAGACCAAGAAGCGCAGTGGTGATTGAGGCTGATGGCGCTTTTATCAGCAACTACATCTTAATGACGCCAGTTAAATCGCTACAAATGTATCCTACTGCTTATTGTGTGGGTAAAAATGCAAGAGCCACCTTTCAGACTGTTATATATGCTCATGGTGATACGAAGATTGATTCAGGCACGAGGGCGGTGCTTCGGGGCGAAGGCAGCAGGTCAGAGATCATATCGCGAGTGATTGCTACCGATAATGCGAAGGTAATTGCACGTAGTGACGTCATAGGAGAAGGAACGAATGCAAGAGGGCATATTGAGTGTCGGGGCTTGATGCTTTCGGATACTGCGGAAATAGATTCGATTCCCGAGCTCAAAGCGACACGTAAAGACCTGGACCTCTCGCATGAAGCTGCGGTGGGTAAAGTTGCGGAAGAGGAGATTCAATACTTGATGTCACGGGGCTTGAGCGAGGAGGAGGCTACTTCAGTGATTATACGCGGATTTTTGAATGTGGACATTACGGGACTGCCGGAGGGGCTTGCACGAGAGACGAAGAAGATGTTTGATATGAGTCTGGAGAAGGTAACATGAAGTAGATGCGATATATAATAAAATTGTATTAGTTTAGCTTCTTTTACAACCACAAGATTACACAGATTTTCACGAGAAACCTTTCTTTTGAAAAAAAAAACTTCTTATGAAGAAAGCGTTTACGAAAAGAAATAGGAGGACAAAGCATTCAAAAATGATCGCTGTGTAAAAACGTGATATGCAATTGAATGTAGAAAATATAAAGAGAAGAAAGCAAATAAAATTCACTGACCATGCGAGAATTGAAATGGCGAAGGATGGTATAAGTGCGGATGAAGTGCTGAAAGCGATAGAAAATGGGGAAGTTATTGAGGAATATGTGGACGATAGGCCATTCCCAAGTTGCCTTTTGTATGGGAAATCAGACGATAAACCGATTCACATGGTCTGTGCGTTGCCACAGCACGTTAATATGTTAATAGTTGTAACAGTATATACACCAGATCCAAGGAGATGGATAGACTTCGAGAGGAGGAAGAAATGAGAGTGGGAAAGTGCCCAATTTGTGGTGGTGATACGAAAGAAGACATTGTAGAGGTGCAAGAGATGATTGAAGGGGCGGCATATATTATAAAAGGGGTGAAGGCAGAGGTTTGTGTTCAATGTGGTGAGAGGATGTATTCGTTGGATGAGATGCGGCGGATTGAGAAAGTAAGAGAAAAGATAAAGAACAGGATGATAACGCCGATAGAGGTGAGAAAGGTGGCAGTGGTATCTTTATGATGAAAGTAAATTATAGGTATATTCTCGCAGGAGTTTGCATTGCTTTATTCTTTGTAGTCTTCACAGCCGTTGCAAGTGCAACGATTTATGTGCCTGACGATTACGCAAAGATTCAATGGGCGGTGGATAATGCATCCGTCTGGGATACTATTATTGTGAGGGACGGCACCTACACCGAAAATGTGGATGTGAACAAGCGTTTAACGATTCAATCTGAGAATGGGTCAGATTCAACGATTGTTCAGGATGCGAATCCCGATGACCATGTATTTGAGGTGACAGCGAATTATGTAAATATAAGTGGGTTTACGGTAACAGGGGCAATCGGAGATTGGACAGCTGGAATATATCTTTACGATGCAAACCACTGTAATATTTCCAATAACAATGTATGGTCGAACAATGGTTATGGAATCTGGCTTTATGTTTCCAGTAACAACAACATCACCAACAACAAATGTTTAAATAACCATGGAGGAATTCTTTTCTCTTCTTCCAGCAACAACAACTTAGAAAACAATAACTGCTCGAACAATGATTATGGAATCTGTCTCGCATGGTCTGGCAACAATCGCATTGAAAACAACAAATGTAACTCGAATAACGATTATGGAATCCACCATTACTCTTCCAGTAACAGTATTATCATTGGAAACACATTTGAAAAATGTGGGATTATAATATATGGTTATTCTCTTGAATACACTAACACTCATACTGTCGAGGACAACATGGTGAATGGGAAACCGATTTATTATTACAAGAACACTGAAGGAATCATAGTTCCAGAAGATGCAGGCCAAGTTATTATCGCAAACTGCTCAAATATGGTCGTTAAAAACATAAATGCCTCTTCGGCATCTATCGGGATTGATTTGGCATACACAATTAATTCCATCATCGAAAATAACACCTGCTCAAACAACAAACGGGGGGTTGGTCTTTTGTCTTCTAGCAATAGTAATATTACAAACAACATCTGCAATTCGAACGGCCTAGGAATCCGCCTTCATAATTCCAGTAACAATTACATCAAAAAGAATAACTGCTTAAACTGCTGGAGTAGCATCATTCTCTCTGAGGCAAACAACAACCTCGTATCTAACAACAATTGCTCAAACAGCTCTTTAGAAGGTATCAACCTTGGATCTTCAAATAACAATAGTATATCAAACAACACCTGCTTAAACAACCATGAAGGAATAAAGCTTGGAATTTCAAATAACAACTGCATATCAAACAACATCTGCTCAAACATTAGGTGGATTGGCATCTCCTTCTTGAATTCAAACAACAATAATATCTATCTCAACAATTTCATAAACAATCGTTACAACGTTTATTCTCCCAATTCAACCAACATCTGGAACTCCACATCAAAAATACCTTACACATACAACGGTAACACATACACAAACTATTTAGGCAACTACCGGGATGATTACACCGACATTGATGCCGATAACGATGGCATTTGGGATAATCCTCGCAGCATAGAATCCGATAAGGACTACCATCCGCTGGTAGACCCTTTCCAGAGTTACATCACACCACTATCACCCGAGAATCTGCTCACTGTCCCTTTCTTCAGCCAGAGAGACCATGTCTGGAAGAATAAAAAATTAGACCACAGCCCTTATACCATAGGAGGTTATGGCTGCGCACTCACTTCCGTTGCGATGGTCTCAAACTATTTTGGACATGACACTGACCCGGACAGACTAAATACAACCCTTACAGCAGCAGGTGGGCTGGATATTTACGGAATGCTGCACTGGAAACAGCTTGAGCAAGTAACAGGAGGTAAACTCAAGTGGATAGGCTGGGCAGCAGCGAGCTGGGAAACAATTGACCATGAATTAAGCGAAAGAAACCCTGTAATAGCCAATGTTAGTTACCCGACAACCGGTTATCCCTACCATTTCATAGTCTTTATTGGCAAAATAGGTGACAGTTATTACTTCTTAGACCCCTACGATGAGCAAAAGGAGATAAGAGAATACCCAAACGGTAAACTCGACACGTATACGCTAAGAAATCTTAGAATCTATCACGGTACTTCTTCTATCACAATAACCGCTTACAGTCCAGTGGATATAGTTGTTACTGATCCTGATAATCTTACCGTTAGCAAGCAAACAAACGAGATCCCAGGTGCATCTTATACAGAGGATGATGTAAATGGGGACGATGAGCCAGATGACATAATCTTTATTCCTTACCGGAAAACAGGAGAATATCTGATAAGTGTGGTTCCAGAAGTCGGTGCATCCCCTGACGATAAATATACACTAGTAGTTTCAACAGAAAGTGCAAATACAACCTTAGCAAAAAACGTTTCTATCAGTGAAATTCCAACTGAGCCATACGTTTTTGTGTCAACATTTTATTTCGATACTGGCTCGTCTAACAATCCATATCCTTCTATTTCTGGGACGCACAACGGGACGATAAAGCTAAATCAAACGATAGAGGTGCAGAAGCTTTATACTTATCCATGCGCAGGCACAGGTGGACATACGGAATACGCAAGAATATGGAACTCTACGTTAGATGTAAACGCAACCTGGAGCGGCTACAATGGAGATTGGCATAACGTCTCCTTTAACAAATCTTTCACGCTCGTAACCAACGAAACATACAACTATACCATCCGAACGGGCTCTTATCCGCAAATTCACCACAAAACCGAACTGCCAACAGCGAATGGATGGATAAACTGCACTAAAGTCATTGACGCCAATGGAAAAAGCTATAATGACAGGATACCAGCTATTATGGTGTGGTGAATTAATAAAGAGGGTGAATAAGAAAATGGAAACCGTATTGAGCAAAATGGAAATGTTGAATAAAGCGTTAGATATCTTGCCAGCAACGGAAGAAGATATTGTTCTCACAGGAATAATATCAAAGATTGCAGAGAGAATTGCGGTGCTTAAAAAAGCGGAAAGAACGCTGATTGAGATATATGAATCCGTTGAAAAATTAGAGAAGCAAATAAAGGAAGAAGGGGTTTCCCCTGATGACCATACGGCATACAACGATCTACTGGAATGGCGAGCGACAAGACAGGAGTTAGAAGAACTCACATTTTTCCTAGAGAGCATATAAATATGATTTGGTATCAAGAGGTTATACAACCGCTAAATATTACGGAGCTGTTTAAGGAGTGCCAGGTCATTGGTGCGAAAGTACGGGCTATGATAAACGAGACGATGTTCCTTGACATTTACTATGATCCCACGACAAAGAGCTATTCGTACAGCTTGATTGATCTGGAACTTCCATATAAGGGGGACGAAAAAAAAATTGGGTGGGATGATTATCCTCACGAAGGAGTAGAAAAAATGAAGAAGCTAAAAAGTTATCCACATCATTTCCAATCACGCAAAGGCGATAAATGGACATTTGAGGAATCTCCAATGCGTGGAGACATAAGGCAGGATATTAAAGTTGTTATAAGAACGATTGCTGAGTATCTTCAGGGTGCAAAAACGAAACCTACACCGTAAAAACAATATTGAAAACAAATGATAAAACTTTTTGGTATCTCAGGAAGTCCACGAACTGCTGCGACCGATTGGATAATTAAAGAAGCTTTACGGTATGCAGAAGAGAAATGGAACACTGAAACGCGGTACTTCTCTGTTCGCGGTAAGAAACTCAACTTCTGTCTGCACTGCGACCACTGCATAAAAAAAGGGAGTTGTATCCATGACGATGCGATGAAAGACGTATATTTGGGATTTGAATGGGCAGATGCTGTATTGATAGGGACGCCAGTTTACCAGGGAACTCTCAGTGGTCAAGCAAAAGTTCTTTTGGACCGTATGCGAGCTTTTGCTGCGAGAACTCCTCACGGACTGATGGGAAAAGTAGGAGCAGCAGTTGCGGTTGGTGGCGACCGTATAGGCGGTCAGGAACTCGCAATCCGCGCTATTACTGACTTCTATCTGATAAATGAGATGGTTCCCGTAGGTGGGGGCGCTTTCGGTGCAAATCTCGGTGCAACCCTCTGGTCGAAGGATAAAGGTGCAGATGGCGTTAAAGAGGATGAAGAAGGACTAAAAAGCCTTTATAAGACGGTGAATAGACTTATGGAGGTTTGTTCTATTATGAAAGGAGGTGAAAGGGAGATATGAGAATAGCATGGGGAATTACAGGCTCCGGGGATCGCTTGACCGAGTGCGTGACTTTTATGGAGCAACTCACACCGAAGTACAACCTGGAAGTTCATGTTTATCTCTCGAAAGAGGGTGTGGTAGTTTTAAAGTACTACAAGCTCTTGAGAGAAGTTAAAGAGAATTTCCCAAAGGTAAGTGCCGAAAGAAGTTCAAACGCTCCGTTTCTATCAGGAAAAATACAATTAGGCACATACGATTTCGTTTTAATCGCACCTGCTACGGCAAATACGGTGGCGAAGATAGCTTACGGCATTGCGGATTCGCTGATTACAAATTCGGCTGCACAGGCGATGAAGGCAGACGTGCCGGTGTATATTTACCCTGTGGACCAGAAAGAGGGTGAAATATTAACAAAGCTTCCCGATGGCAGGGACTTGAAGCTAAGAATTCGGAAAGAGGATGTGGAGAACGTAGAGAAG
Source organism: Candidatus Methanophagales archaeon (assembly GCA_029241965.1). GTDB lineage: Archaea > Halobacteriota > Syntropharchaeia > Alkanophagales > Methanospirareceae > QENJ01. Next base: position 30,333 of record JAPWVK010000175.1, read on the forward strand.
TTGCGAAGGATGCGTGGTATCACGGTCTTGAGCCGGATTGAGGAGATAGAAGAGGTGGTGAAGGAGCATATAGACTCTGACGCTTCTTAAAACCAAGAGTATTGTTTTAGTTTTGAGTAAATCAAATTATTATTATGGCCCAAATAGATAGAGACAAAAAAGCCGCTTTAGTATCCATATTGGTAACCGCGTTTCTCGTAATCATAAAGTATTCTGTGGGCATCCTTTCCGGAAGCATTGCCTTAATTGCGGATGCAATTCACTCTTTTACTGATGTTGTAAGTTCCATCGGTGTCTTTATCGGTCTCAAAATTTCAAGCCGTAAGCCCACAGAAACATTTCCATACGGCTTTTACAAAGCAGAGAACATAGTAAGCCTATTCCTTGCACTTGCGATTTTTTATGCTGGATATGAGATTGTTCTCACATCGGTCGAGAAGTTTGAAGAGGTAGTCCTGACAAATGTTCCGGCGGCAATCTTAGTTGCAGTGGCATCGTTGGTGCTTACATTGCTTTTGAGCAGTTACAAGCTCAAGGTCGGACGAGAGTTGAACTCGCCTAGCATGACCGCCGATGGCAAGCATACAAGAGCAGACGTTTATGCTTCCGCAGTCGTATTGCTTGGCATATTGGGGAACTACCTTGGATTCTATTCCCTTGACCAGATAGCAGGCATTCTGATCTCGGTATTCATCTTCAAATCAGGTTACGGGATATTAAAAGATTCGATAAAAGTTCTGCTGGACGCATCCATAGATTATGAGAGCCTACACAGGATAAGAGAGATAGCATCTGAGGTTCATGGCGTCAGGAAAATACACTCATTGAAGGCAAGAGGCTCGGGTAAGTTCATATTTGTCGAGCTGGAGATAGAAACAAACCTCAGGGACCTTGAAAGGGCGCACCTACTTAGTGATAAGATCGAGGAGAATATAAAGTCAGAGCTAAAAAATGTGGATAAGGTTATAATACATATAGAGCCGGTGGAGAAGGAATTTATACGGTATGCTGTCCCATGCACGGAAAATAACGGTCTGCGATCTAAAGTCTCTATGCATTTCGGTGGGGCAGAATATTTCTGTATATTTGATATAAAGACAGAAGATGGAGAGCTGACCGACATGAGATTCATAAAAAATCCGTTTATTGCATTAGAAAAAAGAAAGGGGCTTAAGGCCGCTGAACTTCTGGTTGCAAGTGAAATAGATAAATTAGTTACAAAAGAGAGCATAGCAAAAAAGAGCCCGTTCTATGTCTTGGAAGATGCTTATGTAGAGTCTGATGTGACAGATGCGGATACTATCGGAGAGGTCGTCGACAACCTTTTTTTTGTATAAATAAAAATAGTCCTAAAATTTAGTAAATTAATTATTGGTGTGGGGACATAGACGGATGAATAGAAGAGGTAAAAAAGAAGAAATTGGAGTCAGTTTTCAACAAGAGACGAAGTATCAACGAGGACATCTTCCCGCGTGGTACTTAGATTGGGCGTGCAAACCAGATACGTATAAGCGGTACCCCTCCGCGCCAAAAGTCCAGCTCGAACCACCGAAAGAGGAAGGAGGAGCACCGTTATGGGAAGTCATGAGACACCGCCGAAGCGTTCGAAACTTCAACAATGAGCCGATGACAAAATCAGAACTCTCTCAACTCTTGTGGGCAGCACAGGGTATTACCAACCCCGAATCTGGGTTCCGAACCGCGCCATCAGCCGGAGCGTTGTATCCCGTAGAAACATATCTCGTGATTAATCGCGTGGAGCACATTGACCCAGGAATTTATCATTATGCAGTGGATATGCATGAGCTCGAACACTTACAAGCGGGAGATTTTCGTATCCCGGTTGCACAGTCTGCTCTCGATCAAGAAATGGCGTACCATGCAAGCATGGTCTTCATCTGGACTGCCATCTTCGAACGTTCAAAGTGGAAATACAAGCAAAGAGCCTACCGCTACATATATTTAGATGCTGGACATATAGCGCAGATCGTGGCGTTAGCCGCAGTTGCATTGAATCTCGACAGTTGTCAGGTGGGTGCGCTCTACGATGACGAAGTAAACGCTTTGTTGGGCGTAGATGGCACAGAGGAGAGTGTGGTTTACATGACGGTTGTTGGAAAAGCAAAATAGATTTTGTCCGCCTTTAATTGTTCGACACGCTTATTTTCCAGATTCACGTCCTTAAAATCATCTATATTCTTAATGTCCTTCTCGGAGCTATGTACAATGGATAGAATAGGCCATTTCCATTCTCATCTATGGTATTAATATCGCTGGGAAAGTTATGTAACTAAACGAATACACTATTTTGATACACGATGGAAAAACTTAAGCAGCTGAAGAAAAAAATAGAAGAAAAAGAGAACTTACTTGTTGCTTTCTCTGGTGGTGTGGACAGTGGCTTTCTGCTTAAAGTAGCCCATGATGTACTTGGTGAAAAGGTATTAGCAGTAACTGTATACCGCGAACTGTTCCCGAAAAGGGAATTAGAAGAAGTCGAGAGCTTTTTAAACCTCTCAGGTATAC
>JAPWVK010000176.1 GCA_029241965.1 Candidatus Methanophagales archaeon
TTGCGTATTTGGATACATTGATACTCACATACCCCGATAAGAAGAAGTACCTATTTAAAAATATCGGATAATCACTCGGCGTTTCCCACAAATTTAAATATGTAGGTTGTTTTTTTCAGAATGTGCGGAATGTTGGATATACAGAAGCTGTCGAAAAATATGGGGAAGATTTTTTCATAGGTGGGGCTTTGTAATATAAAAACCAGAAAAGAAGAGAAGAAAGCGATAAAATGAAACATATAATATGGAAAATAGCTTTTGGAATAGTTTGTGTATTTTTTCTGCTATACGTCCCTATGACGTTGCTTGACATATTTTTCACCTCAATAGGGACAGGATGGACCGGATTGTTATATACCATATTGCTGTCGCCTTATTACAGTGCTAAATTTTGGATAGCCATAACAATCATTATATTATTGATATGGTTTGGGAGAGAGGCATTTAGGGAGTGATAAATAAGTGAAAAAAGATTTTTTTGTGATTTTGTATTGAGATAGCCACTTATTGTAGAGTTGTACGGCAGTGCTTGGAAAGAAGATAAGTTTTAGATATAAATGAAGTACAAAAAGGGTAAAAAATGGATAGCGCAGAACAGTTTAGCGGGGTTGAAGTATTAAAAGGATCTTTTAATCTTATTCGCAGTAAGCCAATAATATTGCTTCCCCAATTGATAGTATTAATTCTTTTTTACCTGCCAGATGTAATTGGTGAGTTTTTAGAGGCAAATAAGATAATTCCTGACCCTTGGAGTTCTTTGTACATTTTAGTGCCACTTATTCTCTTAGCGGTAGTTTATGCTCTGCTTCTATTAATCATTCCTCCTATTGTTGATGCTATGTATCCTTTGTTAGTTAAAGACATAATAGAGGGGAAAGAAGTAGATTTGAAAGCGACATTTAATGCTGCTGAGGAGAGGATTCTGTCAATCTGGGGTGCTATGTTTCTCGTGAGTTTAATTGTTGTCCTAGGTCTTATTTTCTTTGTGATCCCCGGTTTAATCTTCCTTGCTTGGTATTATTACACGATACCTGCGATAATGCTAAAAAATCTGGGAGCAACCGAGGGAATGTCAGCGAGTAAGGATTTTGCAAAAGATAAGAAATTTAAGACTTTTTTACTTTATTCCACTCCATTTTTTGTGATAATTATTCTTACAGATATTTATCCTGCATTGAGTTTGATAATTGATTTGGGACTTATATTATTTCTTGTTATTTGGATAGCTGTCGTACCGGCATACGCATATATAAGATATGCATGCGAAGAATAAATGAGACATGTCAGTTCATTAAAAAGAGGAACAAAAAGTTATCTGATGTGGGGAATTAAACAACTGGGATGCCTCGGAATTTATTACGAGTGTGGCGAGGCTGGGGCTTAAGACATAAGGCATATTAAACAATCGGGTATGGCGAGGTTGGAAAAGTAAAAAAAGCGTGATTGGATTAACGTCCCGTAAGTTCGTCTATTTCCGCTAGAAATTTGGCTGATGACTTGTTCAACTGTAACGCCTGCTCACCCAACTTTGTAAGCGTGTTGATAGAGCCTGCGACCAAGAACCGCAAAATCCGGTAGTTCTCTTCCCATATTAATAAGTTCTTCAGTTGTTCCTTGCCTATCTCGTGATACCATTCATCGTGTCGCCAGATAAGAATCACACCCAGAATGCTGACCGCCTCTTCTACCTTCAAGTCCTCTAATTGCGATAGTTTAAATGGTAATTCATCTACAACGAACCCAAACGGATTCTTGACGGCGGGCAAGTCCTCCAGAGAGATCCGAACGTGCTTCATAATTCCGGGCATTGCCAAAAAGAGCTCCGAAGTGCGCACGTGCCCACTGAAGTATGCAATAAGCGTTCCTTTCGGCGTGGCAACGTGGATTTCCGCACCTCTTTTACCCTCTCCTATCTTCTGGATTGCATGTGCCGCCACCATTCCCGGAATCTTCCTCAGAACCGTGGGATATGGAATATCAGTACCTTTTGATATGGCATACTTGCTGGAGGGCCCATTTTTGACAAGGAATTCGAGAATAGCTCCGATATGTTCATCTCTTGGCATTTTCATGATATGTATATACGTTAACGGATATGAACATAAAAGGATATGTTTATACGTGTGTGAACGATAAGCATGAAGCATACGAAAAAACAAAAATGGCTGAGTGGACACCAAAAAAGATAGAAGAACTTTTTGAACGGGACTTCCATGAACTCGGGGAGTGTGCAGATTCCATCAATCGTGAGAATGGGAACATTGTCACGTTCGTTGTTAATAGGCATATAAACTACACGAATATATGCGTTGCCAGATGTCCGCTTTGCGCTTTTTACCGCGATATGGGTAGTAGCGAAGCATATATCATGAGCATAAGAGCGGTGCTTGATAGAGTCGCAGACGCGGTAAAGATGGGCGCTACGGAACTCCACATTGTCGGTTCGCTCAACCCGGAAATACCTCTGGAATACTTCGAGAAGATATTTGGACTGATAAAGCGGAAGTTTCCTCATGTCACCATCAAAGCGTTGACAGCAACGGAAATACACTTCCTTTCGCAGATTGAAGGGCTGAGAGCAGAGGAAGTACTATTAAGATTAACGGATGCCGGACTGCAAGCAATGCCTGGCGGTGGTGCGGAGATACTCGATGATGAAATACGAGAAATAATATGTCCGAACAAGCTAAAAGCGGAAGACTGGCTCAGGATAATGGAGACAGCTCATAACTTAGGACTAAAAAGCAATGCCACAATGCTATTCGGGCATATAGAAAAGCCAAAACACAGAGCTATTCATATATACAAGCTCTGGCAGTTACAGGAGAAGACAGGCGGATTTGTTTCCTTCATTCCGCTTCTGTTCTATCCGGAAAACACAGAGCTCGAAACGTTAGTTGGAGAGAAGACAAATCCGGTTGATATTCTCAAAACGATTGCGGTTTCAAGAATAGTGCTGCGCAATTTTAAGAGCATAAGGGCTTATTGGATTTCACTCGGCGAGAAACTTGCTCAAGTTGCTTTGAATTACGGTGCGAATGATTTAGATGGTACGATTATGGAGGAAAGGGTAACACACGCGGCTGGTGCAAAAACACCGGTCATGCTTCCGATAAACAAGATTTTACGTCTTGTGAGAGATATTAACAAAATACCGGTGGAAAGGGATACATTTTACACTATTTTGAGGGGGTATCCATGAGCATAAAGATCGGTAAATTCGGGTTCGTGAATAATTTTTTACCATATTATCGGCTTGAGCAGAACGGAGTGAGGGTAATAGAAGCATTGCCAAAGAAACTTGCCGGAATGTTTGACGAAGGTAAAATAGATTTCGCGCCTGTTCCTTCGTTCTACTATATAAAGAACAAAGATAAGCTAAGAACCTATGAATTCTGCGTTGCGTCTAAGAATAGCGTTTTGAGTGTGGTTCTCGTTTCCAATGGTAAAATGCTTGATGGTGGTAGCGAATCTATTGCAGTGACAGATCAAACGGTAACATCGCTAAATTTACTAAAAATTGTTTTGCGGGAGAAAGGGCGGAATAACAAGATTGTGCCTGTGAACAATTGTAAAGCAAGCGAATTACTTAAGCACGGCACTTATGCACTCGTGATCGGTGATGAAGCAATCAAGGCGAGGCTGCGATATAAAGTGGTTATGGATTTGGGCGAGGAATGGCGTGAATTAACCGGATATCCTATGGTGTTCGGGATTTCAACATCGCGGAAAGATAGGGATATGACTGAAGTAAATAGAACAGTTATGGACTCGATCGAATGGGGGGAGAAGAACGTTGAGGTGGTTGTGGCGGAAGCGGCGGAGAAGTTCGGAATGCCCGTAGATTTTCTTGACGAGTATTTCAAATCGCTTACGTACCAGATGGGCGCGAAAGAAAAGAGAGGGCTTGAACTGTTCGAGGAGAAGTGTCATGAATACGGATTACTCTGAATGGACTGATTATGCTGACAAAAACATAGCTGGCGTAGATTTGGATTTTGAAGAAACGCAGCATTTGTTCAAGTTGCCATTGCCTGTTATTGGCCAAATTGCGGACGAGATACGTATGAAAAAGTGCGGAGAGCTTGTAACATTCGTTATTGATAGGAACATAAGCTACACAAACCGATGCGTATCGTGCTGCAAATTCTGCGCGTTTTACGCACGGACTAAAGGAGAGAGCTATGTTTTGAGTAAGGACAAGATTCTGAGGAAGGTCAAGGAAACGGTTGACGTTGGCGGTACGCAAATACTCATTCAAGGTGGACTGAACCCGGCAATCCGGATTGAATGGTTTGAGGATTTGTTTGCTGCGATAAAGCGTGAATTCCCGGACGTGCAACTGCACAGCCTCTCACCACCGGAGATAGATTTCATTGCGCGGAACGAGGGGCTGAGTATAAGAGAAACGCTTGAACGGTTGCGAGCAGCAGGGCTGGATTCTTTGCCAGGTGGTGGTGCGGAGATTCTGAGCAATAGAGTGCGGCGGGTCATCAGTCCTGATAAGATCGGTGCAAACCGCTGGATTGAAGTAATGGCGGCTGCACACGATATAGGCATGAAAACCACGGCGACTATGATGTTCGGGCATGTTGAGCGCAACGAAGACATTGTAGAGCATCTATTCAGAATACGGGCTTTGCAGAACAGAACTATGGGGTTCACGGCGTTCATACCATGGACGTTTCAGCCGAAGAATACGGAACTTTACGAGATGATAAAGGAGCCGGTACCGGCAACGAGGTATTTGCAGGTGTTGGCGATTTCGAGAGTTGTTTTACATTCTATACGGAATGTGCAGGCGTCATGGCTCACGCAGGATTTTGAGGTGGATAAGCTGGCACTATTTTTCGGTGCGAACGATTTTGGGGGTACGGTACTTGAGGAGAACGTTGTGACTGCTGCGGGAAAAGAACACAAACCGGCGCGGGTGGAGGAGATCGTGAAAGCGGTGGAGTCGGTTGGCAGGCCGGTAGCGCAGCGGAATACTGGGTATGAGGTTTTGTGATACATTATAAAACATTTCGCTGTGTAGCGTAGAACGTTTGTGTAATTGCCGAATCTACCGAAGGCGGTTTTGGTAAAGCGACCATAAAGGATGAAAACGTCAATCCTTTGTTATGTGCAGTTTCATCTTACTCTTCTTTTGTTACTGCACACACAATCATTCCTCTGCGCAAGAGATTCTTAGGGTATTTTGTCTTGATGCCCACCAACTGTCCCGGAAAAACTTCTTCAACATCTTGATTTTCAACTTGTAGCGATGAAGCTTCTTCCTCCAAGTATCCTTCAGGAATAACGTATCCAATACGCTCGCCTTTATGTAGTTTGTTTTCAGAAATTTGTACTTCAACCGCACATGGTTTCTCCCAATACTTAACGATTTTACCGATAGGCTTGTAAATGGTAGGGAGCTTGGGCATTCTCCCACTCTTGTAGAAAAGTTCCTGAATTGCCTTAGGATCCCACCCCCACTTCATCATTCCTCTAATCAAAAGAAACAAATCCCAGGTTGTTAAGATAGTGATGTCATGGTGCTTCGCGTCTTCTATTTGTTGCTCGGTAAATATATTCTGGTTATCTCTTTCAAGTGCAGGAACATTCCGTTGATGGTTTATTATTGACACACCGCGAACATCAACTTTATTCCATTCCTTCATTCGTCTGGGGACATACTTGACTACCTGTATCGTGTCGGATTCATGCGGAAGCCCAGATATCCCTTTGATTTCTATCAAAAGTGTAGGAGATTTGTCATGAACTTGCAGGTCTTCCTGCTTTGGTGCTTTAGTGTCCTGCTCTCGAATTTGTTTGTCAACATCGATAATCTGCTTAAATCCTATGAATTCGAGACTGGTTTTAACACTTTCTACAAGGTCTGTGTCCGTTTTAGTAATTATCCCGTGGAGGAAACCAAGTTTATCCCTTTCCTCTAATATTTCCTTATCAAGCACTTCAAGTTCTCTTTTTGCCCTATTCTGAACCTCGATTTTTTTCGCTTTGTACTTGAGCACAGAATCAAGTTCATATTTCTCTCTCTCAACCCATCGAGAACCTTCTATATGGGGGAAAAGATGAGGAGATATGTCTGGAAGGACTTCGCGCAATAGAGTTACGATAGCTTCAGGCTTCTTCGATAATTGGGGAAGTATGAGAACGCGACCTTTAGAATCTTCTGATACAATTAATCCCCCAACGCACCTTTCGAATTTATTGCTCAAAATAGGTATCCAATTCTTTTTTTCATATCTTGGATTAAAAGTAGCAGTATATCTAGCATTTCTAGCAGTCTCTCGAAAAAAACGGAGAAGTTGAGAATCATAGTTGGGCACGCTGATTTCCTCGCCAAAATCTGATTTTATTTCAAAATATCCTGGATAGAGCTTCGAAAGAAAGGACCAGTTATCGGCATATATTTTTGAACCGATTTTAAACTTTCCGTAGGATATTTCACCCCAAACCATATCCGGACGTAGGCGAGGTTGCGCAAAGATAACAAACAGGCCACCATAGTCGAATAATATACGGTCAAAGGCATTATGTACCCTATTCATTACTCTTGGACGAGGATCAATTTTGCCCCGACTACATTTAGCCCACCAATCTTTCTCCCCTTCGGATGTTATCTTTTCGCCTTCGGGACGATCAATCGTTTCTGGGGGTGTGAGGTCAATAATTATAATCTCCTGCTCAGTGTAATTTGGTAGATCAGCCTTGTAGATTACAGGTGTGTAGTCATCACTAAGCTCTACCTTGTATGGGGAACCAAATGTTCCTGCTGATGCGTTGAAGCCCGCAGATCGGAGGCTATTAAGGGCGTTATCGGGCAAATCTATAAGTAGGATCTTGGGCTTTTGATATTTAGGCGTATCCTTCTTGGAGGACTTTTCTTTATCTGTATTTCTTTTCCACATAGTTACTCATCCTTCGGAAGCTAGCACGAAAGAGCTCATAACTTCCGTATATCTGGCATTAATGCCGTATATCTATCCATTTTGGAATGATAAGCAAAATTTACTTTGTATATACCGCCTTTTGGCAGAAAGTTAGTTCTTATCTACCTATCTCTCTATCTGATTTCTAAATATTTAAAACTTTGCAGAAGCTTTTTAGATCACCTGTTCAAAACTACTAACTCTGATTGTAGCACATCCAGATGCAGATGATGCATTCAGGTTCTACGGACTGCTAAGGGGCAAAATCTGTACAAAGGTGTCGTAGCTCACGCAGGATTTTGAGGTTGATAAGCTGGCACTATTTTTCGGTGCGAACGATTTTGGGGGTACGATACTTGAGGAGAACGTTGTGACTGCTGCGGGAAAAGAGTATGAACCGGCGAGGGTGGAGGAGATCGTGAAAGCGGTGGAATCGGTGGGTAGGCATGTAGCGCAGCGGAATACGGGGTATGAGGTGTTGGGTGGGGGATGAAAGTTTGAGCGTATCAGAAGCAGTGACTCACAGGATTTACGCTGAATGCCTTCAGAACGAAGCCAGATACACACTGCTATACGCTGTTGCACTCACCTTATCATTTTAATCTCTTCTTTCCGTTTGTCTATAATTTACTCTGCCTCTTCCAGTATTTCTTTTATCTCTTCTTCTGAGTAAGAAGTAATTTTCCCGGTGGATACCGCGCCTCATAATAGAATGCAGTTAATTCGGCTCTTCGCTATTTTGTATGGGTAACTTAATTTATTAATACGCCATATTCACAGCTAAATTATCATAAGAGGAGATGAGTATCAAATGTACGAAGACCTATTCCGGAAAGCATTGAACATAGAAGATCCATGGGTGCTTGAAAGTGTAGATTTCGATCCAGATGCAAAAAGGATCGATTCTATCTTGATTTTGCACATGGAACCAAATTCGACTGCCCTGTATGTAATAAACCAGGATGTTCTGCTTATGACAGCAAGGAGAAAGAAGGGAGACATCTTGACTTCTTTCAGCATAAAGCATTTCTGCATTGCCGAGTTCCTAGGGTATCCTGTGATGAATGTGGTATTCACCAGATCAAAATCCCTTATGCGCGAGAATCTAGTGGATTTACCCTTCTCATGGATGCTTTAATCATGTCAATGGCTCAAAGCATGCAAATATCAGAAATTGCCGATATGATTGGAGGACATGATACAAGAGTTTGGCAGGTTGTAAAATATTATGTAGAGAATTTTGAAAAACTCCCCCCTAAAGAAAATAATTAAGGGATTACATAATCGGCGGAAGATGATGAAATAAATCATGGGAAAAAAGATGCGCAAATTGCTATCTAAAACGCTAAA
>JAPWVK010000177.1 GCA_029241965.1 Candidatus Methanophagales archaeon
AGCGTTTTGATCAAACTTTCTTAAAGTTTGAATAACGAGCAATCAGAGAGCATAAACGAGTTTATAAGTCGAGCAAGGGATACAAGCGAGTTCGTGAAGATTTTAGCGTTAGCGATCTTCATCGAATCCCAAAAGGTAATTCTGGGTTGTTTTTGCTTCAAAATGCACGTTTGCGCGATATTTTCACCACATTGCGGGAATTGTGAGTGGTGCATGAACCCTAGTTGGTAGCACACTTGGGTGGCGTTTTGTTAAAGCTTGTGATTAACTGGTGGTTGTTTGGTTGTTACACTCATCGGGAAACTACATCGGTTTTTGGTATTTAGTATAGTCCTAATTTAATAACTATGGAGGAAGAAAAATGAAAGTGGGAGTAACATTAGGAACGCCTGCGATAGTATTGAACGTGAAGACATACGTAGAATCGGTAGGTAAAACGGGGTTTGAACTCGCGAAAATATGCGAGGCGGTTGCATCCGAGCAAGGGGCAAGTATAGCAATCTGCCCACAGCAAGTAGAACTTGCGAAGATAGCATCTTCTGTAAATATACCCTGCTTCGCACAGCATGCAGACGCCGTGGAACCGGGCAGCCATACGGGATTTGTAACGCTGGAATCGGTAAAGGAGGCGGGAGCCTCGGGTTTGCTCGTGAACCATTCGGAGCACCGGCTGAAAATAGCGGATATAGACTTCATCATAAGCAAAGCAGCGAGCTTAAACCTCTTAACGATTGTTTGCACGAATAATATCGCAGTGAGTAAAGCGGTTGCGGAACTGAAGCCGTATGCCATCGCGGTTGAACCACCGGAGTTGATAGGTAGCGGCAGAGCGGTATCGAAGGAGGATCCCGCAATAGTGGAGAACACGGTAAAAGAGGTGAAGCGAGTGGATGAGAGTTGCGTTGTGTTTTGCGGTGCCGGCGTCACGAGCGGCGCGGATGTACGAGCTGCGATCGAGCTGGGTGCGGATGGTGTGTTACTTGCCTCTGGAGTGGTGAAGGCGAAAGATCCGAAGGCAGCATTGCTTGACCTGGCAACGGGTTTATGATTAAAGCCCTCAAATTCTCCAGATTGGGTGAACACGTATTCACACCGCTTTTTTTCTTTTTATATTTCTTCTTTTGGTAAAGCTTTTCTTTCTGCATTACTAAAGCAATGGAACCGCGAAGTTGTTCAAAGAAAAGGTTTTTTATACCGATTTTTATAATAATACGTAACCAAACAGCTATATCCAACCATAATGAAAAAGATAAAAGAACTGGATGCTGCTCTCATAACAAACGAAGAACTAAAGGAAACGATAGAGAGCATCGGCTGGAAGACGTTCATCTCTGAGATTAAAAAAGGGTTTGAGCAAAGCTCTGCCGGAGATGCTGTCGTACCTGCAAAGGTGTACGTTAATACAGAAGTGTCAGATATGAGATGTATGCCTGCGTACCTGCCGAAATACAATCCCCGTTATTGCGGTGTGAAGATTGTTTCGGTTGCGCCTGATAACAAAAAACTCGGGTTGCCTACCGTATTGGGTGAATATCTGCTCAGGGATGCGAAAACACAGAGCTTGAAGGCGATAATGCAGGCAGAGGAGATGACGGCGTATAGAACCGGAGCTGCTACCGGAGTTGCGACCGAAGCGTTATCGCGGGTGGATAGCAAAACGCTTGGTATTATAGGCACGGGAAAGCAAGCTTATTATCAGGCTAAGGCGATATTAACGGTAAGACCGTCTATTGATAGAATAAAAGTGTTTACTCGTACAGAACAACGTGCGATTAAATTTAAAGAGAGCTACGAGAGCGAATTTGGTGTTGATATAGCGGTTGTCGGTTTGAAAGACGCGATGGATTCTGATATTGTAACAACGCTAACCCCCACCACCGAACCGTTCATTTCTTCTGATTTGATAAGGTCGGGGGTGCATCTTAACGGAGTAGGTGCTGATTCGAAAACGAAGATAGAATTCGAGCCGGAAGTGCTGAAAAAATCTAAGATAGTCATTGATGATTTAGCGCAGTGCATCCATTCGGGTGAGATATACCAGGGATTGGAAAAAGGAATAGTAAAAAAGGCGGATTTGATCCCGTTGGGTGATGTACTGCTCGGTAAAGCAAAGGGCAGGACGGGTGAAGTGGATATAACATTCTTCAAGTCAACAGGCGTTGCGTTTGAGGATTTGATTACTGCGATATTGGTTTTTGAGAATCGGGATTCGTCTGGCTAAGCACAAGATCACTTGTGGTTCTTTACCACCCTGCTATACAAATACTCTTTGGTTTTATATAGTTGACCTTTATATACTCACAACCATTGTTTGTTCTCAGTCATGCTGACATGGCACTGATGAAAGACCCCCATTCACGGGTATGACAAAAGTGTACAAATAGCAGGTGATGAAACGAAAAATGAAGAAACAGAAAAAGGGATTGGTAATCGGTCTAACCATGCTGGCACTATTTGCTATATTCGCGACGTTTGCAGCGCTTGCATTAGGACCGCCTACCGCAAACAGTTTCGGCGTTGAGGATACAATAGGATACAAAGATACCCATGTATTGATACCGGTGAACATTACGGATGTGCAGGATGGACCAATTCCCGCTATTGTATTTAATGTATTGTACGATAACAGCGTTCTAACCTGACATTACGAGTTTTATAGGCTACAATATTTTTTTTCTCTAATGAGTTGCGATCTATGGAACATTAAGCCACTATAATCAGCCGAAAGCTATATATCTATGTAGCCTATATATGGGCTACATAGCGAAAACAAGA
>JAPWVK010000178.1 GCA_029241965.1 Candidatus Methanophagales archaeon
AAATAGCTACACTGTTACGGAAACAGCCTAAGGGCTCACGTCGTGTTCTACATGACCAGATAGTGACACGGGACAGCACGTTTAAGATGAATGTCGTACTGATCTGGGGAAAGGGATACGAAGAAGCGATGGTTCTGGCGACGACACTCTGGGAGTCGGACCAGTTCATAGTACCGGTGAAGCAGGGTAATGCCTGTAGAGGGAAGGGACTGGCAGGAGCGCGATGGACCGGCAGGGACACACCCTCCATACTCAGAGATGGGCAAGGGCTGTCAACAAAACTGTGGTTCATAATTCTACGAGAACGTAGAGGATGTACTCCTGAAGAGCCGGATGAGGGAAAACTTCAAGTCCGGTTCTGTGAGGGGGCTCATAGCAACCTTGGGGCTATTACCTCAAAAAGGTGTGCTATGGGCTCTACTCGACAGAAGGTTGGCTAAGTTCGGGCTGACGATTTCGGAAGAGAAGAGCAGAATCATCGCGTTTGGGCGGAATGCCTGCCAACAATCACGGAAGCAGGACAAGAAGTGTGCTACGTTTGACTTTCTTGGCTTTACACACTTCTGCGATAAGGCCAGAAACGGGTATTTCAAGGTAGGGCACGAGACGTCCAGTAAGAAGTTCAGGCAGAAGATGAAAGAGATGACCCAGTGGCTAAAAGGTATCAGAAATCGCGTGAAACGGGAGGTCTGGTGGCGAATACTGGGACAAAAACTGGTTGGACATTACCAGTACTATGGTATGAGCGGTAACATGCGGGGAATAAGGAACTTCCATTATCACACGGTGCGACTCGCCTTCAAGTGGATAAACAGGCGCAGCCAGAAGAAGAGTTATAACTGGCTACAGTTTAACCGCTTTCTTTCATTTAATCCGCTACCAAAGCCGAAGATTTATCATTTTACTTATACCCTATTCAATCGTAGAGGATGTGTTCCTGAAGAGCCGGATGAGGGAAAACCTCAAGTCCGGTTCTGTGAGGGGGCTCTTAGCAACCTCGAAGCTAATACTCCATCAGGTGGTGGATTATAAGTTCTACTCGACAAGAAGATATGTACGATGGGCAAAGCGGATGCTCTGCAATTCATTGCGGGTGTGGCACGATTGGGGCTTAATGAGAAATATTGAATACGAATAAGAAAACAAAACTGAAATAAGGTGACAAGATATGAAAAAAATATTCATAGCAGGTTTAATAGCGGTAGTAGTAATAGTAGAGGCTGTGATGCTTGCTGGGTGCGTAGAAAAAAACCAAGTTGACGTAGAACAGGTGCGAAACTACGCGGATCCAATTACTGCAAATATCATTCTGGCAATGAATGAAGACAAGTACGCTAAATACTCTGAGCATTTCGATCAAACAATGAAAAACGCTATACCTGATGCTGTTTTTAATGAGACAAACGTGGTGATAAAATCAAAGATTGGGGATTATGTATCAAATGAATTCGGGAAAGCGGAGAGGAAAGACCAATACACAATTGTGTACTACAAAGCATGATTCACCGAGGAGCCCAACGATGTTATCGTCAAGGTTGTTTTCCAAGAAATTGAAGGAGAAACGGAAATATCTGGGCTGTGGTTAGACTCGCAAAAGTCACCAAAGTTACGAGAGGAATAATGAAAAACGCCTACAGCAATCGGATGCTCCGAATTCATTGCAGGGTGGAGCGGCCGGGACTCCTTTTTGGAAATCTGAAAACAAAGAGATATTTATATAATACAGATTATTATTCCATCTATGAAAAGCAAATTGAAATGCCCAAAATGTAACCACGAGTTCGAGTATAGCTGGGTACCGTTGGCATCTCTTACAAGCATTAGATTGGGTAAGAAAAGATATATGCGATGTCCAAAATGCCATAAGTTTTCTTTGTTCAATGTAAGGGATACAAGAATTAGCGAAAATAAATGAGCGGCGGGCTTCTGCGAAGAGTAAATCCCCTTGAGTGTTAGCGGTTATAAACGTTGGAGAACTATACAAAGGAGCTTACGGATCATAACGTGGAAAAGAAGTTGAAAGAGGTTGAAGAATTAATTCAAATTCAAATCGTTTTGGATATGAACGTAACTGCGTCCAGGATTTATGGCTTTTATTACCACTTATTAAAGAGAAGAGGCGAATTGATTGATGAGCGAGTTCTCATCGCATCTATTGCAATTTCATTTGGTGAGACGAAAATAGTAACGAGAAATGCTGAGCACTTCAGGAGAATACCTGAGATCGAGGTAATATCTTATTGATTAACAGAAAAGAAATCGTTGTGTAATATAGTTGGATCTCCACGCTCCCCTGCACGCACACGGGTACAACAAAGCCAACTCAAACAATAGAAGTACAAAAGCTGTACATCCATCCTGCGCGGGCACTGGCGGGCATACCGAATCCGTAAGGATTTACGGAAATGATGTGGACGAGCACGCTTCAGGGACCGGTTACATTGAAGATGGGGATACATTAACCTTTGATTCCTCATTTACCTTAGAAGCCGGCAAAATCAACACCCATAAAATAGAAACAGGCTCGTATCCGCAGATTCCCCATACGAAGGCGTTACAAGCAGAAACCGGCTGGCTAAACTGCACTTCGTTCGTGGATGCGAATGGAAAGGAATATGACGATTGGATACCAGCAATAAAGTTAGGGTCATAAAACCCTTTTTTCTTGGAAAACAAAAGGCGGTTATGCTTTATATGCGATAAAACGATTTGATACTCCTAATTTGGTTTTACAATGTTTTAGTCACGCTGATTTTCCCACAAAGAACACACCGGATCCTCACCCAGATAATCGCCCGAAGTAGCATACGCCCTGGACCGGCATCCTCCACAGATTCGCTTATATTTGCACGTTCCACAGTGTCCTTTCAATTTACGCGCTCTCAACGCCTTGAACATCTCTGAATTCCGGACGATATCCAGAAAAGGGGTTTCTTTTATATTCCCCGCCTTTACGGGCAGGTATGCACATGGAGCCACATCACCATTAGGAAAGATATGAAAACGGGTGATACCCGCCGTGCATCCGGTAAACTTAGTTCCATCCACACGATCCACAATCTCTTTATCTTCCATATAAGCCCAGTATTGTGGATTGCAAATCGGTTTAAGCCACGTATTCACTTCCGTTTGCTCAGTCGCCGTATAGTCAAAGAACTCCATGTTCTCATCCGTGGACAAACAAGCTTCAGAAATCTGCTTACCACGACCAACAGCAATCAAATAAATGAGATAGATTCGCCATATGTTTAAATCATCAGCAAACTTGATTATTTCTGGTATTCCGCTATAATTATCCCTTGTCACTGTGGTGAAGAACTGTACAGAAAGCCCTTCCTCTTCACATGCTTTCAGCCCGCGGAGCATGTTCTTAAACGCACCATTCACGCCACGAAACACATCATGTGCACTGCCAACAGCATCAATGCTCATTGCCGCACGTTCAAGACCCGCTTTTTTCAACCGTTTCGCAACTTCATTCGTTATCAGCGTTCCATTCGTTGCCATCACGACCTGCATGTCAAAAGACGCAGCATATTCGATGAGGTCATAGATGTCCTCTCTCAGCAGCGGCTCACCACCCGTGAATCCGAACTTGACCGGCCCGAGCTTGGCTGCGTCCTCAATAAGCCCGAACCCCTCTTCTGTCGTGAGTTCTCCTGAGCCCACTTCGCTAATCGAACAATGTTTGCACTTTAGGTTACACCGCTTTGTGACCGCCCAGATGATCTCACCTGGCAGATAGCTGAAACAGCCGGTTCCTACCGCATCGTTTGCAAATATTTCGTCTTTATGTGCACTTATCCATGACTTTAGTTCTTCTACTGACATTTTAAATACATTCCTAATCCTTTGAAAATGAAAATACCCATGAGTGCCACGAGTATAAAGAGCATCCCTATGAATCCATTCTTGCATATAGCGTCTAACCCTCCTTTATTCCCCCATTCACCTTTAATCATTGGGATTACACTCCTGAGCAGGAAGAAAGCGGGTAACAGGAGCAATAGAACTGCTATTTCTTGTGTGATAAATATGACGGGAATAAACAGGATCAAAGAGCATAATGTCAATATGATATAGACTGGCGCCATTTTCTCCTTTCCGAATCTCACGACAAGAGTCCTTTTATTTGCCGATTTGTCCGCTTCATAATCGGGGAATTCGCGAATTATCTTCATTGCCGGCACAGCCACAGTCCACGGAAGCGCAACGATAAGAGGCAACCAGCTAAATCCCTGATAGATATAATAACCTGCAAATACCGGAATGGTAAATCCAATTGCCATAAATAGAGCGCTAAACCCATTATAAGACGCTCTCAGTGGTGGTGCTGTATAAAACAGACCCATTAAAATCCCGAATATGCCGAGTGGAATCGTTAATATTCCTGTATCAAAGTAGAACTGTAATATTACTCCAAGCGGGATAGTAGCGATGAAGAAGAGGATAGACGCCGTTAGAACCTGCTTTCCTGATAAAAGACCCTCAACCAATACCCGTGTGCCTCCAGTCGTGGTTACTCCGACTCTATCGCCACCAATTCGTCCTATATTTATCCTGTCTGTTTCATAATCGAAATACTCGTTCGACATGAATGCCCCATTCGTTATAAAATAGGTTATGATAAGCGAAATGACAAACACACGCAAATCTATTGTTCCCGCTTCGGACCATGCAATTGCGGTCCCGAGTAAGAACGGTAAAAGTATCGTTGGATGCTTATGCAGTTCCTGAATCCTTACCCATGCAATCAATTTGTTAGCCACATTTTGCTGTGGGTTATCCTGAAATATAAATATGCTTTTTTGTGTACATATCCAGCCATGAACATAACATATCACAAGGAACTCAGAACTTGAATATGTTTAAAGCATTATGTGCCGCTCGCTAAAAACATCCGGATTTGAATTTTAACGTAAGGTTTAGTATTTACTAAAAATTACCCTATTCCAAGAGTTAGAATATCGTTTTATACACGCCCAATGTCCGTTCTGCCGTTTTATCTTAGGTATGGCCATTTTCAAATATTCGCCTCGACTCTGCACCCTTCTTTTCCATATCGCCACTTAACACCTCTTCTATTTTACTTGTCCATTTATTCAGAGCCATTAGCATATCTATTTTGCATTGATAATATCATATAAATAATTGTACGGTCTTTGTTCTGCATAAGACTACAGGAACTAAAAGAAAATGAGGCTGAAAGGAACCTGGGAACTCGCAGCGATAGCCGCACTAACCATCTTTTTCCTGCTTTTTGCGGTCTTTAACCTGGGTGCCGTTACGATGCCTTCTTCCTGCTGGCAGCCGTCAAAAGCAGCTTTGGGCGAAGAGGATATCCCTGTGGTTTTTGACTTAGGACATGTTCAGCAAGTAAAAGCGGTTTATATATTCTTGCGTGATGCGAAGCGGACTAAGTTCGAGCTATATGGCTGTGCTGTGGATGATGTGGGGCCGCGTTCAGAAGATTGGCGGATGCTCGCCTCTTATGATAAAGACCCCGCAAATAGTGTGCACTTTTCCAATTGGGATAAAAAGGATTTTGGTAATAACAGCGTACGGTTTCTCAAGTTCATATTCGATGCCGCGGAGTCGGACGGTAAGATAGGGGAGATTCTGGTAATATCTGCGGGGAATAAAAAGGTTGATGTTGTTGATGTACAGGCGGAAGGTGAGTTCGAAGACCCGGTGCAGTTAGTAGATGAGCAACAGTTCGTGGAACTTCCAATCACACAGAAGTATGGCGCTTACTTTGATGAGATGTACTTTATGCGAACTGCGGAAGAGCATTTGAATCGTGAGGAGCCATACGAATGGACGCATCCACCACTCGGAAAGCTCATAATCGCATCGGGCATTCTAAAGTTTGGTATGAACCCATTTGGCTGGCGCATTCTTGGCGCATTAGCCGCAGCATTGATGATTCCTATAATATTCCTTCTGAGTAAGCGCATGTTTAAAAGTGCATTAATGGGCTTCTTCGCGGCTTTCCTTTTGACATTCGATTTCATGCACTTCGCTCTGGCGCGGTTGGCAACTGGCGAGATATACATCGCTTTTTTTTCTCTTTTGATGTTTTATTTTGCCTTCGATTATTTCTCCAACCGGGAGGGCAGTGAAAAAGGAAAGAACACCTCTCTTTTCCTGAGCTTTGTCTTCTTCGGGTGTTGCTTCGCGGTGAAATGGATTGCAATCTTTGGTTTTGTAGCAATTTTGATTCTATTAGTGATTAGCGATCTAAAAGTCAGGAAGCCAATTCTTAGCGATTGGAAGACCGTCTTAGCAGGGCTACTCGTTGCCGCGGCTATTTACATCGCGACTTATATTCCATCCATGTTCGCAGGCGAGGGACATGGTCTCGTGGATGTCATCAAGTTGCAGTTCTATATGTTTGGATACCATGCAGGAATTGACGCGACGCATCCTTTCTCTTCTCCCTGGTGGAGCTGGCCCTTGATGTTTAACCCTTTTGACCCAGGGGTTCATGTACCACTTTGGATGTACTCCAACACATTTGACGGCACAGTTTCGACAGTCGTTTTGATGGGTAATCCTATTATATGGTGGTGCGGTATTCCCGCTTTGATTTTCATAGCGGCACGGATCGTATCGGATAAAGTAAGACATATAGGTAGGGATAATAACGTTGAACTATTCATCCTCATTCCGTTCCTGTTGCAATGGATCCCGTTTTTGTTCATCTCGAGAATCCTATTCATCTATCATTTTATGCCCAACGTGCCGTTCATGATACTTGCACTCACTTATTGGATAAATGAGCTGCATATGAGACCGACAACGCGGAAAAGTGTCGCCATCTTTGTTATAATGTACTTGATTGTGTTAGTATCCGCCGCAGTTCTTTTCTTCCTGTTTTACCCTGTTATATCGGGTTACCCGGTAACGTATGAATATAAAGAGAGTTTAAAGTGGTTAAGTGGCTGGTCTTTTTGATAGTTCTTTTTTTGTGCTTCTTATATCCACAAGAATCTCACAGGATTTGGGTATATAACTAATTGAATATGCCTTTTTGGGTTTGTTGCACAAACTCATTTACCTTCCGTTCGGCAGCCTTTTCCCGATTTCACGGCATAACCAACCTTTCTTTTTTAAAAAGATTTGCTGAAGCAACAAAAAACTTTATATGTTATTAAAAAAAGATTTGGGCGGTTACCAAATAAGGATTCTGTTAACTGGCATTTTGATGAACATCATCTCGAAATTAGTTTCACAACATGTGAAACATTTCTGGCCTCTATTGCAGACTATTTAAACTCCTTTTTTCTTAGCTTCTATTGTGGTAGCGAATAAAAAAAGCTATCATAATCAAAAGTTGTTAAATTCGATAAAAAAAATAGGAGGTGAAAACGAAAAAAATGATAGGTAATAAAACTATTGTAGGTCTTATGATAACGACAATGGTCCTTTCTTGTGTTGCAGTTGCGGTTACTGCGGATGAAGGTCCTGTAGAGCCAATGGGTATTCTGCCCGGGTCAATAACAACTACGCTCATCGCAGATAGTACTATTGTAGATGCGGATATATCAGGCAGTACGGATATCACATTAGGCGACGGCCAGAGTTTCAAAGGAGCCCAAGGACTGACAGTTTCAGCCACTAATGCGTTAACTGTTACTGGTGGTGCGGCTTCAACCTGGTCAACCACTGCTGGCGATTTAACTATAGAAGCGGGAATAGCTACTCCTGCTGCGCTAAAATTAATTTCTGACGAGAGTACTGTGGATGCGGTTACGATTGATGCTACTGTTGGTGGTATAGACATTACTACCGGTGGCTCAGAAGACATTGACATTACCGGGTCAGGAGGAGTTAACATTCAGTCTTCAGAAACACACGCTAGTGCATTAACTTTGGCGGCTACTGGCGCTGCTGGTGGAGTTGACATTAATACAACTAATGGTATTATTGCCATAACTGCCGGTGGTTCAGACAATGGTGACATCACTTTGACAGTCGGAGATGACTTCACGCTTAATGGTGTCGCTGATTCTGCCTATGCTATTGGTGCCTCAACTGTTGGTGGAACAATAGCCATTGGTGGAACTGCTCAAACAGGAGCTATTACTTTAGGTTCGAGTAGTGCTGGCCAGACGGTTAATATTGGTACAGGCGCAGGTGCTAGCGACATTAACATTGGTACTGATGCAACCGCTGTAAATACTATTGATATTGGTGCGGACAGTGACGATACGGTCACTATTCACGGTACTGTGGTCTTCTCGGATGACTATGTCACGAATGACGAACTGGCTGCTAATGCGGTGCCAACGCTTATGACTAAATCCGCTGCGAGAGTGTCAACAGTAAATGCATCATATAATGATGGCTATGGCACAACATGGACCAATAATACATGGAACGTTGGCTCGCTGAGCATACCCCGAGGTGTTTCAGGTTCAAACCTTACCATCCATTACAGCGCAGAAACCGATGTTAGTGACTCGGCTACCGTGCTTCACGTAACATGCAATGTTTCTGGTAGTAATGCGGATACTGCGGACATAAAATTCGGTGATTATGCCGGTATTAATCAGACTTACAGTGCAGTATTCTATGCAACAGGTGTTACTGATGGCAGCGTACCGATAAAGATAGGATACAGAGCTGCAGGTGACGGCACGGTTGGATTAACGAACCAGACAATAGTAGTGGTAGCGTATCCAGCGTAAGTTGTAGACAACACAACACACAGAACTATATAAAAAAACAGTAAAAAGTTCAAAAGGGATTTTTTTTTTCTCTCCCTTTTTTATTTATTTTTAAACTCTATTTCTTTATTTAATATTAAATCTTATATTCCGATAAAGTTAATATCCAATAGAGGTGATGGTAAATGGAAATTTGGTCAGCAAATAAGAATATGGGTGCTTACCCTAAATGTGAGCAAGAGCTTTTAGCACTTTATCATGTAAAAACAGCGGTGTTTTGTGATGGCAAGCTGCTGAGTGCTGATATAAAAGATAGAGAAACAGTTGAGGTGGCTTGCATCGAAGCGAAAACATATTCAGAAAAGCTACCAGAGATAAATATTGGTAGGACTTTTTTGAACACATATTTTATCACCTTGAATGGTGAAGAGATTTGTGTTAAAAGAACGGAGGTAGAATCACTAAAAAATGCCTGAAAAAGAAGTGTCTAAGTTCAGCATAGGGACAATACTCCTAATCGGTTTGTTTATTGTGGCAACACTAAGTGCGGGATATATCGGGTACTGGTGGGGAACTCGAGAGAACCTGCCAGCTTCTTCGCCCGGCTGGAATACTTATACCGATAAAAACATGGGTTTTGCTCTTTCGTATCCCGCGACCTGGCGTGGTGAACTACCAGAAGAAGGCTACTTGCTTTTTAAAGGACCGGCAGATGATAAAGGGCATGTTCCAAACATAATCGTGCGGGCTATGCGTTCCGCAAGCTCAGGCGGGAATTACACCTCTTATGAAGATGCAGCATCTGAGATGCTCTCTCGGCTCAAGACTCGTGATAATTATTCGTTGATATTACGCGATCCCACAACGGTTTGCAATGAATCAGCACGCGAACTCGTTTGCGCCTACTCCTTTGATGGTGTTGCCCTGAAACAGGCACAAGTAATCTTCCAGGAGCCTCGTACAGAATACATTTACATGATTGTTTTTACTGCTACTAAGGAAAGTTATCCGGATTATATAGAAGCCTATGAAAAAGCGAAGCAAACGTTTACCTTCGGTCCGGACTGGAGGACTTTCACGGACCAAAAGCTCGGGTTTGCTCTTGCGTATCCCGCGGCATGGCGTGGTGAAATAACAAAAGACGGCTACTTGCTCTTTAAAGGTCCTGTTGACGAGAAGGGCAGTAGCCCAAATATCATCGTTCAGGCTATGCATCCCGCAAGTTCAGGCGGGAATTACTCGTCTTACGAGGATGCGGCATCTAATATCGTGGATCAACTCAAGACTCATGAAAACTATACGCTGAGTTCATATACGCAAACGACAATTTGCAATGAATCCGCACGTGAACTCGTTTGCGCTTATTCCTACAACGGGTTTGCCCTGAAAGAGCGCAGGATTATCTTCCAAGACTCAAACACGGGTTATATATATATGATCGTATATACCGCTACGGAGACAAGTTATCCCGAATATATTGGCGTGTTTGAAAAAGCGAAAGGAACATTTAGATTTGACCGGGTAAATACCTGAATGGATTAACGAGATGTGAGATATAATTCCACGAACCCGTAGGTAAATTGTATTCTTTTCGAGAGATAAACATGTCAGAAGTGCTTACAATCTCTTGTATCCTGCCTTCATCTCCTTCTCCTCAAAACATAACCCACCGCAAGTAATCCTGCAACTGCTACTATCGCTTCAAAGCCGGGTAACCGCGATTTTTGTGTCACTCCTATTATTGCATTCGCAAACTCATTTGCCGCTTCTGAATCCCTTCCAGTTACTATCCGGTCGGAAATCACAACACCTTCATCTACATAGGTCGCTCCATACAAGCCCACTACTTTTAGCACTGTTCGAAATCCTGTGCATTTCTTATCTTCCAGAATCCCTGCCTTCGCAAGCACCACGGGCGATAAACCAATTGCAGACACAACTTTCCCTTTCTCGTATGCTTCTTTAACCAGAGCATGCAAATCCTCGTCTTCCCAGAGATGTCGCTTTGAGCCGGTACCGCCAACAATTACAATTACATCATAATCTCCTGGATTCACATCATAAAACGAAATATCAGGTTTTACCTCATCCCCCGACATCCCGCTCGCCGCTTCTTTACTCTTACTCGCTATCACTACTTCCGCTCCTGCCGCTTCAAATACTTGTTTTGGCTCTGATAGTTGCTTTTCATCGAAGCCCTCTGGCGCGATTACCATCAATATCTTTTTAGTTTCAAGCTCATTCCCTGCTTCCGTTGCGCTTATTACACCCACGCTTAGCGCCAGCACCGCCAACACCACTACTATTACCGCTTCTGTTAATCTTTTAATATCCATTTCTACCTCTTATATACAATATCGGTACATTAATATGATAAACGTAAAGTCTTTATACTATTTATAGTATGTTGACCAATACTATAAAGAGCTATAACTAAAAGGAAAGAGGGGGAAAGTGGTGATAAGATGAAATTGGCTGTATACCTATTTTTGGGATTTATAACGATGGTTTTATTAGTGACGGCAATTGATGCGAAGACGATTACCGTGGATGATGACTTAAGCGAGTGCCCCTCAGCGAATTTTACTTCTATTCAAGTAGCGATTAACAACTCTGCCGATGGTGACTCTATCCTGATTTATAACGGCACTTACCGTGAGAATGTGGTTGTAAACAAAATGCTTAATCTGACTGGAATCGGAATGCCCGTCATAGATGGAATGAAGAATGGCAACGTAATAAATATAGTATCAAACGATTGCATAATTGACAATTTTAAAATGACGAATGGTAGTTATTCTGATTGGGATGGTGGTGCGGTTTATATTAATTCTCAAAACAATATAATTAAAAACAATACAATATCATATAATAGGGATACAGCCGGAATTCTTATTGGTAGAAGAAATAACTCAATATATTGTAATAATATAGTTTCAAATGTAGAGGGCATTCATATTTTTGATACATATGGCTATGATGGTGAGGCGAATATAATTTGTTCTAATAATATCTCTCGTAATGGCAGGGGAATTTATTTAGAAACAGGAAAATATAATGAGATTTATTCCAATAATATCTCAGATAATTCTTATGCGGGTTTAGATCTTTGGGATGCTAATAATAACAATATTTATGGGAATATAATATCATCAAACACAGAGAATGGATTCTACATCTGGAATTCACGAGGCAACAAAATATATTCAAACGAAATATCCGGGAGCAAAAAGGGATTGACAATGTGGATTTCCTGCGGAAGCAATACAATCTATTCAAACATAATATCAAACAATGAAGAGGGAATCTACATTTACGATAGGGACTATCCCAGTAACAACAATCTCATATACCACAACGATTTCATCGAAAATGCTGCAAATAACGCATATGACGAATGCACAAATCAATGGTTCAACGCTTCGCTTGAAGAGGGGAATTACTACGATGATTACGAAGAGAAATATCCTGATGCAACCGAGATAAACGGTATATGGGATATTCCATACGCGATTACTGGTGGTGATATTCAGGACCTGTATCCGCTGATAGTACCATACATAAAAAAAGGTATCTTTGACACAGGTGAAGGCTCTTATCCCAGCATAAAGGGTACACACAACGGCACAATAGTGCCAACAGAAAATATAACCGTGCATAAACTGTTTACATACTCCTGCACTGGTACTGGCGGGCACACAGAGCAGGTAAGAATCTGGAATAATTCCGGTTGGGATGTAACGGCAAATTGGACTGGTTATCAAGGTGATTTGGACAGCATCTCCTTCCCCCTTTCTTTCTCGCTACTCGCGGGCGAAACCTACTACTACACCATTCGCACCGGCTCTTATCCTCAAATCCACCATACCAACAGTCTTTCAACACCTGCTGGTGTTATAACCTGCACAGAATTTATAGACGCAAATGGCAAAAAATATTGGGACTGGATACCGGCTATTAAGCTGGACTAAACGTCGTTCTTTTGTTATCGTTCTGCTTCTGCTCGCAAGCGCGTTGATATTAGCCTCTGCATTTGAAAGCGCAGCGAACGAAAACGAACCCTGGATAATATGCTTCAATGCCAAAATCCCTGCGTGGGCTTTTGAGACCTACACAGTTATGGATATAAATGAAGAGCTGAATTGCATACTTGTAAAAACGACAGAACAAGAAGAAACTGTTTTTACCGCAAGTTTAGAAGACGTAAAATATGTGGAAACGAATAAACTCGTTCATGCTTTATCTCCCTACTCGCCAGACGATCCTTATTTTTACGCGCAGTGGAATTTGAACTGTATACATGTGGACACGGCATGGGATTTTGATAAAGGCAGTAAAAACGTTACTTTAGCTATATTGGATTCCGGGATTGATTACGAGCATGTGGATTTAGTGGGTAATTATGCGGGTGGCTTTGACTTCGTGAATAATGATTCCGATCCTATGGATGACTATTCCCAATGGCATGGTACCAAGGCTGCCGGGGTTGCCGCAGCTACAATAGACAATGGAATAGGAATAGCAGGAATAGCACAAGTGAACATCCTCGCGTTGAAGGTTTTGAATGAAACCGGATACGGAACCACCTGGAACGTAGCAAAAGCTATTACATATGCGGCAAATCAATCCTCTGATGTGATATGTATGAGTATTGGAACTAATGAATCCACGGTGCTTGAAGATGCCTGCATTTATGCCTGGCACAAAGATTCAATCCTGGTTGCAGCGGCAGGGAATGATAATTTATCTGTTATTCGACATCCTGCTGTGTATCCCTCGGTAATAGCGGTAGGCGCAATAGATGAAGATGAAAAGCGGGAGAGTCACAGCAATTTTGGACCGGAATTGGAGTTAGTTGCGCCTGGAACATGGATTTCAACAACTTCTGGGAATAATGGCTATACCTCTTTTTACGCTGGTACTTCAGCCGCAACTGCCCATGTCGCTGGCGTTGCCGCACTGCTAAAATCTAAGTATCCTGAGTACACAAACGAAGAACTCAGAGTTCGTTTGCGGAATACAGCAAAGGATTTAGGAAAGAAAGGAAGAGATGTTTATTACGGTTATGGTCTGGTGGATGCCTATGCAGCATTAGATATAAAATTTGATACAGGGCCTGGAACGTACCCCTGCATCTCCGGTACACATAATGGGACTATAATACCTTTTCAGGATATTAACATCCATAAAATGTTCACTTATTCTTGTGAAGGCACAGGTGGGCATTCAGAATATGTAAAAATTTTTAACTCGACCTGGAACGTAACAGCAATTTGGGACGGTTACAACGGAGATTGGCACAACATAACTTTTAATAAGGAATTCACGTTAAAATCGAATCTCACTTATAACTATACCATAAAAACCGGCTCTTATCCACAAATTCATCATGCCAAGAAGTTGAAAATAGATAATGGAATTATTACATGCGAGGAATTCATAGATGTAAATGGTCGTACTTATAACAATTGGATCCCAGCCATTAAGTTCTTTTATCGTGAATATTAACTTTTCGCGAATATGTGACACAGATTTGATGCCACAATCATAATTGCGTAATCCGCTCTTTGGCTTCTGTTTTCTATTTGAATCCAGAGCAAAGAACCCACCCATGGCCTTATCTTTTCCCCGTTCCGCACTGAATTCGTCATCGCTCTTCTCAGAGTCTTTGCTCCTTTCTTTCGTATCTTCTTAGCCAATACCCTTTTCTTGTCGTTCCCTTTACCTTCCGTTCGTTAGAGTAGCAGAACTCGTATACTTCTCCGAATTTCATTCTGATTGCAGGTTGAAAGCTATTCAGAATAAGTTGCCTGGTCTCAAATTCAGGATACAATATTTATATGATTATAGAAATACAATATGTTATATGACCAATGAGGGCCCGTAGCTTAGGTTGGTTAGAGCGCCCGGCTCATAACCGGGCGGTCAAGGGTTCAAATCCCTTCGGGCCCAATCTCCAAGCATTTCAGATATAAATTTTCGCCCTTCTTCTGACTTGAATAACGGCAGGTCCCATATTTGAACTATTTTATAACGTGTAATATTAACAGTCTCCGCAGTCTTTGGATTGTATCCCTCTTTATCATATTTTTGCTTTGCAACCAGAATGCCCCTTCTTTGCCATTTTGGCGTTTCATTCAGGTTTATCCCCATATGAAATAGCATCTCGTGCACATCCCCTGCTTTCATCCCCATCAGCCGTTTCTCGGCTTCCTTTTTACTTAATCCTTTGTCTATCAGCCCGTAATAGCCATAGGCATTGATATGGTTCCTCCAAGCTTCCGCCTGCCTCTGTGCAAGATACTCTAACGCATCAGTTCCTCCGCAAACCGGGATTACCCTTGCATCAAACGCAATAGCTTCTTTAAAATCCAAAATGATGGTTAACGCACTTGCAATGGTACTTGCAATCACAGAATCCAGCTTCTCTATCCTACCCTTAAAGGGAACAGACTCGAAAAGTATGCTTATCTCATCTGAGAAGATGTACGCAATCACAGGGTCAAAACCGCTCTTCTCGAAGAAAATCACCGCCGCTTCCGCCATACTCCTTGCAAATCTTTCGTCGTATGGCTTCTTGAATTCGTTCTCACGCAATACACGCTTGAAGTTTCTACCGTCTACTCGCACTATCAAAGGGGGGTTGGTCTTTATTCCTGCGTATATCTCTCTATCAACATCTTTTTTATATCTGTGGTGAGGCCAAGTCGTCATTCCTCGTTATTAATCTCTTCTCCCTCCCTCTTTTCTCCCCCTTCCTCTCCGCGCTCTTTAGTCGCTAACCTTCTCTTGACATGTTTTATCAATACGATGTCCCCAATCGCCATTACCCACCGGTACGGGATAATTACGCCCTGTTTATTGCCCACATCAAAAGCGTTTGGATTTATATCCCTCACTGCAAACCCGGATATTCGCTTCTCTGTTATGTCCACATTTACATCCTCTACTTTGCCGACATACATACCCCTATCCGTGTATATCTCCTGCCCATATAACGAAGACAATTCTATTTCCATAATACTATTTATGAACTAAGGGGGATATATAAAATTAACTGATCACAAAGATACGATGCACACGTCTATTCAAGTGGGTAAGCTCCTCGGCATACCGATAAAACTGCATTTCACTTTTCTGATTATATTGTTCCTATTTATTTTTGCATTTGCAACTGGCCCTGCCACGGAATATCGTATTCCAATGGGCTTAGGAGGTATCGAGATGGATTCAGTCCTCCGCTATTCTTTAGCCACGTTAGCTGCTGTTCTATTCTTCTTCACTCTGTTACTCCATGAGATGGCGCATTCCTATGTTGCAATGAAATTTGGGACGAAGATACAGAGCATCACGCTCTTCTTCTTTGGTGGCTTAGCTATGATGGAGGAGATACCCAAGAGCCCGGAGAAGGAGTGGAGGATTGCAATTGCCGGACCCCTAATGAGTTTTGCCATTGGTACTTTATTTTATCTTGTCTATATCGGGCTAAACCGTTTAAATTTGGGCTTTTACCGTCCGATAGGAATTCTTGTGTTAGTCATTGGTTCTTTCAATATAGTGTTAGCAATCTTCAATTTAATACCGGCATTCCCAATGGACGGTGGGCGAGTTTTAAGAGCTGTTCTCGCAAAGCGGATGTCATTCTTAAAAGCGACGAAGAAGGCGGTATTGATAGGGAAAATATTTGCTGGTGCAATGGTAATAGCGGGTCTTTTTTTCGACCCTTTCACTTTTATTTTAACCGGTGAGCGGGGAATGAACCTCTGGCTACCCTTACTTGCCCTTTTCCTGTACATGGCAGCAACGGAAGAAGAGAGAGCCACTATCACTTTTGCCACGTTAGAGGGGATAAGGGTGAAGAATGTCATGAGAACCGAGAGAGCAAGCGTGTCGGAGGACATGTCAATCATGGAGCTGATGAGAAAGATGCTTGAGGAGAAGACAGCCGAATACGCAGTAGTGAATGATAGCGGGGATTTTAAAGGGTTTGTAACGCTTGATGCCGTAAAAAAGATACCGGCCGAGCAAAGGCACTTTTTTAGTGTTTCTAACGTGATGAGTCCATTCGACAGCTTTGACGATGTTATATTAGATGGGGAACAGGCAGCGGAAGCGTTAAAAAGGATGATACGGGACAGACGAGATATTTTGGCGGTGAGAGAAGAAGTGAGTGGGGACTTTGTGGGAATAATAACGAGAAGGGACTTGTCGATTTATATAGAGATGCTGAGAGGAACTGTTTAAAAACAAAGCAAAAAGCAAGTTGAACGATGCCGAAGGAACCACAAAATTAGACAAATTTACACGACGAATGAAGATACAAGTCAAACATGTATCCTGTAATCTGGCACCAGTCTATCTTGTTTGCTGTTCAGGCATGTCTATCATGCGATACGAGTAGCGCCTTTTATCGTCCCAGAGATGCCAATGACTCGTATGCCCACCATGGCTCCGTTCACCGAGTGAATACAAGCTAATGCTGCCCTCACTTCATCAACTTTACTGTGTGCACACCTTAGAATTCCTATGCCCAATTTATCATATTTTACCAACCATAGCTTACTTTCGCTTGTACCTATATCCCCATACAAAGAATACATTGAGTTCCATATCGCATTCAGCAACTTGTACTTATCTACTTCTATCTCGCTCATCACCTCGAACACAAGATACCGTCTCCTATCGCGACGTCTCATAGTATCTCCACTTCTTTCTCCTTATTCCACCGCTTCTCCAATATGCTCAGCGGAATATCGCTCAACGCACTTACCGCCTCCCCTCGCCGCATCCCAAACAGTGATGTGAGTGCAATCATCTCTCGTGGCGCCCTCAAATCATATATAGAACGGGCATTGCTGGTTAATATTGACATAGCTTTATATTTCCGCACTAAGTGTAAATTATCGCGCATCCTACCGAGAATTCGCGCTCTATCGCCTCTCCTGCTGTAAATTAATGCGTTCATGTTGAATTCGATTGCAATACCGTTCTCAACGGCGTATCGCACCAATATGTGGCTCAATACCCCTTCTCCCTTTTCACCGCAGGGATGCGCTAATATGTCTACTCTATGGTCCTTTAAAGCTGCGAGATTTATTTTTTCGTCGCCGCCATGAACTACTAACAAGGGCACTTTTCCACTGTGATGCTTTAATTTCCTATTCAATTCGGAGACTGAGTTTGTCCTTATCTCTATGCCCATGTAAATGGAAGGATATTTTTCTTGCTGCTCTTCCACACTGTCATCGTGGTTCGTTATGGCTATGCCTGCATATCCGTACCTTCTCGCAACTCGGAGCATTTCCTCTGCCGGCGTATGGGTCTCCGGATATGCATGCACGTTGAGGTCAAAGAAGTTGGGCATGGATTTAAAGAAAGTTTATAATTTTAAAAAGTGTTAGCTGTAGTGTTCACCGACATGCTGCAGTAAGTGTTATAAAATATGAATTTTTGATGTGAGAACAAAATCGGCAATATTTTAATGGACGTTACTGCTAAGTTATAGAACTAACTGCAGGATCCCGCATAGTGTCCGATACTGCCATTATTCGCCAGCATTCGTTGATATTCTCTACTTTCTGTTTAGCGAGAATTTCTACACTTGTTGGCTTAACGTCTCGTATGTATTCGGTTCTTAACATCTATTATCATCTCATTCTGAATAAGTGCATCTAAGCCCCTGATGTAGCTCTCGATTTTAGTTATTGCGTACAAGATATCAGCCATATATAGCTTGTAAGTTCTCTTTTTCACGTTCATGCAACGTTTTCATTTCAACACTGATTTTTTTTGCGAAAATCTTTGATTTCTCTTTTATACGCTGTCCTGCGAAGTTGAGATTAGATTATTTGCATTTGTTTAGCTAACCACCGATTACACAAATTTTCACGAGAAATCTTTTCTTAAAAATAAAAAGCTTTACCAAAAGAAGTTATTTGCGTTTTTCGTTTAGCACCGGTTTTCTTTTTATAAAAAAGAAAAAGTGTTGTGCTAATCTCGTGAGATCTCGTGGTTTTACCCATGTTGTACAAATACCTTTATTCTATGCTTTGTGCCTAAATGCTCCGCCGCATGGAGGCGAGGGTAAAAAGCATTATGCCTCTGAAAATCATCTAAAACACAATTAAATAGCAGATAAGTACCAGTCCTTCTATTCCACGACGACTTAGCCGTAGCACACAGGCGACTACTGACATAAATCAGTTAAAAAGTTGTTTATTCTACAAAAAGGATGGTTTTATCATGGAAGAAGAAGAGAGTGAGGTAACAAAAACAGTTAGGGAAGCGGTGGTGAACGCCTTTGAGAAAGGAGAAGACATAACAGAGAAAGTAAGTGAGATTACCCGAGATGTCGTCAAGAAAGTATTGGAAGGTGCAGAAGTCACAAGGGATAAAGTAGAATCAACGGCTAAAGATGCGATGAAAGGTGCAATCGAAGGTGCAGAGAAGACAAAAGTAGAAGTTACCGGGATAATCAAAGGGGCTGCGGAGGGCATAATTGAGGGGACGAAGGAGGCTGGCGTCAAAACCGTTGACCTGATGGAGCACGCCGCTGAAGCCGCGCTAGACTCCGCGAAAGAAGTGGGTGGTAAGACCGCAGATATAGCAAAAGACGTTGTAAAAGGCGTTCTCGGTGCCGTCAAAGAAGTATTAGAGAAGAAGAAATAATGCGATAATGGCATTTCGTGAAATCAGTCCGATAACTCGGACATATCGCCATATCAATCGTTATCTTACGGATAGCCCTAAATATCTTCAGGAATTATTATAAACTTACCATCCAAAAACACAATCTCAAAGCGCTTTTCATATCCCCTACGCTTTTCATCTTCATCGCTTTTTCGGGCAACTCATATCGCCGTTGTTGCGTGACTGCCCTTTTACATAGCCACATCCCGCGAGATTGCAGAATGTTTATCTATTCATATGTTTCATTACTGCTTGGTCAAATACTTTTCATTTTCCACCTTAATTTCACTCTTTTTCATCAATTAAATTCCATCGTTCCACATATTTTTCTAAAATATCACCTTCATTCAAAAACCTTGAAACCTCGGAAAAACCCAAATAAGATTGTTCAAAATAGTTCCGTCCCGTGTATTCGATCTCTGGTTTTAGAAGATATAAGTTTTCTTTAGCCCTAGTTGCCGCCACATATAATAACCTCCTCTCCTCTTCTACATTTTCCTCGCTGTCCAAAGAATAAGTAGACGGCAGATAACCATCAACAAGAAAGATTATGAATACGGTATGCCATTCAAGTCCTTTTGCTGAATGAATCGTTGATAAAATTAAATTTTCATCCTCGTTGTCAGTAACTTCTACATCAACTTGACTGGCCTCTAATGGCTCTAAGGTAGTATCAACTAAAAATTGCTCTAAATTATTATATCTTTCCGCGATTCTAACTAAGGACTCTAAATCCTTTTGTCTCTTATTAAAATCATCGTATTTTTTCTCAAATAGCGGTTTATAGTATTCAAGTAGAATGACTATTTGTTCTGCAGGTGTAATCTCTTCAGATTTGATCTCTTCAATGGTAGAACCCAATCTATTCAAATTCCCACCGTACTTTCTACTTAAAAATCTATTTACTTTAAAAAATTCCAGCCCCTTATCTTTGTCAACAATTTCGGTAATTATATCATTCGCCGTTTTGGTACCAATTCCTTCGATCAATAATAATATTCGATGCCAGCTAACAGCATCTAACGGATTAAAAACAATTCTTAAATGAGCAATTACGTCCTTAACATGAGCGGCCTCAATAAATTTAAACCCACCGTGTTTCACGAAAGGAATATTATGGTTTTTTAATTCAATCTCTAAATCATTAGAAAGCCATCCTGCCCGAAACAGGACGGCAATGTCATTCAGTGGTATTTCCTCCTCTCTCAGCTCCAATACTCGTTGAACGATAAATTGTGACTGATAATTTTCGTTCTCCGCCTCAATAAAGACCGGTTTTTGATTGCCTTCCCTTTTAGTAAACAGGTTTTTAGGGTATTTTTCATTTGCATACCTGATAATTTCATTCGTCAAATCAAGGATCGGCTGCGTACTTCGATAGTTTTCTTCGAGGGTGATGATCTTCGTATCTGGAAATATCTTTGGGAAATCCATGATATTTTTGAAGTTCGCTCCCCGAAAGGCATAAATACTTTGTGAATCGTCGCCCACTACCATGATGTTTTGATGTTCTGAAGCGAGTAAACAGGCTATACGTGCCTGTAATTTGTTTGTATCCTGGTACTCGTCAATCAATATATATTTGTAAAAATTTGATAATTTCGTTCTCACCACGTTATTCTCCTCTAAAAGTTGTTTTAGATACACGAGCAGGTCGTCATAATCCATAATGGATTTAGCTTTTTTGTATAGTTTATAACGTTCATTTATCTTTTGGATGTCGCTTAAATTAACTATGAATTGTGGATAATCTGCTTTTACAACAAGTTCAATCGTGCAACTTTTATTTATTGATTTGCTTATAACCTTTCGAATGGTTGCTTTTTTGGGAAATCTTTTCTCTTTTTTGTGAAACCCGAGCTGCGTTCTGATTACATTAATGGCATCTTCGGCATCGCTATTGTCGAGAATCGTGAAATTCGTGTTGAATCCAATGAGACCTGCGTATTTTCTGAGGATTGTATTTGCAAAAGAGTGGAAGGTCCCACCCGCTACTTTTGAACATCTTTCATCCAGGATACTTGATGCCCTTCTGAGCATCTCATTAGCAGCCCGCCTCGTAAAAGTAAGCAATAGTATTGACGCAGGATTTATACCCAATTCAACCAGTTTTGCTACTCTATATACCAAAGTTCTCGTTTTGCCTGTGCCCGCACCCGCGATTACTAATACCGGGCCATCCGTTATCGCTACGGCTTTGTGCTGAGCCTCATTTAGTTCTTCTTCATAGTTTATCTTAAAAGACTTTTCTGGCTCTTTTCTTAGCTTTTTTAGTTTGTATTTTTTTGCCATGATAAAACCCTAAAATCTGTTTTTTTTCCGTTGTGTATAAAGTATAACTTCTAGCTATTTAATTTCGGACGCAGATTTATACGGATTGCACGGATTTGTGTTCTTCTGCGTTAAACTGCGCTAAACGTGGTCAATACTTAAAATTAGTTGAATTACATGCTTTTCACCTTTGTCAATAGATAACTGCCGTATCTTAAAGTGCGAGATAATTACTCTTTTTACCGGATATAACCAATCGTGACATCGCTCATCGCAAGTATATGAAAACGCATCAGTGCCAATATTTTTTATTTTAATCCATATCCGCTCACTCTTGCTTTTATCAGGGCTTCATCAAAATATTTAATCTCTACCATAAATAGATGGTTTTTTCATCTTGATTTGATACCCAAACACATCTGCTATGAGGCAGGTTTTGCCTTTTTTCCGAGATAATTCACACCCTACGTATTCAGAAAGACAACTCTTTTTGGTCTTCAGGAATTTTTCCACTGCCGGATACAATTCCTTCTCGTATATTTTATCCTGCCTGACTCCTAGTGATTCATTTAGGATGCGCTGAAATCCTTTTGCCTTCTTTTAACCTATTATTACCAAAATTTGGGGATTTTACCATCTCTCCTTCCGAACCCAGGTAGAGGTTGGCTGTGCTGAGGACATGGGTCAGTTAGAACTCCTGAGACTCCAGAACTTCCTTTCGCCCATTTTATGTTATCAATTGCCTCAATAAACTTAGACATATCGCCAACCCCAGAATCATCAAAAGTATGATTTAAAGTCAATTTTATAGAAACTTCTGGTTCCTCAAGAAAATCTCTGGAAATGAACCTAAAGAAAAGTCTTTTGGAACTATTTTTCTCAATTTTACACGTGAATACATCAGTATCAAAATCTTTCCACTCACCATCATCCAACTTGATCCTATATAGAATGGTAGTTGTTTCCTTATCGTCAGTAAACGCTGTTAAAGAGACATCATCTATTGTTGTGTCGTAATCAGCCCTATTATAGAAAATTGAGCTCACTAAAAATGCTATAAATGATTTTGAGTTATTGTCGCCTCTTATCTCTACATTCAACTCATCTGCATCAAAACTTTCCCCATAACATGAATTCTTTGAACTACTATAATATAGCTCTGGAACGTGCCGAGCACTTTTTATAATCACTTCCTGACTCCCCTTTCTCTTATTCCATAAATCCATCAAACGTGTTTTAACCAAATCTTTAAGCTGATCCGGGTTTTTAAATGGTTTGTAAGTATGCTCATTCTCTTTGATCTCGTTTATCCATCTATCAACTTTCTCTTCCCTATCCTTAACCTCTTTGATATAAATTAGAATACAATCCTCTTCAATTTCAGAACAAGCATCGTTATACTCTTTGTGCGTTGGTGACTCCCCGTAATCATTGTTTCCATATTCTGAACCTAAAATTAAAATATATATGTCGCTATCTCTAACTCCTTCAGATTGAATCCTATCTGGTTTTTTCCCACTGGGTATCTCTTTCGCGTTTTCCCAATCCCAAACCTTAAATGGTATGCCTTCGTGGTCCCAAAGCTCAGAGATCCCTTCCTTTACCTTATTTTTTTCCTCTTTTAATTCATCGAGTCTCGAACTTATGAAAACCATTGGTGGCTTCTTATTATTCATAATTCTTTATTCCACTTTTCTAAAAGTCTCTTATCATTTTTAGTAAGTAGAGAAGTATTATATTTCTTCTCCAAGTTATAAATTGCATCATATATCTCGATTGCGGTTTTAATATTCTTCTTGTTATAATGAATTTTGGCTTGGAATCTATAAGCTTTGGAAATGTCACGAAGCGCAGCAGGCAAAGGCAAAGCCTGAATCCAATATAATATTGCCTCATTAAGATTTCTCCATGCA
The DNA here is from genome assembly GCA_029241965.1 of Candidatus Methanophagales archaeon. GTDB lineage: Archaea > Halobacteriota > Syntropharchaeia > Alkanophagales > Methanospirareceae > QENJ01. The sequence continues at coordinate 23,546 of JAPWVK010000178.1, forward strand.
TCATCATTGACATTTTTTGCATTCATTCCAGTTTCTATTGCTTTTCTCCAATAAGCATCTCCCAAAGTCCAGTAAATACTTTCAGCCTCAAATTTTGTAATAGACAATGCTTCTTTTGCTAATTCTATGCCTTTGTCATATTCCCCATTTTTTATTAGTGATAGTGCCTCAAAATACAATAGATTTGCTCTTTTTTGTGTCTCTGAAAATACTGCATAATCCTCTATGCTTGCTTTTTTTAGTATCAATTGAGTGATTTCAAAAGGACTTAAATTAACATAATTTGGATCTAGTTTCTGCAGTATCCCATCTTCAGTTAGATTTATGGGACTATTTTTAGATTTCCTAGTCACGACTTTTTCATCTTTTGGATTTTCATTTTCTTTAGTCTCTCCTTTGCGTATTCCTTTCGCTTCTTCCATTTTTTGTTTTGAATATTCCCTTTGTTTATTTCTTTTCCCTTTAAATCTATCCAGTATTCCCATCTATTTCGCCCCCTCTTTTATAGTGCTCATCTTTCGAAACGGGAGTATGTGAGGGTGTTGTTGCCATCTCCTCAATACATCCCGCTAACATAGCTACTGCTATAACCGCTGTGATTGCTACTAAAGCTGCTATGGTTTTTCTTTTCATTTTTCTTTTACCACTTCCTACTCTTTTTTATATCTGGAAAGAAAAGAGGATTAATAATAATCCTCTACAAGGTATAACTCAGTAGAACCACACCATATGCGGCACTTGTACTTTCAGATTTCACGACTGCACCGTTTTTGAGTATCTCAACAGTTAAAGTACGGTCAGTATCATCCTTTTTTTGGATTGATGCACTAACAATAAATTTCGGTGATGATATAGTGAATGTTTCTGAACCAGTGCCATCTACTGATTTTAAACCCTCTATGTCACCATAACTACCAGACCATGAACCTGAATAAATAACGTTTAATTGTATCCTCTGTGGTTTTTGTGTGACCGTTGTTGTTTTTATTGTTTGTACAGGGGTATCCTTCTCCCTTTTTTTGTCAATCTCCCCAATTTTCATGTACCCATTATCAATCTGTGCCCACCCTGGGCATTTAGCATAATTAAACCCGCTTGCATTTATCCAGGATCCATTCTTTCCGTTCACTACTTCGATCAATACATACCCTTCATTCCTTGAATCTAATATATGTGAACCAAAAATCGAATTTGAATTCGTCCCCTTTCTGTGAATTATATCTCCCACCTTGAACTTTGGCGTTGGTATAGGAGTAGGTGTTGGAGTCGGTTCTAGTGTAGGCGTAGGTGCCGGTGAGACCCTAGGCTTCTCTGTCGGTTGTGGCAGATTTTCCACATATTCTGTTAAAAATTCACTATTAGATTGTTCACTATTTTCCACACAACCAGCCATCATACTCGCAACTAAAACCGCCACTATTGTTATTCCAATACACATATATTTTCTTTTCATTTTTCTTTTATTCCTCATAAAGTCTAAAAATATCGCTTCTATCTGCGAAAGTCCCTTGTTTTGGTGTGTAAATAGTCGCTTCCACCGCACCATACCTATAATCTGTAGAAGGATCAACAGATATTTCTTCTTTGGGAATACGAATCTCGGGACCCAAAAAACCAAGAATTATTTGATCTTCTGTATAATGAGCAGAAAATACCAATTTTGTCTTTGGTGCTATAGAACTCTCGCCAGCATATATTTTTACATCAGCCGATATAGGCATCTTTTCAGTGCTTTTATCAGCAATAATATCCCCTTTTGCATCCAGATAAACTATTTCGATAACAGGTCCATCATTTTCCATATCTGCATCCCAATTATCCCAATTGAGACCACCGCTAACCCTTATTGAAGTAAGCCCTTCTATCTTTTCAAATGGAATAGCTGTTGGAGTCGGGCTCGGTGTTGGTGTTGATGTCGGCACAACCGTTGGAATAGCTGTTGGTGTTGGCGTTATCTCAGGAGTGGATGTTGGCACTGATGTTGGTGTCGGTGTTGGAACCAGTGTTGGTGTAGATGTTGGAACCTGCGTTGTTGCTTCCTCTTCTACACAACCCTCAAACATCGCCACTGCTACAACCGCTGCGACTGCAATTAAACTTACTATGGTTTTTCTTTTCATTTTTCTTTTACCACTTCCTACTCTTTTTTTATATCTGGAAAGAAAAGGGGATTAATAATAATCCTCCGCTCCAGTTCAAGCTTTCAACTGATCTATTAAATTCCCGCTGGCATCATAGAGTTTCGCAGTATCGCCATCATTATTCCAAATGGGTCTCCCGCTTCCCCAGTATAATTCAATAGTGGTATCGGTCCCTTTGCCTGTGTATAGTGTTACTGTGGCTCCCGAAGATAAAGTGAACGAAGGGAAGATGTATGTGTGTATGGCACCCTCATCCGTGATTTTCCACTCAGTTAGTTTTATTGACGATGCACCGGAATTGGTTATTTTTACCCACTCATCAGCAAGATTAATTTCGCTGATATACACGGAAGGGGTTGGTGTTGGTGTTGGTGTCAAAGTTCCATGTACTTCTGATAGTCCGCCAGCCGTTACCTCTACCGAGGTTGACCAATCCTGATAACCATCCTGTGAAAGCTTAATCGTGTGGGTACCGGGGGACGTTGTAATCGTGGTTGGTGTTATTGACATAGGTCCAACAGCCCTTTCGCCATCGAATTCTATCACGGCACCCGAGGGGTCCGAAGTGATTTTGATAGTGCCGGATGTAGGTGGTGTCGGCGTCACGTTGTATCCCAATATAATCGCGGGAATCCAATTATCGTATCTTTCCCCATTTACATCCACAAATTCAGTACAGTTTATCCGCCCGTTTACTGTTAGCAGTGCATCCGTATGATGAATCTGTGGATACGAGCTTGTACGTATCTCATAGTTGTATGTTTTGTTTGCACACAACTTAAATGATTCAGGGAAAGAGAGGCTTTGCCAATCGCCGTTATATCCTGCCCACGGCAGTGTCTCGACACTCCAAGATTCATTACAAATTTTAGCGTATTCCGTATGCCCACCCGTTCCTGTGCAGGGATACGTGTAAAACTTTTGCACAATGATTGCTTGGTTTAACTCTATTGTTCCATTATGCGTGCCTGCGATACTGGGATATGTTCCGGTACTGGTGTCGAACACTAACCCTTTAGAAACTGTTATTGCTTGGAACGTTGTATTTATCGCACCATCATCATCGGTTACTGTTAGATTCACGGTGAAAGTACCGGCTGAAGTGTAAGAATAGGTGATAATTTGTTCTGTCGTGTTCGTGATGTTTCCATCTCCAAAGGTCCATTCGTATTTCGTGATGTCTCCATCAGGGTCTGTTGAATTGGATGCGTTGAATGTTATCGTTTGTGCTACAATAGGATTTGCCGGTGAATACGTGAAATTAGCAACCGGTGGTTGGTTCTCCTTTAACGTTACGTTCCACATCCAAGCATGCATATCAGTCCCATTTGCATTTGTCACGATTGCCGAAACGTTCCAGGTTCCAGCGACAGCACTCGTGTTCGTATAAGTTACTTCCGTTACGCTTTCGTTTGTTTGAACTTCGGTTCCATTTATCTGCCAGCTTACGTTTACTGTTTGGTTTACAGTTATGTTGAACGTTCTTGTTGCTCTTTCAATGTCATTTACTGGCGATTCTGGCGCATAGAATATTATCTTTGGTGGTGCTCCCGTTTTTTCTCCATACTTTATCGTGTAGTAGTTGAAAGTGTAAAGGAGAGTGTGAGTGTTTCTATCATGAGAAGTGCCAGTTACGATTACATTACCTGATGTGTCCGTGGCTACACCATAAGCAAAATCACCGAATACACTATCATAGCCACTATCAGAGCTTTTGCTCCATAACTCATATCCATCGGGGTCATACTTTATCGTGTAGTAGTTATTATTGCTTCCATCCTGAGAAGTGCCAGTTACGATCACATTACCCGATGCGTCCGTTGCTACTCCTCTTGCACTATCACTGTTTCCACTATCATAGCTTCTATTCCATAACTCATATCCATCGGGGTTATACTTTATCGTGTAGTAGTTAGTATTGTTTCCATCCTGATTTGAATTGCCGGTTACGATTACGTTACCTGATGCGTCAGTAGCTACTCCTTGAGCCCCACCTCCGCTATAGCTTCTATTCCATAACTCATATCCATCGGGGTCATACTTTATCGTGTAGTAGTTAGCAGTGCTTCCATCTTGAGAATAGCCAGTTACGATTACATTACCTGATACGTCAGTGGCTACTCCGTTTGCGCTATCATTTTACGTTTTCATTTCCTCGTACGTCTTGGGCTCGAGTGTTTCCTCGATCAGTAAATCCTCATTCATAGCTTCTCTACCATAACTCATATCCATCGGGGTCATACTTTATCGTGTAGTAGTCACCATCAGATGTACCAGTAACGATTACATTACCTGATACGTCAGTGGCTACTTCATAAGCAGTATTAGTGTATCCACCATCATAGGTTCTGCTCCATAACTCATATCCATAGGGGTTATACTTTATCGTGTAGTAGTTACGAGTGTAACTATGGGTTAAAGTATCCTGAGAACACCCGGTTACGATTACGTTCCCTGATGCGTCAGTGGCTACTCCGTGAGCCCACTCATAGTTTCCACTATCATAGGTTCTGCTCCATAACTCAGTTCCATCGGGGTCATACTTTATCGTGTAGTAGTTCTCATTCAGTCCTTTAGGAGACTTCATGTGCCCAGTAACGATTACATTACCTGATGCGTCAGTAGCTACGCCTTGAGCCCAATCAGATCCACTACTATCATAAGTTCTGTTCCATAACTCAGTTACTTCTGCACTCACCGGCATCACAGCTAAAAAGAAGAACGCTATTATCGATACCAAAGCGATTAGGGTTATTTTCTCGCGTTTCATTTTTCTCACACCGTCTTTTTCCCATACACCTTCTTTACAACCAGATCAACTTCAACGTCAGCCCCGGCTATGTTTGTAATACCCGCTTCTTTACGGTTTCGCAAAGGGATTAATAACCGTCCCGCTTTATCCATGTATGCGAAGCAATGCACCCGCTTTTCCGCTTTCGCTTCTTCTGGCGTAAACATCAACTTAATTGGTCACATAGGCAGTTCGCTTTTTAAATCTTTCGGGTCATAAAATCCAGGTTATTGGCATCGTCGGTCTCTTCAGTGCGGGTTTAATGGCTTTTTATCTTTTATTCTCTATTTTGCGGCATGGTAAGATGTAGATATTCCTAATATATGCCCACCTTTTTTCAGCTTCTTTCTAACCCACAACTTACTCATGCAATCGCAGCAGAGTCAGTCCAGCAATTTGAAACCGATAGAATAAGAATTAAATTTTTTAGTGCTAAAAGCAATTGCAGGACAACTTCTGTAGTCTATAACAACTCTTGATGGCAAGTCCCTGTTCATCACTAAACCTTTAATCACTTCGTCCCACCTCACTCCACCGTCACACTCTTTGCCAGATTCCGTGGCTTATCTATCTCACATCTTCGCGCTTTTGCAGTCCAGTAAGCGAGCAAATGAAGCGCAACGGTGTTAGGAATTGGTGAATATATCGCACTTGTTTTAGGTACCCTTATCACTCTATCAACATACTTCTCCACCTCGTCATCTCCTGTTTCCGCAATGGCAATCACCGGTGCACCACGTGCCTTTATCTCCTTTACGTTCCCCAACGTCTTCTCATATATGTTATCCCTTGACAAAATGGCAATCACCGGTGTATCCTTAGTAAGCAACGCAAAAGGTCCATGTTTGAGCTCACCCGCGGCATAGCCCTCGGCATGTATATACGAGATCTCTTTCAGTTTTAACGCACCTTCCAGAGCAATAGACAGGTTTACTCCGCGTCCCACGAAGAATGCATTCTCATACCCTGCGAGATACCGGGCATGCTTCTGAATATTCACGTCTTCTTCGTCGAGCACTACCTGAGCAAGTTGTGGTATCCGCTTCAAACCCTCGATGCTTTCTTCAAGCTCACGCTCCGGCATCTTCGCACGGGACAGTCCCAGCAGATAAAAAGTGACAAGTTGCACAATAAAGCTTTTTGTCGCTGCAACGCCTATCTCCGGCCCCGCTCTGACGTATATCGTATCATCCGCGATTCTCGTTGCCGTGCTGCCCACAACGTTTGTTATCGCCACCGTTTTGCATCCGAACCGCTTCGCTTTCTTCAGTGCCATCAACGTATCCGCAGTCTCGCCCGATTGTGTAATCGCCATCACCATCATGTCATCCAGTACGAAATCCGAGTAATTGAACTCAGATGCTAACTCTACCTGAACCGGGACTTTTGCCAGATGTTCTATTATGTATTTACCGCACAGAGCGGCATAGTAGGACGTGCCGCAGGCAACCATCAAAATACGACCAGCATCAAATTCAACCCCTAAATTTATTCCATCTTCTGATAAGTAACCTCTTAACGTATCTATAATCGCCTTTGGCTCTTCATGAATCTCCTTTAACATGAAGTGTTCGTAACCGCCCTTCTCCGCATCTTCTATCGCCCATGGGATAATTTGTTCCTCCCGTTTCACCTCCAAATCGTCATTCTCTATGTATATCGAATCCTTCTTCACTACGGCGATGTCCCCTTCCTCTAAATAAATTATCCTGTTCGTCTGGTCAAGCACGGCTGGCACGTCCGAAGCAATGAAATTCTCCCTGTCGCCAACTCCGATAATAAGCGGCGAATCCTTCCTCGCTACCACCAACCCATCAAAACCTTTTGCAGTAGCTATTATCGCGTAGGAGCCCCTCAAATGCGACAAACACTCTCTCACCGCGTCTTTCAATGTAGCGTTTTTTATTGAACTTTTTGGAGAATGTTGATGATTGAACTTTTCTAAAGATTGATGAATCAGATGAGGTATCACCTCGGTATCGGTATCAGATTTAAACCGGCAGTTGCTCAAAGGTCCTTCTTTCAGTGCCTGGAAATTTTCGATTATCCCATTATGGACCACGGCTATCTCGCCGTCACAATCAAAGTGTGGATGCGCATTCCGTCTTGATGGAACGCCATGCGTTGCCCATCTGGTATGCCCTATACCTAAGGTCCCGGCGTATTCTGACTTCGACATGTTCTTCTTCAGTTGTGCTATTGATTTCATGCTCTTGTGCACATGGATTTTCCCCTCATTATTATCCTGCACTAAAATGCCACAGGAGTCATATCCTCGGTATTCAATCCGCTGCAACGAATTTAAGATAATTGGCAGTGCTTCTCGTTCTCCTACGTACCCTACTATTCCGCACATTTTTGTTTATCTTTTTGAATTAGACTAATCCCTATTGACTATTGCCTACTTGGCTATTGCCTAATCCTTCTTTATACCACCAGGCTTCCATCCGGTATTTTACCACTCAGCTCCTTCATTGACTTTATCACCGCATGATTTCCTATTATCGTTCCCGGATTGGCAATTATGTTGCTGCCAAGCTTACAATATACACCGATCATCGCTCCGACTTTCACCTTGTGATACTCACCACCGATTTCTATATCTGTCTCCTCGCTTCGTGCCACGAATCCTCCTTCCGCATACGAGCCCGTATCAAATATAGAATCATGAATTGAAGAAAACGAGCCAATTCTTACCATATCCATCAATACCGAGTTCTTTACCTCCGTAAATGCCCCTATTTTAGCGTCATTTCCAATACTAGTGGAAGGGAAGATACAGGCATTAGGACCAATTTCGCAATTCTCGCCTATTATAACAGGTCCTTTCACATACGAATTTGCTCTTATCACCGATTTTTTCCCTATTGTAACTTTTCCATCTATGGTCACACCTCGTTCAATCTTTCCTTCTATCTTTGCGGGCTCCCCCTTCAGGACTATATCGTTCAATCGAAGGATGTCCCAGGGATAAACGACATCCAGCCATGCTCCGTGTGTTGCATACGCTCTGACAGGATTGCCCGCACGAACCATGCTTATTAATCCTGACGTTAGCTCATCGTCCATGAACTCGAATATCTCCTTTCCAAAGGCGTATATGCCCGTATTGACCAGATTGCTTATTTCTTCCTCCGGCTTCTCTATAATATCCGTAACCATACCGTTCTCCTCCGATACAACGCCATACCTGCTCACATCCTCATGTGCTTTTATCAATATCGCATTTCCTTCTGTATTCAAAAGCTCAGAATCCGAGATGGTCGCCGCATCAATTACGTTATCGCCGGACAAAACGAGAAATCGGTCTGCTGTCTTAGTCTCCGCTTGCTTCAATGCGTCCCCAGTTCCAAGCAGATGTTCCTGAACCACATACTCTATTTCCACACCTAAATCTTTGCCATCACCAAAATAATCCATAATCTTCTCTTTTTTGTAGCCCACGACGAATATAATCCGCCTTATGCCGTTTGTTTCCAACGCCTCCACGACATACTGCAGAATAGGCTTATCTCCTATTCTTATCATTACTTTCGGCTTTGATACCGTGAACGGCCTCAGCCTTTCCCCTTCTCCCGCAGCAAGCACTACCGCCTGTTTAAATTGCATTTTAAAGTATCCTCGAGTTTTGTTCTATATGCCCCGAAGCGAAAGCACCGGGTCCCACAAGCGTGTTGTTTCCGATAATCGCTCCTGCATCTATACTTGCATTTATCCCGGTCCTCACACCATCGCTTATGATTGCCCCGAATTTCCTTCTCCCTGTATCCAATCCTTTTGCTTTCACATGTGCGTTATCAAACCTTAAGTTTGCTATCTTCGTTCCCGCACCAAGGTTGCATCTACATCCAATAACAGAATCTCCGACATAGCTGAGGTGCGGAATTTTCGTATTGTCCATAATAATCGAACTTTTAAGCTCAACCGCGTTTCCTATATGGCAATTATCGCCAACGCTCGTATTTGGACGTATGTAGCAATTAGGACCAATTTCACAATTTTTCCCTATCACAACGGGACCTTCTATGTAAGAACCAGATTTAATTAACGTACCCTCTCCAATCAATATTTTACCTTTTATACTGACATTTTCCTCGTGTTTACCCTTATTATCTGTGCTTATCCTATCAATTAGAAGTTCGTTTGCTGCCAGCAAATCCCACGGGTAGCTTACGTCGGTCCAACGCCCGATCTTCTTCCAGGAGATAAGATTGCCTTCGTCTATCAGCAACTGTATAGAATCCGTGAGCTCAAATTCACCCCTTTTCGATTTAGGAGTCCTTGACAAGGCGTTAAAAATAGTCTCGTCTAAGAGGTAAACACCCGCGTTTATCAGGTTCGATGGAGGCTCTCGCATCTTCTCGTGTATTCTTGTTATCTTCTCTCCTTCGGTCTCAACAACGCCGTACTCTTCGGGATTTGTTACTTCAATTACACCGAGTGTAATATCACCAGTTATAACTCGCTTAATATCATCCGCACTTACAATTGTGTCCCCGTTCAGCATGAGGAATTTATCTTCTACTAACTTTTCTGCTTTCCACAGTGCGTCTGCAGTGCCAAGCTGCGCTTTTTGCGTTACATACTGGATTTCTACATCCCAGTCCGCGCCATTTCCAAAGTAATCACGAATGGTCTCATCATGGTATCCAACAACGAATAAAAAGTTTTTTATCCCCGCTCTTTTCACCTCCTCCAGCAAATGCTCCATTATCGGCTTTCCCGCTATCGGTAGCATTACTTTTGGCCTTTCGTAAGTAAGGGGTCGCATCCTCTTTCCCTCACCCGCTGCTAAAATTACTGCGTTCATAATTATGGCACGGTCAAGAATATCTAAGAACTACGTATAATATAAAAGAGTAACTTAGCAAGGAGAAGATGGAAGGAGAGAAAGGATTATTTTAAATCAATCCAAGCAATTGCTTATTCACGATATTCACGTGCTTCTGATGTCTTCTTGCGGCATCAAAGCTGGACCCGTTGGTGCCAATGAGCTTAGTCGCCAGTTTACGTTCCCTTTTAGCTCACAATAGCTTTTTTCGCATTCTTTCATCACCAACTCATTCCGCCTTCACGTAGAGCATACATCTACCATTACGTATGCAGCCAACACAAACTCGCAAAGATGCTTTTTCTTCGCCGCATATAGCGCAGTTCATGCCGCCTCTTCCCGTACCCTCAACGTTATCCCCTTCTTATTTACCAAGACCTCAAGCCTTTTACCGGTAACGCTCTCAAACTCGTCTAATAAATTGAATATCTTTCTGTCCACGTGTATAAAATCATCTATACTTTTATCTTCAAATTGCTCGGAGTTTCCTGTTCTGTTTCCCACTTCCACCCTTTCATTCGCTAAGGACCAGAGCTTTGTCGGGCCTATCATCTCGCAGATGATTAATCCCTTGCCTTTCAGACCTTCAAGATATTTTAGAGTTGTTGTTTTGCTCATATTCGCACGTTTAACCACTTCGCTCGTGTTTAATTTCTCGTTCTTCAGTAGTTCAAGTAATTCTTTTTCTCGCCAGTGCATACGCTGTTCACCATAAGAATATATATACATAAATAATCTTCGGATTTGTTTGACAACAGATTACATACAACCTCTCTTTCTGCGTTTTTTTCTTTTAGCACCGCTTTTATTTTTTAAAACAGCATTTCCCGCTTGCGCTCCGTAGGCACGCCGTTATCATCCCAACCACGCATACGATAATACGCCTCCAGCGTATTCGAAAACTCTTCCCGGTCTATTACTCTTCCATTCACCTGCTCGTCAAAGAATCTATTGGGTAGCGTATCATCTTCTCTAGAAAACCCCTCTCTCACATTATAAAGCCGTTCAAGGTTCCATATCCGCTCGCCAACACGCATCAAATCCTCTGACGTATAAACTTCGCCAGTTACCGCGCTTAATATGTTCGCATATTCCTCCTCGCCTGCACCGAAGAATGCGAATTTACAAACCACGAGCGAATCAACAGCGGCAAATCTATCCTGGAATATCTTTGTGTGTCCTGCTTTGCCCGCAAGTGTGTAAGGATCAATCGCCTTCGGCTTTCGCAGTATCTCCGGCGCCACGAGATATGCCCTCGTATGACATCCGCCACGGTTAGAGGTAGCGTAGCTAAAACCCAGCCCTTTTACGCCACGAGGATCGTATGCAGGCAGTTCAAGCCCTTTTACCTGCATTGACTTCTCAATACAGCCTTCAGAAGCCGAAAATAGCTTCGCACCTCTGCCAAGCTTTTCCCCAATACTCTCTTTTTCACCTATCATTCTCGTCAGCTTTAAAAGTTCGGCATGCGAAATACCCGCATTCCTGATTTCGCTGTAGCAGCCCAAAACGCCCGCGACTGAAATTGTATCCAAACCGTAATCGTTACACAGCCTGTTCGCCGCAACAACTGCCTCGTAATCAGAATTTTGAATGTTCGCGCTCATCAGACCGATTGTTTCATATTCCGGTAGCTCATTGCCTTCTTTATCTACACTTTTGCATGCGATAGGGCAGGAATAGCATGCTCTCTTTGCGGGCGAATATTTGTCGTTTATAGCTTTTGCAAAAAATGGCGTCAAATCAGTCTCAGACTCAACCTTACTAAAATTGGCAACAGGCAGAATTTTCATCCAGCTCGTTATCTTCACTAAAAACGGCGTGCCAAAGACCGCCAGACCTTTACTTATCGTAGGACTCGCAACTAATAACCGGTTAATCGCTTTCTTTTGCTTTGAAAACTCTGCGTTGTCGTAAATTTCTACTTTGCCTGTGCCCTTTACCACTATCGCCTTCAGGTTCTTCGAACCCATAACCGCGCCTACACCGCCACGTCCAAAGGCATGAACGGCTTCAGAGATGATCGAAGCTATAACTACATGTTTCTCACCCGCTCTGCCTATACAAGCTACGCTGCCCTTTCCTTTTAAAAGATGGGTTGTCTCTTTTACGTTCTTACCCCACAGCGTCAAAGCGGATTTTATCTCTGTTCTTTCGTCTTCTATTTCAATAAAAACAGGGTCGGGCGATTTGCCAGTAATAATTATCGCATCGTATCCCGCCTTTTTCAATTCAGGCCCAAATGAACCACCGCAGTTAGAATCGAATATCGTTCCGGTCAAAGGCGATTTCGTGGACAGTGAGACTCTACCCGAAGCGGGAGTGGTAGTGCCTGTTAACGGACCGGCGGCAAATACAAGCAGGTTATCTGGTGAAAGGGCTTCTACACGCCCCACATCGTAAACTATTTTCGCGCCAAGTCCGCGACCACCAATATAATCTTTGAGTAACGAATATTCCGGCACGAAGCTATCTATTCGACCTTTCGAAAGGTCTATTTTGAGTATCCTATTATTCCAACCGTTCATATAATTTCTTTAGTGTGGTGCTATTGAAATATCTTTCATTCAAAATCATAGAAGAAAATTGAAAAGAGTGGTAGAGACGCCCATCTATATTCTTGGCGAGGCACAAAGAAGTGTTTGAAAAGTTCGGGGCGTTAATCCGCTCTCTGGTATAAGCCCTTTCTAATCTCGAATCTCCTGACCGGAACTCAACGCCAGTTGATTAAAATAAGAGGTGGATAACACTGTTGTTGCTCCTATTGTTCTACCCTTCTTTACAGTTATGTTAATGCTTATCCTCCTTGGGAGCACCTTGGATATTAAATCGAAAGTTTTTACGCGGATATGATCGTTAATCCGCAACAGCACTATTGAGCCACTTGCGTGGCAGAACCAAAACTATAAATCTGACTACCGTCTACTTAATAGATATGAAATGGCTAAACAAAATCCTTGGCAAGGAGGAGGTAATACCATCCACCGTCGCCTTCAATGAACTAGATGCCTGGTTAGAACTGGTATCGAAATCGTTATTTCGTGGTCTGGGCACGAACGCCGACCAGTTATACAAAGAGATAAGCGATACACGTGATAGACTCAAGCAAGACACCACCGAACTTCAAGATGCCGAATCAAAGGCGGATATGCCAGATACTATCGCAAAAATCGGTTTGCCAAACCGCGATAAACTGGTAAAAAATCTCTATTCGCTGACCGAAAAGATTTCTATTCCGACCCGGACCGATTATAAAACCGTTTTAGCCTTTTATGGCACTACGCATTCCAACATAGAATCTGCGCTTGGTAAATCATCGAAGACCATCTACTATGTTCGGTCGCTCTTTCCTGATGAGGTCAAGGAAGTTGAATCAGATCTCAAACGATTGAGAACCGCTCTTAATCTACTTGTCACACCCATAAAGGGAAAAGAAAGCAAGATTACGAATTTAGAACGTGTGCCCACGATAGTACAGAACATAAAAGATTTGAAATTAGGAATAGCGAAGGAGAAAGAGAACGTTCGCGAACAAGAGGAAGAGAGTTCGACACTCGAAATGAGGATAGGAACAGAAGAGAAAAGATTGAGGGTGATAGAAGATAGTGAAGACTGGAGACGGTTCAAAGAGTTCGAGACCGAATTAGCTACATTAAAAGAGGAACTTACCGCAGTCGAATTGGAAATTAGCAATTTGTTCGCGCCAATTAACAAAGAGCTCAAGCTATTGAAGAAACAGGATGAGACCGGGCGGTTTACCCTCACGCCGGAAGAGCGAAGAGCGATCTCGGCAATCTTATCAACCCCAATTCAAGCGCTTGGTGAAGATATCAACGAATATCTCCGCTCTATAAGGAAGCTCATAGAAGGAGAGGATTCTATACTGAAGGATCGAAAGCGAGAGAAGGCACTGAAATGGATAGACCATCTGTTAAGTGCGGGGCTATCCGCGATAAAAGACAAACGTGAACGGCTACAATCGAAAATTGAAGAGGCCGGAGGTACGCTTTCTGATATGACGATACTCAACGATAGAGTGGAGGTCGAAGAATCTATTGTGTCTGCTAACGGGCAACTCACGCGATTACAAGAAGGAATAGCACGAGCGGAAAGGCATGTAGTTTCGTTGGAGGAGGAACTTACAAAGAAAGAGGGGCTTTTGTTAGAGACTTTGGAACGTATTGCGGGTACGGAGATAGAGGTTCAGTTTTAACTTTGATTTTTATTAAAAATGAAAGTGGTAGGGAAAAAATCAAACAGCGCTTTTATAGCAAAGGACGGCTCTGAGATAATAGAGCTGTTCAAATCGGAGAGGATGAGTTTGGCGGAAGCAACGGTTTATAAAGAGACGAAACGCCATTTTCATAACACATCCGAGGAACTATACCACATCTTGGAAGGTAAAGGCGTTATGGAGATTGAAGGTGAGAAGAATGATGTTTCTGTGGGGGATACGGTGGTCATACTACCCAAAGAGACGCATAGGATATTCACGACTAATAAAGTAAGATTCTTGTGCCTCTGCTCGCCTCCATATTCAGATGAGGATACGGTATTGGGATAGTTCGAGATGACAAGGTTCAGATACATCCGGAACGGAGTCAAAAGGAAACACGGGATTATAGAAGGTGTTTTACCTTTATTGGAGCGAATATCTGCGATAGAAGGAGTGGAAAAGGTAGTGCCTGCTTTGATCTCCCATTCTACTGCAAGAGGTACAAAACAGCCAGAATTGAGGTTTCAGAGAGATACACCCTCGGGGTTCAAGTTATTGGCGCACAGCAAAAGAAGTATTCAGGAGATATTCGTGGTGGTTACGGAGTCGAAGAAAGAAGAAGTTAAGAAGGAATTAGAGATTGCAAAGGGATTGTTTTAAGTACAGGGACGAGAATGTGAAGGTCACAGATAAGTTGTTAAGCTCATTAAACTTTAATACCTTTCTGTTTGCTCACCAATTATTTTTTATCTGTTGAAGTAAAATAAGTAGTAGAAGATGCCTAATGAAACAATTACGTTCTTGAGCGGAGTGGACATATACGTCTTAGCCGCCTTCTTCAGCATCATAGCAGGAATAGTTGCAATATTCCTGCGTTTCATTGCAATATTACCGTATATAAAATCTAAAAAGGATTTCTCTGACCTATTCATCTACCGCAAAGCGAAGGACCTGCAACAGAGTGATTTCGCAATTCAACAGCCTTTACATGCAAACGCAGAAGTATATAAAAGAAGGGATAGTGACGAGACGATAAAGAACTCGCTTAAGAATCATGAAAACGTTTTGGTTGTAGGTATGCCAAAATCAGGGAAGACTAGAAGTATCTATCAGGCACTAAAAGCAGTCCTCCCGGATTTTATTGTGATTAAAGTCCCGCCCAAAGAAGTAGAACAAGTTCGTTTCCCATTCATAAAGAGGAATTATTTGGTATTTTTTGACGATTTAAACAAATTTAGTGATGTGAATTTTGATTTTGATTTGTTTTTGAAGAAGATTAAAGCGAAATCAAAGAACTTGATTGTCGTTTCAACATGCAGGAGCGGCGATGAGCATACATTAGTTAAAAATAAGTCCATGCAGTTTTTGAGTACTTTTACAAAGGTTGTAGATCTGGATGAATACGAATTGAATGAAAGCGAGGGAGAAGAATTAGCAAGGGAAGCAGGAGTAACATGGAAGCCCGAGCAATTTCTTGGAACGCCTGGCTCGGTGATCCTTGACATTGAAGACATGAAAAACAGGTACCGGAACTCAGGGACTTATGAAAGATCTATTTTGAGGGCGTGTAAGCTTTTAAAACGAGCTAACATTTTTAGTTACGAGAAGGTGCTAATAAGAGCAGTTTCCACTTCCATTTTTGAAACTAAAATCAATGAGTCTTCTTGGATTGATTCAATCACCCATCTTAAAGAAAATAATCTTGTTACATGGTCTTCCATTCCTAAAATTGATGTCTATGACCCCACATTAGAATCGGTTGTTGGTGATTATGACCCAGTAGATCATCTTGAAAGTCTATTAAGCCTTTTAATTGGGTTAGAGGATGCGAAAAGTCTATTTTATCTCGGGAATGCCTTTTACAGGGATAAAAATTACGAGAATGGAGAAAAAAGCTATAAAGAGTGTTTACGGATTAGTCCAGAGGTGGCAGAAGTGCATAATAATCTTGGGATTTTGTTAAACAATGTGGGAAGAAAAGAGGATGCGGAGAAGGAATACCGCGAAGCTATAAGGATTAACCACGATTACGCGGGAGCACATAATAATCTTGGGAATTTGTTAAACAATGTGGGAAGAAAAGAGGATGCAGAGGAGGAATACCGCGAAGCTATAAGGATTAACCGCGATTTTGCAGAAGCACATAATAATCTTGGGGTTTTGTTAAACAATGTGGGAAGAAGAGAGGATGCGGAGAAGGAATGGAGAGAAGCGCTAAGGATTAAGCCCGATTTCACAGAAGCAGGTTATAATCTTGGGAATTTGCTATATGATTTGGGAAGAAAAGAGGATGCAGAGG
>JAPWVK010000179.1 GCA_029241965.1 Candidatus Methanophagales archaeon
GCAATAGAAGATTATAACAAGGCAATAAAATTAAATCCTGAATATGCTGGTGCCTATAACAATCGTGGACTTGCTTATGGCGGTAAAGGGGATTTTGATCCAGCAATAGAAGATTATAACAAGGCAAATATCGGAAGACCACAATACGGAACTCCATTCACCAATAGATGACTATAACATGGCAATAGATTTAAATCCAGAATATGTCGCTGCTTATAACAATCGTGGACTTGCTCATTCTGAAAAAGGGGAGTTTGATACAGCAATAGAAGATTATTCAAAGGCAATATATTTAAATCCAGAATATGTCGCTGCTTATAACAATCGTGGACTTGCTTATTCTGAGAAAGAGGAATTTGATAGAGCAATAGAAGACTCTGATAAGGCGATAGATTTAAATCCTGATTTTGCTGATGCTTATATTAATCGTGGAAATGCTTATTCAGGGAAAGAGGAATTTGATAGCGCAATAGAAGACTACAACAAAGCAATAGATTTAAATCCTAAATATGCTGGTGCTTATAACAATCGTGGACTTGCTTATTACAGGAAAGGAGAATTTGATACCGCAATAGAAGACTATAACAAGGCAATAGAATTGAATCCTGAATATGCTGGTGCTTATATTAATCGTGGAAATGCTTATTCTGAGAAAGGGGATTTTGAGAGAGCAATAGAAGATTATAACAAGGCAATAGAATTCAATCCGGGATATGTTGATGCTTATAATAATCGTGGACTTGCTTATTACGAAAAAGGGGATTTTGATACCGCAATAGAAGACTATAACAAGGCAACAGAGTTAAATCCTGAATATGCTCGAGCTTACAACAATCGTGGACAAGCTTATTATAGATTAAATAGTTATAGAAAGGCAAAAAGGGACTATAATACTGCAATAGAATTAGATAAGAATTTTGATATAGCTCACGCCAGTATTGGAGATTTGCTTTATACAATAGAGGAAGACTACGACAATGCGGAACGAGAATACAGAGAAGCGTTAAAGATAAATAAAGATATTGATTATGCTCATAATGGTCTTGGATTAGTATTAAGCAAAAGAAAGGCATATAAAAATGCCATAGCAGAATTTAAGAAGGCTTTAAAACTAAACAAGGCTGCTGATTTTTACAACAACCTCGGATGTGCGCATGCGGAATACGGAAAAGGAAGTGCTATATCTCTGATTAGCTTTTTAAATGCCCAAAACAACTTCAGAAAAGCAACTCAAGGAAGAAATACTTACGTAGAAGCACATAAAAATCTAACCAGCGTTGGCGAGTTATTAATTAATGAGTTTAAATTATTCCTCTTTCGCATTTTTATTATCCTGTTTGTCTTTGTTTTGTCAATAGAGTTATTGGGACTCAGTAAAGATAATTTGTTGGAGATAACGCTGATTTTAACAGGAGTGGCAATCTTGGGCATAGTTCTATTTAGTGATTTTACAAAAATAAGGATAAAATCCCTTGGGATTCCCGGTGTTGTTGAAGTCGAATTTGAATATGAAAAGCCAAAAGCAAGAAAAGAGGCTTTCCAATTTGCTGATCCAGGTCAATCTTTTGAGCTCTTAGAACCCGCAGTGACAACGATTTACACGTCAACAGAAGCAGAAGAAGCCTAAAGGGAGATATGCCCCCTGGCCGAATAGGGGGTTTCTGATGTTGCTAATACTGATAAAGAAATGAAGGGAAGCACGAAAGAGCGTTAAAGGTGCTGATCTAATGCTGTCCCTTCTAAGAAAAGTTCTCACCTACCCCTACCCCGATCGTTCTCCATCTGTACCCTTACAGACATCAAAGCATCCTTCAGCACCTCAATGAAGTCCCATCTTCTCTTATCGGCTTTCACTTCTACTTCTATGGCACCTCTCGCAGTCATCTGTGTTTTAGTGCCTCCGGGCTCGCCATGAGCGACGTATAATTTATTGGGCGTTTTTACATGCACCCCGATTTTATAATAGGAAACACCTCCTCGGTCCCGCTCCTTCTTTATCACTATTTTTATCCAGTGTATCCGCTTAGCGGACCGGGCAATTTTCATCACCTCTTTATCTATGATTTCATCTGCGAGTTCCTTATATTCCGCATCAATCGTACCTTGAATCTCCACATCTATCTTAGCCTTTTCACGAAGTTCACTCAGATACCGCATTATATTAGATATCGTCACGACTCCTGCCAGACTCTGGTCTCTTACAATAGTAACAGCAAGCATATCGTGTTTCTGCATTAAACCCGCAATCTCGGCAAGATTTGTATCCACGTCAGCAGTGATCACAGGAGAGTTCATAATGAGCGAGACAGGCTGCTCCATTCTCGGGACTTTCTCGCCTGTGAGTTCACCAGCGGTCATTTTTTGCTTTGGTTTGTATAACTTTCTTACTATATCACCCTCTGTAACTATGCCCACTAATTTATCCGCGCTATCAACGACAAGAATACGTCCCAGATGGTTCTTTCTTATGATGCTTCTTGCTTTTCCGATACTCTCTGTCTCTTCCATACATACAGGGTCACTGGTCATTTCCTTTGCTGCGGTGGTATCTTTCAAAAGTAGCGATTCCGCACCACGTTTCATGACATCGTGCTCTGTGACGATTCCCACAAGTTTACCGTCATCTGCAACGATTGGAGCACCTCTCTGACCACTATTCACCAGCTCTGTTATCGCATCAATGGTTTGCGTATCTCGATGTATGCAATGTGGCGTAAACATGAACGCATCCACGTGTGATTCGGGATTGGACGCGAGTAGCAGGTCTTGTATATTAACCATATATATCTCTGCATTATCGAGCACCACCAGGTTATGGAACTTGTTCTTTTCCATAATGCCAATCGCTTTCGCTATCGTAGTATCGGGCGTTACTGTCGTTACCTTCTGTGTACTTATTTCTATTAGAGGTTCGTCAAACATCTCTTCTCACTTCTCTTTTTAATATACTCGTATTTAAGATATTGGTAAGCTGATATTAATGTTATAGTATTTATTACCGCTGAGCCCGCAGGAACGCGGAACGTCAGGGAAATCATTTACCACACGGCGAATGCCGTCCTTTAGGACTTTGGCACTGAAACTTTCCTTCTTTTTCATTTCCGCATTCTCAGCGGTAAACAAACACAAATTATAGGATA
The DNA here is from genome assembly GCA_029241965.1 of Candidatus Methanophagales archaeon. Taxonomy (GTDB): domain Archaea; phylum Halobacteriota; class Syntropharchaeia; order Alkanophagales; family Methanospirareceae; genus QENJ01. The sequence goes on from JAPWVK010000179.1 coordinate 3,141, forward strand.
CACACCAACTGTTTTGCTATTCCCTTATCAGCATGCACTTTGGATCTTCCCGCGTCTTACAGCCCCCGCACACCGGCTCATATTCACAGTCTTCACATTCGCTGCCGCTCTTCGCAGTAACGAAGAAATTTTCTAAGTTCTTCAGTATTATATCTGCTCTTTCCTTCCGCATGTTTCCAACCTGAGCAGGGAGAAAAGGGCACGCCCATACATCACCGTTCGGCTTAATATACATCATCCCCTTGCCCGCTAAACAACCGCCGAAGAAACGCCCCAAAAGACTTATTATTCGCTTGCTGTGAATCCCACGAGTTTGAAGCACGTAAGCCCAGTATTCGGGCGCTGCCACGGGAATTATTATCGCACTCACCTCACGCTGTTTCTTACGAATCAGATCTAAAAGAGTCATGAACTCCTCCTGCCCGAGTTCATAATCGCGGATCTCGTCGCCCCTGCCAAAAGGCACGAACCGATAGATGAAATACGAATAGACACCGATTTTATCGCCATAATCTATGATTCGTTCAATTTCATCGAAATTCGGCTTGGAAGCAACGATATTCAGGTGCAGATAAAGCTTTTCGGCTACACAATTCTCAATCCCTTCAATCACGGCGTCATAAGCACCTTCAACACCCCTTATAGCGTCGTGCATCTCAGGATTCATAGCGTCCAGACCTATTACGACACCGACATCGAATTTATTCAGCAATTTCGCCACTTCTTTCGTTATCAACGTACCATTCGTTGCGATGAAGACATTAAAGCCTATGGATTTCGCGTATTCGATCAATTCAAAGAGGTCTTCGCGTAACAAAGGCTCTCCACCCGTGAACACAAACGACCTGATGCCTACCGCAGCTATCTGGTCTATCAGTACCTTCCCTTCTTCTGTTGATAGTTCGTCATAAGACGCATCACCACCAAATGCGTGACAATGAATGCACTTCAAGTTGCAATTACCCGTCATTTCCCAGACTACATGAGGATTAAGCCCGAAACAACATATCTGTCGCGCGCCGGCACCTGCATGAACAATGTTCTTGAGTTGAGAAAGCCATCGAAGAAAAGCCCGTTTTCTCCAGCCGGTTAGCCACGCATAGAGCAGAACCATGACCATTTGCTTCACTAACAACTGCGGTGGGTTATAGAATGGTTTTACCTTTTTACGCTTTTCGTTTTCTGGCATCTCTCACATTAAAATGATCATTAACAATGTTTATTTTGTATTATGTTTACCGCCGAGATCACGAAGAGCTGATTTAAATGATTTTGCTGACTCTCTGTGTTCTCTGCGTGCTCCGCGGTAAACAAAGGCCTTAATTTCAATTCAAATCACGGCAAATATACGCAACAAAGAACCTCAGCACGATTCTAACATCACCCATTTATCGCGGCCTTCCCATAATTTTATCGAATAGAGCGAAACGCCCAAATTTGACTGCGCCAACTTCGTCGCCAGGTGCTGCTTCAGAAATAAGGCGATATTCTCGCTTGTTGGATAGTCAATTATCTCGTTTAAGTGCTTATGGTCAAGGAGGTCAAGCACTTCTTCTACCTGTGCCTTCACTTCCGCGAAATCGGCCACACACTCTGTATCTTCCTTCTTTTCACCTTCCACTACTATCTCTGCCTTATACGTATGCCCATGCAGATTTTTGCATTTCCCAGGATGTCGCGGCAGAGAATGAGCGGCACTAAAATCCATCGTGACTCCCAATTTCATTTTCGCCATTACCACCATAACTTTAACAATTAGATTATTTAAATAAGGAATAACCTCTGATATAAGATATACAATGTCAATAGGGAAGAATACGAAGGGCAGGAAGCTCCGGCTTTGTAAGGCAAACAGGCAAAACCGGCGGATTCCCGCGTGGATAATAGTAAAAACGAACAGAAGAGTAACGACACATCCGAAGAGGCGGCATTGGAGGCGTGCGAAGCTGAAAGCGTGAAGAGGAGGATAGAAATATGGCAGAAGAGGGACGTATTTATACGATACCATTGCGAAAGGTGAAAAAGGTACCAAGGTGGAAAAGGAGCAATCGGGCGATAGCACTGATCAGGGAATTCCTGATGCGGCACACAAAATCAAAGTTCATCGTTTTGGATACTAAGATAAACGAGAAGGTGTGGGAGCGAGGCTCGCAGAAGCCGCCTTCCCGGATAAGAGTAAAAGTAACAACGGAGGAAGAGATAGTCCGGGCTGAGCTTGTAGAATAGTGATGAAGGTGAAGAAGGGAAAAGAGATAGAGAGAACATTCAATCTGGATGGAAGTCCATATATAGGTATTTTCGCAACTTGCACTGAGTCTTTGCTTCTTTTACCTTCTCAAGTGCCGAATAGATTAGCGGGAGGTATGGGACGCGCCTTGCAGGCAAAGGTGATAAAGACTTTCATTGCCGAGACGGATTTAATTGGCTGTTTGGTGGTTGGGAACTCAAATGGGTTTATCGTTTCTCAGTACACGCAGGATAGCGAGATAGAGCGTGTAAAAGATTTAGCACAGGCGGAAGGATTAGAAGCGAATATTAGTAGACTGCCGGATAGCGACAAGATAAGTGCGGCGGGCAATGTTATACTCACGAACGATACCGTTGCGCTGGTGCATCCGAGTTTATCGGAGGAGGCGGTGGACGTGGTAAAGGATACGTTGGGTGTGACCGTATATAAAGGCACGATAAGCGGTTTAAAAACAGTGGGAATGGCTGCGGTAGTGACAAACAAAGGTATCCTGGCACATAATAACGCCATGCAAGAGGAATTGGAATTCTTAGAGGAGATATTCGAGTTGCCGGTGGGGATAGGCAGTATAAATTTCGGCGTGCCTGTGATCGGTGCCGCTTTGCTTGCGAACACGAAGGGATATGCCGCAGGGGATGCGACCTCAGGTGCGGAATTGGGCAGGATCGAGGATGCTTTTGGGTTTTAGGTGTTTTTTAACCACGAGATTACACTGATTTTCACAGGACAAACAATATTAAATCACTTTTTTGCTTCGAAAATACATTTTCATGCTCATTGGTGTCTCAGTGGGCCATGAAAGTTTCTTTTCCGTCAACGCTTTTCTTTTTAAAGAAAAGGGTTGATGATGCGTCGGCCGGGATTTGAACCCGGGCAGTAGGCTTGGAAGGCCCAAGTCATACCCCTAGACCACCGACGCATAATACTCTAATTATATTCTGAATATTAAAACCTTCTTCAGATATTAAAATTAATTGCGCGATAGAGAGAGTACCGTTTTTATAGAGAGGGAAATGTTAATAGTGGCAATCAAGATGCATAAAAGGGGCGAAATATGAAGACGATAAAAAATAGAAAAGCTTATTTATAACCTATGATGAACGTATATAGAGGGACTTGAGTTACATGCCTCGCGCTTACTTACAGGCCTTGTACTTAATACAGGGTATGTGACTATCATCCTGTGTAAACCGCCATAAGTGCTCATTAATTCGTTCCATCGTCTTCTCGTCTATCTGCATTTTGGCTGCCTCCTTTCCAATTCTACCGGCTTACTTATTTTGCGCTCGCCGCCTCGCGCTCATATTTTCGATTTTATTTGCCTGATTGGAACGGGTAGATTCGACTCCACTCGTCCCTGATGGTTTAGTCACTGCTATATTTATGCCAAAAGTAGTTCCCTGTAACGGCATTTGAAGCTTCGCTCCAATCCCCATGCGGTGCCCATACGACCTTACCAAGGTAAGGATGTTCCGCTGTCGGTCCGCTGTAAAAGAATACGGCAATTGCATTCACCTTTTGCTTAGCCGTTATCTTTTCGACTACTTCTTTCGCAACCAATTCTTGGAAGCCGGGTCTTGATGAGTACGCTTTATAGTTCACCCGTGCTACTATTCTAACTGTCTTGCCTATGGACGTATCTTCGATCGATATGATATCATAGTCCGGTGCGGTGTCGTGAGGTAGTGCAGGATACGAAGTTGGCTGGTTGGTACCAAATGCACCGCAAAGTGAAGCCAAAAACAATAGACAAATTATTGTCCAGGTTGTTGCCACTGCACCGTGTCCTATTCGGGAACCTTTCTGTCCATCTACTTGTTCCATTTCTTCTAGAAGTGGGCTTTTTGTAATATGCATGTACAGAAAATATAAAAAGCCAACGGGACCTAATAACATCAAAGTAGCTCCAATATCATTTAGTTCTTTCTTTGTATGCTTTTCTTTTTCCATGTTTCTCACCTCCTGATATGTTTGATGGGCACGGATGTTTTGACACAATCTGTACCTGTGTTTAATCCTACCTTCCTCTACACATGTTTCAACATACTTTTGTCATTAGTTGTACAAAAGACTTCCGATATCTTACAGTTTAATTTCAGATATTCCACAGTTTTTTGGTAAAAAATATAATTAAAATTTCACATTAGAAATTTCACATTAGACTTGTTCTCTCGTTCATTTTAGCGTGTTCCGGCATAAAAACTGTTTTTTGTGGAGAAAGGAAAGAGTTAGCCGTTATAAAAATCGGTGTTTTTTCAATTGTTTTTAGCATTCGCTAAAAGCATCAGTAATTAATTTAAAAATGGTGAGAGGGCTATCGGTTAAACCCTTTTAGAAAAAGCGTTTACGGAAAAAAAGGTTTCGCAGCAAGGTTGGGAAGTGGTAGAGAAGTATATATCGTGGCAGAAGGGTTACGAGAAGACAGATACCGTATTGGTGATGGATGAAGAAAAGGAATAACTTAGAGCACACAAAACCTGGTACACATCGCTTTATAACAAACTTTTTGGATGGAAACATCAATAAAAAATCGAAAACCTTTTATAATCCTATGATAAAGAGGTAGTTTAAGGAGATACAATGTCGATATCAAAAAGTCAAACTGAGAAAATCGGTTCGATTTTTAACGGAAATAAATTTGTAATTCCAACTTATCAAAGAAAATACAGTTGGACGAACAACGAAAGAAATGCTCTTTGGCAAGACATTGAAGAAAGCCTTAACAGCAATATGAACCATTTTTTAGGGACTCTTTCATTTAAAGAAAACGAAACAGTTGGACTTTCAACAGACACTCTCTACGAAATTATCGATGGACAACAGCGTGTTACAACAATATTCATTCTATTGAGTATATTGATTGATAAACTTCCAGAAGGAGAAATCAAAAATAAGCAAAGAACTGTATTCATTGGAACAAACAACAATTTGAAGTTGAAACCACACGGTGAAGATGGACACTTTCTCAATCAAATAATTTTTGACTTTTCAAACATTGATATTTCAAAAATCAATAAGCGTAGCCAAAGATTTATGTATGAAGCAAAACAAGAATTTGATGCATTTGTTAATCCACTTTCAATGCAACAAGTTGAGGATAGAATAAAGTTTGTCAGAGACAAAATTGAAGTTTTAGTTTTTAATGTTGAGAACCAAGCCCAAGCAGTTAAAATGTTTTCAATTATTAATGATAGAGGACTACCGTTACGAATACTTGACAAGACAAAGAGTCTTTTAATGCTTTACTCAACTCTTTATCTCAAAGAAAAATTGAATGACCAAATAAATGATTGCTTTGAAAAAATATTTAACAGCTATGATGACCTGTTAGTTTGTAGGGACAACCTAAAAATTCTTGGACGATTAGAAGAAAACACCATTTTCACTCATCATTATTATTCGTCTAATAGACTTTTTCCTGAAACATGGAACAAAAGAGATGGTGCAGACAGCGTTTTTAAAAACTTAAAGTTAAAGTGTGGACAATTAAAAGATAATAAAACAGAACTTGAGAATTTTATAATTGAATATTTAACCGATTTTACTAACTTTGCAGTTAATTACTCAAATCTTGTGAAAGATGTTGAAACAAAATCTATTTATCAAAAACCCTTTCAATTTCTTGAATTCTCAGCAACACTTTATCCTTTACTCGTAAGACTTTACAGCCAAGACAAGTTAGATGAATTACTGAGTTTATTAGAAGCAACAGAAGTCAGAGTATATAAGCTCAAAGGTACGAATCCAATTTCATATATGTATTGGCTGAGTTCAGAAATTACTAAAAGAGATATGAGCATTGACGAAATCAGAAAACACCTCATAAATTTCAATGAACTTTTTATGAACGACCACAACTTGAGGACTTATTTAGGAGCTGATGTTTATCAAAACGGAGCAGTAAAATATATTTTATCCGAGTATAGCAACGATAATCTAAAGATTGAGAGTTATAGGGACTTACAAGTTGAACATATCTTTAGTGCAAAACCAGATTTTGATCCAAGTGCGTATAATTTTGAAGATGAATATGATTACGATAAAAATAGACTTGGCAATCTTGGACTTCTTGAAAAGGGCATTAACACAAGAATTGGTAACTCTGCACCAATAAACAAAGTTGACGGTTATTTAAAATCAAATGTTAGCGGCACAAGGAAATTAGCAGGTGAAATACAACAAGGCAACTTTGCCAAGAGCGATGTGGATACCAGACGAGAAAGTATAATTAAATTTTGCGGTACAAGATTTAAAATTAATTAACAAAAACATAACACCATCGATTGAAAAATAAGAAGATTTTTGCAGGTAATATTATCAATTGGATAAAGACTGATAAAATCACATTGTAGAAAAAACTTGAAACTTGCGCCTGAATCTAAATTTTAAAAACCATGCAAACCAAAAGATATAAAAAAACTCGAGCATCAACTCTGATGCCCCGTTTTTCCAAAACGGGGTTTGTGACTGTGGTAAGTGCATCAATGAGCGCCGAGGGGGGGGGGGGGGGGGGGGATAAAAATTCGCAAAAATAAAAGGCGGGTAAAAAAAAAAAAGTCGTAAAAAAAAAATGAATGCCCAAATGTGACC
>JAPWVK010000180.1 GCA_029241965.1 Candidatus Methanophagales archaeon
AAATGAACACAATCAAAACAATCGCGAAAAACACCGGCGTATTAGCCATATCACAAGTTATAACCACGATATTAGGCTTTTTCTTATTAATCTATATCGCAAGATACCTCGGCGAAGTAGGATACGGTAAATACTGTTTTGCGGTATCCTTTACCGCATTATTCATAATATTCGCAGACCTTGGAATCAGCAATTTGATAATCCGGGAACTTGCAAGGAATAAAGAATTAACAAGCGAATATCTCACAAACGTCTCGATAATCAAACTTCTATTATCTCTTCTTGCATTTGGTTCTATCGTCTTAACGATTAACTTAATGGATTACCCACCAGATACGACTTATGCAGTCTATCTTTTCGGTGTTCATATGATATTAACCTCTTTTGCACAGGCGTTCAGAGCGATATTTCAGGCGTTTGAAAGGATGGAATATACTGCCGTCATGATGATACTTGAAAAGATAATACTTGTCTCACTTGTGTTGTTCATTCTCTTTTCGGGATACGGTCTAATCGAATTGGCGTATGTCTATGTATTTGTAGGAATTGTTGACGTCACGCTAAGCTTCTCTATCGTAGTGATAAAGATTGCAAAGCCAAAACCTACAATTAATTTTTCACTCTGGAAAACACTTGTTATTGGCTCGATACCGTTTGGTTTAAATGCGTTATTTGGTGTATTATTCTTTAAAATAGACACAGTCATGCTCTCGGTTTTCAAAGGCGATGCTGCGGTAGGTATATATAACGCCGCGTACAACCCACTGCTTGCGCTGGGTGTTATTCCCGGCGTCTTTATAACTGCTCTCTATCCCGTAATGTCGCGATTTTTCGTATCTTCAAAAGATTCCTTAGAAACTTTCACTGTTTTATCATCTAAATATATGGTTATACTTGGATTGCCCATTGCTATAGGGTGTTTTATCCTTGCAGACCAATTTATTGCACTATTTTATGCTAATCAATTTTCTGCTTCGGTAATTGCATTCCAGATCCTTGCGCTGTTCATACCACTGAGATTTGTGAGCAGCATAACGGGAACGCTTTTAACCTCGATAAACAGACAGAGCCTCCGCACGGTCAGTGTAGGTCTCAGCGCTCTGTTTAATATTGTCTTGAATGCTGTAATGATTCCTTATTTGAGTTATATCGGCGCAAGCATCGCAACCGTTTTATCTGAAGTATTTTTATTTTTTGTGTTTATTTATTTTATCAATAAGCATTATAAGAAATTGGGATTGCATAAGCATTTTATAAAGCCGTTGATTGCTTCTTTAATGATGGGTGGATTCGTGTTTTATTTTAAAGGTGTTAATTTGTTTTTGCTGGTAGTATTGGCAGGTTTGGTGTATTTTATGATATTAATAATGCTCAAGACATTTACGCAAGAGGATAAAGATATATTTAAGCAGATCGTTTAAAGGGGTTAAGAAAATGAACAAAAACAAACAACACCTTTTTAAGTTTGAAGGCTAACGTAATTATTGGTGTTTATCATGAGAATAAAAGCTGGGTATAACAAATGACAACGGTAGAGCTGAAAATCCAGGAGAAATATAAAACATCTGTCGAAGAGTTTGTAAGAAGGGCGCTGGTCAAATACGGGGACAAGATAGATGAAATCATCTTATTTGGCTCTGTTGCAAGGAGAGAAGCAAGGGCGGATTCTGATATTGACATTTTAGTTATTTGGCGTGGTGATGAAGCAGATGGATGGCGGTCTATGACCGGGCTATCGTTCGATGTGCTTTTAGATGCGAAAGAATACATTTCGGTAAAAGTCATTGGTTTGAAGAATTTAGGCACGGAGAGCCCGTTTATAAAGAATGTTTTGAGGGAGGGTATAAAAATTGCGTGAAGGATACATCGAAAATGCAGAAGAGAAGTTAGAAGCTGCGAAATATCTTCTTGTAGGTAGGTTCTATAACGATGCAGCAAGCAGAGCCTACTATTCGATGTTTTATGCCGCAAAAGCACTGCTGTCTATGAAAGAGATATACCCAAAGAGACATAAAGGAGTTATTTTAAAATTTGGTCTTGAGTTCGTGAAAGAAGGTTTTGTAGAAGATATTTATGGGCATGCTCTAACTCACGCGAAGGACAGAAGAGAAGTTGCGGATTATGATATAGGAAGTAGAATCAGCGAAGAAGAAGCAGAATCCATAGTCGAAGATGCCGAGAGATTTTTGGCGAGGATTAAAAAGGCAATAGATGAAATGCCGAAATCGCGGATATGAACAACAATACAATTTCTCAGGTTGTAACAGATGGTTTGTGTACCGGTTGCGGGACTTGCATTGCACTATGCCCCAAAGAAGCTATCAAACTCACAATAAATGAAAAGAAAGGGATTTACGTTCCTGCATTAAACGAAGAAAAATGTGACAACTGCGGCATCTGCTACGAAGTCTTTCCCGGTCATGAAGCTGATTTTAATGCTTTAAATTTGGGTATATTTGGAAAAGAGCCAGAAAATGTACTCCACAGCCGAAGCAGGTTGGGCTTCCGCTATTATTGCTGCAGTGGGTTGATCTCTATGGACTCACTTTTTGGATTTAACATCTCATTGGTGAGATTTCTGTCGGAGAGAGAGTGAGGACAAAAAGACTTTATATATCCAGGGATACAACATTTAAGAAAAAGGGGTAAAAAGATGTCAATAGCACTGGAAAGGATATTGAAAGCTGTGGAAAATATCGGAATTAAAAGGACAGAAGAAAAGATAGCAGAAAAATGGTTGGGTGCGTTCGAAGAAATTGTTCTGGAAGGAGTGACCAGCACAGAATATATCAAGAAGCTGAGAGAGAGTTGCTATGGCACGTTTTAGGATTTTTCGGGATACTGATGTTCTTATAAATTGGTTAGCGCAGGAGATAGACCGAAACACGGGATTTGATTTATGGCGGTGCCCGTATGATATCTTTGATAGAGTTAAGAACGAATTAGAGATTTGAAATGAAAATCAAAATACCAAAGAATCGTAATGACCTGAAACAGCACCTGAACGACCCGCTATTCAAAAACGCATACTTCCTGATGCTTTCTTCTGTGACTTTCGCAGGCTCCGGTTTTTTCTTTTGGGTCATTGCTACAAGGTTTTACTTTACAGAAGAAGTAGCATCTGGTAGTATCGCGGCAATGAATTTGATTTCTATGCTCTTGCTTTTGGGGTTTGACATATCGCTGGTACGATATATCCCTGAAAGAGAAGACAAAAGAGAATTGATAAAATCATACCTTACAATTTCTTTAAGGATGGTCTAAACTATGTCCGAAATCGTAAACGAATCTCTGCAAAAAATAGCTAAAGGCACTGGAATTGTTTTCATTGGCACGATTATTGGTATGCTTTTAGGTTTTGCTAGTAGAGTTATTATCGTTAGATACACAACACAAACAGAATACGGGATTTATTCTTTAGCACTTGTTATAATAGGCATCTTCGCTACAATATCCACACTTGGATTGGGAGAAGGCTCTACAAGATACATCGCATACTTTAGAGGAAAGAATGAAGAAGGAAAAATAAAAGGTGTTATCTCTTCGTCAATAAAAATCGCTATTATTGCAAGCATTTCACTTGCCATAATTTCTTTTTTCCTCTCTGACATTGTTTCCATAAGATTTTTTCATTATCCAGAGCTTCCACACCTTTGAAAATATTCTCTATTGCAATTCCTTTTACTGTTCTAATCAATGTTTTTATAGCGATATTCAGAGGGTTTGATAGGATTGATGCACAGGTATATTTTAATAATATTTTAAGACCTGTTCTTTATCTTATCTTTTTAATTGCTGTCGTCTTGTTTGGCTTATCTTTTCTTGAGGTAGTTTATGCATATGTTTTATCAATTGCTATTACCTGTGTGGTTTTTGTGATTTACCTGATGAAGAAATACCCTTTATCAATAAGAAGTAGTAGCAGTGTCACCAATCCGATGACAAAGGAATTGTTATTCTTTTCCATTCCCCTGCTTGCGGTGAGCATGCTCATGATGGTAATGTCGTGGACAGATACGCTGATGCTCGGTTATTTCAAAACGCCGGATGTTGTTGGGCTTTATAATGCGGCGTTGCCGTTGGCAAATCTTCTTCCAATGGTTTTAACTTCTTTAGGTTTCCTTTATACGCCTATCGTATCTAGTTTATACGGCAAGAATCAAATGGAAGAACTGGGACGAAGTTATGCAATTTCAACAAAATGGTGTTTCATAGGAACTTTACCAATTTTCTTTGTGTTGTTTTTATTTCCAGATGTTGTGTTGAATCTACTATTCGGCTCTCGTTATATCGGTGCTGCAATTGCTTTGCAGATTTTAGCACTTGGATTTATTTTTAATTCTTATTTTGGTACCAATTATCATACATTAATAGCGATGGGTAAAACCAAGATTATAATGCAGACTTTTTTAATCAGCGGAGTTACAAATATAATTTTAAATATTGCCTTAATTCCATTATTGGGAATAGTCGGTGCTGCAATTGCTTCTGCTTCTGCACTTGCTATTGCAACTACTGTGCTTTCAGTAAAACTTTACCAAATCTCAGGAATACATCCATTAACAAGAAATTATCTGAAACCTGCGATTATATCGATTATCGTCATCTTTTTAATTTATATTATCGCTAAGAACTTATTGATGGTTACTTTTTGGACATTGCTTGTGCTTTTTATATCATTTTTGCTAATATATGCTCTTTTACTACTCCTAACAAAGAGCTTTGATAACGAAGATATCATGATTCTTCTTGAAATAGAAAAAAGATCTGGAATAGACCTTACATTGATAAAGAAATTCTTGAAGAAGTTTATATGATAATTCAGAGATCACTCTTAGATTTGATTATCCTCTTTGACAACTTTCACAAGAAAACGATAACTAAATAAATTCGGATATTTTTTAGCTAATCCTGCAGGAACGGGAAAGCTGAGTAGTCGATAAATTCTTACTAACAAAGGATCGTCCGGTTCAACATGAGGTGTTCTTTCAGTCTGCTCAAGCGAATTTGAAAAACGGTTTCTATATCTAATTTTTAAGAAATTTGGAATTGGAATACGAATAATAGCTGGAACAGGATAAAATTCAACTTTTTAAAAACCATCTTTGTTAGATATTTATTCCAAGATTTCCAAGTAAAAAAACGTATATGGAAATAAATCCAATCTTTAATATTTGGGTGTATATTTATTCCTTTACCTAAAAGAAAGTTAAATCTATGTTCTAACTCGTTATGATTTGGAACATTTAAAATTGCATACCCATTATCTTTTAGAACTCTGTAAATTTCTTTACCCACAAATTCCGTGTTAAAGACATGTTCTATTACGTCTGTGCATATCACTATATCAAAGGAAGAGTTATCGAAGGGTAGACCTTCCTCTACGCTACATTTGATCGTTTTATAATATCCATTTTTTTAGCTATTTCGAGATATTCATCCACTAAATCTATTCCAAAAATCTTGTTATATTTAGCCAAGAATTTTAGAGCAACCCCGGGACCGCAACCTACATCAAGTATTATTTTATCGTGTGGTACATCATTTTTAAAGATATCTGCGAACTTCTTGTTTTCTCTGAGATCACTATCTTTAGATGCTTGATAATAAGTTTCAGTATAATATTCGTCCATTTTTTTACCATTCATTTTGGTCATATTCATATAACCTTCTTCGCTTCCGCAATCAACGTATATCCTTTATCTTTATCCCCAAATAACCTATCAGACACCAAACACAAAGGATATGCAATAAAAGAAATCGCCATCCACAAAATCCCGGACCACTTTATTTTAATGCCAACCTTAAAGAAAAAACTCGTTATCCGTGAATTAAGAAGATATTTACTTCGATTCATCTCAAACCCTGCAATTTCAAACCGCTCTTTTAATTTTTCAATGGTGTAATAATTAGCGATATAAGCAATCTTTCTGTGCCTTTCTTTGAGTTCATCACTAATTGGATATGTGAAACTGTCGGTCGTCAAAACAACGCTTGCACTTGGTTTCAAAACCCTGCGCATCTCCTTTAAAGCATTTATATCGTCTTTAAAGTGCTCCAATGAAGAACTGCACACAACCTTGTCGAAATATCCATCTGGATAAGGTAAGTCTTCCGCATTTCCAACTTCAAACTCGCAGGCTATCTTTTCTCGTTCTGAGAGATGCCTCGCACCCTCTATTGTGTTCTCTGACATATCGATCCCATAGACCTCGCACCCTTTCTCTGCAATCTTAAGGCTCAACTCTCCCCCTCCACAGGCAATATCCAAAATCCGCTCGCCTTCTTTTGGATCGAGCCATTCAAGCATGTTTCGCCATTCGATTTGCCTGATGAAATTCAGCGTGCCAATCTATTTATATATCAAATGTCCGATGTATTTTCTCATTTATATACATCCCGCCTATGACCCACGTGAAGAACTGTTACAACCCGTGTTTTGTCATCAATTTCATAGATTACTCGATAATCGCCAACTCGGATACGCCATCCCTCGCGATTTGTCAGTTTCTTGCAACCACTTGGCCTTTGCTCTTCGCTAAGTCTTCGGATTGCTTCCTTTACACGTTCATAAAATTTCACAGTTAGCTTGCCTAACTCCCCCTGAGCTCGCCGAAGAATGAATACCGAATAACTCATTGCCGTGGTCCTTCAATCTCTTCGATTGCTTTCTCGAACGGAATCGCTTCGTCGCCAGATGCCTTTGCCTTATCATAAGCACGAATACTCTCCAGTTCCTCCAACTCCTCGAGTATCTTACGATAGTCGTTCAGGTCAAGTAGAACCCCGATTCTTTCTCCTTTACCATCTACTACATATTTCTCTGTGGCTGCCATTGTCCCATCCTCTTATATATCATATCCGCGGGGTATATAAAGTTGCGCGTTGCATCCCTTTTTGGTCTATGTTTAAAGTCGTCACATCTGTTTGAACGCAAATCGTATTTAAATAAATTCTCATTTCATCTCCCCTTCTTAAAGTCATTTATCGCTTTCTTATAAACTTCAAGCGTCTTCTCTGCAATTGTATCCCATGACAAATCTGTCTTCAATTTAGTATACGCATTCTCGCCCATTTGTTTTCTTAATTTTTCATGCTTTAATAGCTTAACTATCGCATCAGCCAAAGCTTCTGAGTCCTTTGGTGGCACAATAAAAACCGTCACGCCATCATCAACGATCTCTGGAATAGCACCGACATCTGTTACAACAACAGATTTTTTGAAGCCATAAGCTGTTGGGACTACGCCGCTTTGTGATGCTTCGATGTATGGCAGGACAACAACGCTGCATCTCTGGAATAATTCCGCACCTTCTTTGTATGGTACGCGGTAATTGTGCACAACAAAGTTATCTTTATTTATCATCTTCTTTATCCCATGCGTTACTTCTTTTTCGCCTGGTTTTGCTTTACCGCTGACTACTACTTCTCTGTGGACCGCTTTAGTAATGTAAATGTCCTTGAACAAATCTCTCAGCAGTTCAAAGCGACCAATTTTTGCCAGTGCTATAAGCGGGGAACTGTCAGATATAATCATAGCGTTTTGATACTTTCCACATCCCTTTTAAGCTCTTCTAGCTCTTCATCGGAGTAATCTACGATAGGGATCTTCTTCTTCGCTAAAAGCGTCATAAAATCGGATAAGTGCATTCCTGCAAGTTTTGCAGAACTTTCTAAAGAAAGTCGCCCCTCTTCGAAAAGTTCGATAGCCAATGCTCTTTTTGCTTCCTCCTTTAGCTTTTCACCATATATCCCTGTTATTTCCAGAGATTTTACAACGCCTGCGGGCAGTTCTATCGCGAGTTCGTTCATTTTTCTTCAACTTATGCTTTGCCGTAAAGCAATAAATACTTTTTACCTAAATAAAAGCTAATATGTCTATCTTGTCTTCAAAATAGGGGGATAATAAATGAACTCCGTCCAACGAATCTTGAAGCAAAGAACTCCGCAGCATTGTCAGCTCAGGTTGTTGTTTCTCTACTATCTCTCGTAATATCCCTCTTCATCGCTCGCAACTTGGGCGCTGTTGTTTTCGGCAAGTATTCGTTTGTCCTTGCGTTTG
>JAPWVK010000181.1 GCA_029241965.1 Candidatus Methanophagales archaeon
ACTACTTTAACTTTCGGAACTGCTGCCCGATACTGAAAAGGTTATGAGATGCTTGAGCGGTATGAGGTGAAAGTCTCACGTACCGTTCTGAGATGAGGAGGGGCGGGCAACCGCCTCCTTCTTAATCGGCGGTTAGCTAAACAAGTACCTAACCGTTAATTCTTGTAATACACCAAAGCACTGTAAAATGGCATAATTTATATACAAGAATAGCAAATATCATTACAAAATGAAAGTAGCAATAAATGGCTGGGGTAGAATTGGGCGGATTGTCTTCAGAGCTGCGTTGCAAGAAAAAACCGATCTAGAGTTCATAGCGATAAACAGTCATGTTGCGGACGCTTCCTGGATGGCACACCTACTGAAATATGATTCAGTACATGGTATGCAGGAAGGAGATATAAGAGCGGGGGCGGATAGCTTGGTCGTAAATGGCAAAGAGCTAAAGATATTCGCGGAGAACGATCCGGGAAAGTTGCCTTGGGGTGATTTAGGTGTGGATGTGGTAGTGGAATCAACAGGGAAGTTCAGGGACAGGAAAGACGCATCGAAACATCTGGATGCCGGCTGCAAAAAAGTAATAATAACAGCACCGGCAAAGGACCCTGACATAACTATTGTTCCGGGTGTGAATGGAGAGATGTACGACCCCGCTGCACATAACATAATTTCGCTTGCATCTTGCACCACCAATTGCTTAGCTCCGGTGGTGAAGGTATTGAACGACGAGTTTGGCGTAAATCGGGGGTTCATGACTACGGTACATGCGTACACAGGCGACCAGAAGCTTTTAGATGGACGGCATAAAGACATGAGACGAGCTCGTGCTGCTGCCATGTCAATAGTGCCGACGTCAACAGGTGCGGCTGCTGCGATAGGAGTAGTATTGCCCTCATTAGCGGGTAAAATGGATGGTATATCGTTGCGAGTTCCTACTTCTAACGTCTCGATCGTTGACCTCGTGGCAGAACTGGGGAGTGAAGTCACCCGTGAAGCGGTGAACAACGCTTTTGAAGAGGCGTCAAAAACTTCTTTACACGGTATTCTCGACGTTTCTCATGAGCCTCTGGTATCCACAGATTACATTGGCTCGAACTATTCGGCGGTTGTTGATGCCGAGTATACAAATGTAACGGGAGGCAGCTTAGCGAAAGTGCTTGCGTGGTACGACAACGAGTGGGGCTACTCCTGCAGGGTGGTGGACACGATAAAGAAGATTGAGGAGAAGGGTTTGTAGAAAAGAGGAGTTAGATGATGGGCGGGATGATAAGCGAAAACTTGGAAGACTTCCTGACGATAGATGATTTCGATGTAAAAGGTAAAACAGTTCTCTTCCGGGCGGACATAAACTCGGTGGTTATAGACGGTAAAGTACAGATGAAGGAGCGGATAGTGGAGAACGCGAAGACGATATGCGAGCTATCTGATAAAAAAGCGAAGGTTGTTATTCTCGCGCATCAAGGTCGTGCTGGTAGAGTGGACTTTCTCCCTCTGGAGCAGCATGCGGAACTGCTCAGAAATTTCTTTGACTTGCAGTACATTGATGACATAATAGGACCTGCTGCGAGGGAGGCAATAAAAAAGCTTCGGGATGGGAAAGTTTTGTTGCTTGATAACGTGAGGATGCTTGCGGAGGAGACCCTTTCAAAGTCACCGGAGGAACATGCAAAGTCATTTTTCGTGCGAAAGCTTTCTCCTCTTGCTGATATTTACATAAATGATGCCTTCTCGGTAGCTCACCGGTCGCACGCATCAGTGGTTGGCTTCCCGATGGTGATGGATGCGGGAATAGGGCGATTAGTGGAGAAGGAGTTGAGAAGTCTGAGAAGATCAGTTCACAACATAAAAAGTCCGTGTATTTACGTTCTTGGCGGTGTGAAACCCGAAGAAGTGTTTGATATAATGGAATTCACACTAAGGCGCAAAAAAGTGAATCGTATACTCACGACTGGCGGTGTTGGCACTATCTTCCTGTATGCACGCGGCATAATTGAACCGAGTGAAGAAAAAAAAGCAGATAAACAGTTTATGAAAAATCTGGCGAGAGCTAAAAAAATCCTGAAATTGGGTAGCGATAAAATAATGTATCCCGAAGACGTTGCAGTGGCGGTAGAGGGTAAACGGGAGGAGATTCCTGTGGAAGCCCTGAAGCCAAAGCAGGAAATATATGATATAGGGGAAAGGACGAGTAAAAGATATGCAGAAGCTATAAAAGAGGCGAAGACAGTGATAATGAAAGGACCAGCAGGGTTATATGAAAACGAAGCGTTCAGCAAGGGAACCGGAGAGCTACTGCATGCCCTTTCTGATTCTGATGCCTTCTCGCTTCTCGGCGGCGGGCATACGTCGGCGGCTATGAGCACGCTTGGTATAAATAAAACCGAGCATACTCATGTCAGTTTGGCAGGAGGTGCATTCTTACAATATCTCTTAGAGAAGGGTCTGCCGGGGATAGAGGTGTTGAAGAGGCACTAACAATATTATAACGCAAGTTGAGAAACGATTCGAAAAGGGGTCGTAGGGTAGAGGATATCCTGTCAGGTTCCGGACCTGACGACCTGGGTTCGAATCCCAGCGACTCCGTAACAAACTTTCTTTGAAAAAGAAAGTGTGATCAAAGAAACGTATATTTCCAGCGAAGTTCTTTTGTAAAAAATGCCATGAAAGCAATAGTACAACAGTCAATGCTAAAAGGCGAACTAATCGCGCCTCCTTCGAAAAGCTACACGCATAGAGCTATTGCAATCGCCTCGCTGGCGGACAAGAGCGACATTTTCTATCCGCTTATTTCTGAAGATACAATAGCTACAATTAACGCTGCTAAATGCCTGGGTGCTGTCGTAGAGCATGAAGAGGGCAGCCACAAAATAGCGATAGCGGGCGTGGATGGGGCACCGGAGACGCCCGAAGATGTAATAAACGCCGAAAACTCGGGCACCACTCTGAGGTTCTTCACTGCTATTTCTGCTTTATGTGTCGGTGCTACGGTTCTAACAGGTGACGCATCGCTAAGAACGAGACCAAACACGCCATTACTGAAATCTTTGAACGACCTCGGTTCGGAAGCATTTTCGACAAAAGGAGACGGAACGCCACCGATAGTGGTAAAAGGCAAGTTAAAAGGCGGTGAAGCTGTGATGGACGCATCCATTAGCTCTCAATTCATATCGGCATTGCTCATCTCATGCCCGCTCATCGAGAAAAAAACGCATCTTGTTGCAAACAATCTTGCATCAGTGCCTTACATGGAGATGACAATGGAGGTGCTGGCGCAAGCCGGAGTAGAAATACCTATTTCTCGTTTGAAATCCGATACTGGCGAGAACGACTATATTTTCGACGTGGAGGGCGGAAAAAGCTACGAGTTACGGAAGTTTACGGTGCCCGGTGATTTTTCGTCCTCGTCATATCTCTTAGCGGCGGCGGTACTCACCGGTTCAGAGATAACGGTAGGTAATTTGCTCCCGTCTGCACAGGGTGATTCCCGAATTGTGGAACTATTAGACGATATGGGTGCAGATATAAGCTGGGCTAAAGAAAAAGGGCTTGTAACTGTGAAAGGTGTCAAAGGCGACGGGTTAAGAGGCGTGAAGGTGAATATGCGAGCGAATCCTGATTTAGTGCCTACAATTGCGGTGTTAGCGGCTGTTGCGGACGGCACCACAGAAATAACGGATGTTGCACATCTGAGATATAAGGAGACCGATAGATTGAGATTAGTGACGGAAGAACTGAGGAAGCTGGGTGCACGTGTAGAAGAGAAAGAAGATGGGCTGAGAATAGAAGGCAAGGAGTTAAAAGCAGCGAAGGTACATTCTCACGGCGATCATAGGTTGGCAATGGCGTTGACCCTTGCTGCGCTTTGCACACGTGGTGAAACGGTCATATCAGATGCGGAATGTGCTAAAGTGTCGTATCCTACGTTTTTTGATGATATGCACAGTTTAGGTGCAGATATAACGGTAAAATGAACACAAAATGGTGTGGCTGCCTGAATAATGGCGCGACATTCCAGCAGTAATAAATATCCCGGCAAGCTTTGCCCCACAAGGTCCGATTCAGATTCTCAAGCCCAATTCGTTCACGATTTTCAAAAGCAAAATCAGGAGTTGTCGGAATTACATTATTGCAGGATCAATCCAGTGGGTTGGTTTGGCAGAAGTAAGTTATAGATATATGGGAGACGGGGTATAATCCTGGGCCTAATCTCCTTCTCTTTCTCCGGTATTCCGTCTTTGATACCGGAGCCGGCACGTACCCAAGCATTTCAGGCGTACACAATGGGACGATAACGCTTTCGTGCAACATCAACTTTAGCAGATTATACACCTATCCCTGTGCTTGAACTGGAGGAAATAGTGAATATGCAAAAATATGGAACTCTACACTGAATGAAACAGCAAAATGAGATGGATACAAAGGAGAAGATTGGCATAACTTTTAATGAACCCTTCACGCTTATAGCAAACAAAAAATACAACTACACTATTATGACCGGCTCTTATCCTCAGATACATCATACAGAAGAATTAAAAGTAGAGGATGGAACAATCAGATGCGATAAATTTATAGACGCAAATGGAAAGGTACATTATGATTGGATACCAGCCATTAAACGGGAGTAACAGCTTAAGGAAGAGCGAGATCCGAATTGTGTCGTAAAAAAATCGAAAAACATAATAACAGAAAAGAAGAAGAAGTTAATAAAGTTAGAAGATAATGTATAACATGGGCAATAGGGCAAGCGCAAAAGCCAAAAGCGCTACGATATTATGCGTTGGGGATGAGATTTTAAGTGGGGATGTTGTGGATACCAATTCTGCGTGGCTTGCAAAGAGGCTGTCAGCACAAGGTGTTGGTGTAGAGAAGATAATGGTCGTAGGAGACGATGTGGAAGCGATAAGCACCGCGCTAAAAAGTTGCAATTCGGATTTCGTGTTTGTCATGGGCGGGTTAGGTCCAACGCATGACGATGTAACAAGAGACGGCGTGGCAGAAGGAGTAGGTAAGAGCTTAGAACGGAACGAAGAAGCGGCGAGTGTGTTAAAAGCTAAATATGGACTGAATGATTCACTATTAAAAATGGCGGATATGCCCGCGGGCTCTGAGGTTGTAGCGAATCCCGTAGGTGCAGCACCCGGTTTCTGGGTGGATAACGTTATTGTTATGCCTGGGGTGCCAGAAGAGATGAAGGCTATGTTTGAAGGCAATGCTTCGTTTTTTCGTGATGAGAACGCGATAAGAAAAGAAGAATGGATAATGACCGATAAACCAGAAGATGAGATATTGGATGTGCTGAACGAAGCGGTAAAGAGGTTTGCAGATGTGAACATAGGGTCATATCCATACTTAGACAAGAAAGGTGAGGTAAAAGGCTACAAGTCACGTATAAAATTGTTATCTACGGATTATGATGCACTTAATAGTGCGAAAGGATGGTTAGAGGCGAGAATATGTTAGAACTAGGTACTTTTAATGTAAAGGACGTGCTCGTGGAGATGAAGGACCTATCGGACTCGATGTTAGACCTCGCGTACTCCGCAGTGCTGTACAGCAACCCCGAGATAGCAAAAGAGGTATTCAAGTTAGAGGAGAGGATGCACTCGCTGTTATATAAGATGCGAATAGCGATAATGTTAGGTGCGAGGAACTTGGAGGATGCGATTGAATTCTCAGGAATACTGCAAATAGCATCTGCGGCGGAGAAAATATCCAGTGCCGCGGGCGGTATAGCAAAGATAGCGGAGTCTGTGGATATAACTCGTTATCTCGACCGAAGTGATTTTGAAGAGGCAGTGGTGAATGTAAAGATAAAGTCGGCATCGGAGCTTAAAGATAAGACGCTGGATAGCTTACAGCTCGAGACAAAAACGGGCATGAGCGTATCAGCAATAAAACGTGGTTCTAAGTGGATATATTTACCGGATGGCGACGAGAGGCTGGGCGAAGGCGACTTGATTATCATTTCAGGGCCAACCGAGGGAATACCCGTATTCTGTAAGTTGGCGACAGGCGAGGAGTATAAGGAGAAGGAGGCGGCAGAAGAGCCGCCAGATGTAGTGGGAAGAAAGATAACAGAAGAGATAGCCGACCTCATGGCAGATATGAAAAACATGTCAGAACTGATGGTGGGTCTTGCGTATTCCGCAGTCATGTTTGAGAGCAACGAGATAGCGGCGGAAGTGAAAGAGCTGGAAGAGACAATGGACCGGATGAAGGATGAGCTGGAGATATTGGTGATAAAAGCGGCGAAGGGTATAACGAAAAGGAGTACTTTTGATGAGTTCCGGGGTTTACTGCACATTGCTATCTCATCGGAAATAATATCCGATGCTGCGTATGAAATCGCAGATGTGGTGATTCGTGATATTCGACTGCATCCTGTTTTTTTAGCGTCTATAAAAGAGTCAGACGAGGTAATATTGAAGATGGAAGTAAAGAACGAGGATATATTCGATAAGACGCTGAAGGATTTGAAAATAGAAACGCGGACCGGGATGTTTATACTGGCGATTCGCAGGGCGGCCGGCAGGTGGGTGTACAATCCTGCGGGTGATGCAGTGCTGAAGGAAGGTGATTTGTTAATCATGCGTGGCCCACGGGAAGGCGAAGAGAAGGTTAGGGAGATTTGCGGGTGTTAAGTTTATATCTTTACAGAACTAATAGATAACCATAATGGTCAAGGCAATTATAGATATAAACGAGGATGAAGATAGGGTTTTGAATTTTGTTAAAGGGAAGTTCAGTTTGAGGGATAAATCAGAAGCTGTTAGTTTGATAATAAATCAATATGAGCAAGAGCTTTTAGAGCCTGAACTCAGACAAGAGTATATAGAGAAGATGAAAAATAGAGAGAAAGAACCTACGGTTAGAGTAAAGGAATTCAGGACGCATTTCGGGCTGAAATGGGATGTATGATTGCGAATTGAGAGAATCGGTGGAAAAAATATTCTTCAAACTTGCTAAAAAGAACCCAAAACAATTAGAGATTATATCCCACATTCCGCACATTCTGAAAAAAACAACTTACATATTTAAATTTGTGGGAAACGCCGAGTGATTATCCGATATTTTTAAATAGGGACTTCTTCTTATCGGGGTATGTGAGTATCAATGTATCCAAATACGCAAGCAGACGCAGGAGAGACCGCAAGTTTAGCCGAATATAGCAGTAAAAGCATGGGCCATCTTGGTATAGTAGCCCAGGTATGTAGAGACCTGAACAGAATTAGATGTGCCACCTACACATCATCGAATGCGCGCTAAAAATCCATTCTTATACAATATTGGTGCTATTAGACTCATTATTTGCGATATTTTTCCACGGTGAAGTTTATATATGTGTAGGTGTCATAACACCTACATGGCAATCAAAAGACACAAGCGAGGCAATCGCGTATACTTGGCGGAATATAAATCTATAAGACAAGGAAAAAAGGTTATTAGCAAATTCATACGCTATATTGGCCCCGAAGATAAACTATCAACAACAGATAAACCGCACAAACGTGGCTTGGATCGCTTGAATCTCTCCAGCTCATATAGAGCTGGAGATGTCCGCTTATTATGGGCAATTGCGCAGGATCTTGATTTTATACACAT
>JAPWVK010000182.1 GCA_029241965.1 Candidatus Methanophagales archaeon
GAGAGAAGACACCGGAAGGCGGTAAGGATGAGAATGTGTTTGATATTCAGCAGGGAGTGGCAATAGCGATTTACGTGAAGTTAGAGAAGCCGCTAAAGGAGAAGAAGGTTCGTTATGCGGACGTGTGGGGCTTGAGAGATGTGAAATTCAATTATCTTCGCAAAAATGATGTTACGAGTACGGATTGGCTGGAGCTTGAGCCAAAAGAACCTTATTATTTCTTCGTGCCTAAAGATTTCACTTTGCAAGAGGAATACGATAAGTTCTGGAAGGTGACAGATATATTTAGAGTAGGGGGAAGTGGTATTCAAACTGATAGAGACGAGCTTTTTATAGGGTTTAATAGATCAGAACTTGAAAAAAAAGCAAGAATTCTATTTAATGCAAATTGGAGTGAAGATTTCGTTAAGAGGTATAGAGTTAATAACTCAAGTAGTTATCCCCTTATTGAGAGAATAAAAACTGAGCTGTTTGAAGCGGAAAATATAAAAAAAATTCATTATAGACCTTTTGATTTTAGATGGATATACTATAAACTTGGCATTACGAGCAGACCTGCTCACAATGTTATGAAACACCTTCTTAAAGGAGAAAATTTGGAATTGTGTATAAAAAGAAGTAGGTACATCAAGGTGCATGAGTTTAGGCACACTTTTATCACTTCTCTAATAGGGGATGGAAATCTTTTTGGAGATCGAACTTATTATTTCCCTCTTTATCTCTACTCAACTGACCTAAAAAGACAAGTTTCTGGTGGCGAGATACCTAAACCAGAACGCCTTCCAAACTTCACTCCCGAATTTTTACAAGCCATAAAAGAAGCTTTAAGCACTGAGCCAACACCAGAGGATATTTTCTATTACATCTACGCAGTTCTTTACTCGCCTACTTACCGCAAACGCTACGAGGAATTTCTGAAGATAGATTTCCCGCGAGTTCCTCTACCTCATGATTACGAAAAGTTCAAGAACCTGAGCGAGCTTGGCAAGGAACTCGTAGAACTGCATTTGCTCAAGCATCCTTCTTTGAGCGAGACCGAAATAGGATTTCCTGTGAGCGGCTCGAATACGGTGGAGAAAGTCAGTTACGATGAAGAGACCAGAAGGGTGTATTTCAACAAGGAGCAGTATTTCGAGGGTGTTTCAAAAGCGGTGTGGGAATACCGAATAGGTGCGTATCAGGTAATGGCGAAGTATTTGAAGGATAGGAAGAAGCGGGAGTTATCTTTAGATGATATAGAGCATTACAGGAAGGTAGCGAAGGCGATTGAGAGGACGATTGAGGTGCAGAGGATGGTGGATGAGGTTTTTGGGCAGGAGGAGTAATAAAAATACCCTATTCTTTATTTAATATCTCCCGTTTAATAGGTTCATCCATATCAGCCGAGCATAACATGATTTGGTCTTCATCAATTATTATATAATTCTTCGTCGTTTCAACATCTCGCTTATAATCAAGCCACCCGCCTGAGTTAATAATTCCTATATAAAACTCGTAATATTCTTGAATTTTGTCTTTGGACTCCACGGCCTTTTTAAAGTCCAAATCCGTCATTCGGTAATCACAAAAACATGCATTGTGGGTATGACCAAAGATAAAATAATCAAATTTTACGTTATGATTTTCATCTAACAGCTTGTTATACCGGACTAACAGATCTATTCCTTCCATAACTTCTTCGCGTGAAGATATCCTCCTGTTATTTTTGATTTTGTTACGGATTATTAAATAATTAAAAAAATTTCTGATTTTCCAACCAGTCCTCCTAATTCTTCCACCTGCCTCATGTGGATAAAAAAAGAAGGGGTAATATTCCGACATCCCCGCTTCAAAATCCTTTTCAGCATATTTCCCTGTTATTAATTTCTTCCATTTAGCATTTATAGACGCTAAACCAGTTTGAGCTTTATCAGTGTGATGCCCATGTCTCAATAGAATTCTCTTCTTCGATTTATTTAGTTGGATCACATATTCGGGATATCTAATTTCATCGATTACATCTGTTAAACGTTCTGTTTCTGGACTACTACCAAAAATGTTATTGAATACCTCTGAAAATTGATCTCTTGAAAACACAAGTGAAGATTTGTAATCCTTGAGTTTGGGATTAAATACGTTCTTTCTGCATTCTGAAATAATATAGTGATCGTGGTTCCCAATCATCAAAATAACTTTCATATCAATGCTGTAATCTTCTTTCTGTTCTTTCTTGATCTCTCCGAGCTTATTAAAAAAAGTTACCGAATCAGAAATTGCCTCATTAGCTGTAGCAGTTCCAAACTCAAAAATGTCCCCTAATAATATAAATTCGTTTATCGCACCATATTTCTTCAATTTCTCGGAAAAAATTTCGACTTCATTATCATTTGATAATATTGCTTCTGCTTCTCCAAAATGAGTGTCCGAAATAATTACGTATCTTTTTGCAGTGTTTACTCCCTCAATTTTTTCGGTTGTCATAAATTACTTTGTTACATTTCAGAGTATAAAAGCTTTTCGGTTTTTTTCTACGGCGAACTTCATCTGCTGACGCATCCTCCTTTGAGCGAAACAGAAATAGGATTTCCTGTGAGCGGCTCGAATACGGTGGAGAAAGTTCGTTACGATGAAGAGACCAGAAGGGTTTATTTCAACAAGGAGCAGTATTTCGAGGGTATTTCAAAAGCGGTGTGGGAGTATCAAATCGGTGGTTATCAAGTGATGGCGAAGTATTTGAAGGATAGGAAAGGACGAGAATTATCTAAGGAGGAGATTGAGCATTACATGAGGGTTGCTAAGGCGATTGAGAGGACGATTGAGGTGTAGGGGGTGGTGGAAGAGGTTTTTGGGAACGTTGTAGAGGCGATGGAGTAGGATGATGAAAATCTTTAAGTCCCCATTATTATTCCAATTTTGACACCCTTTTTGCATCCTCAGTTATTAATTCCCATGCATCATGCGAGATGCCTTCGGGCGGGGCTTCCAGCTCCAAAATGTCCTTTATGAGATAGATTCCCTTTCTTTGCAGTATGTCCAAGGTTTCTCTATTCATTCCTTTCAAAAATTTCACCGAATCCGTGAAGATTGCACTTTTCACTCTTCCTGCTTCGTTTCGGAGTTGAGATAAAATTTTCCATGGTACTCCTTCGACAACAAACTCGTCTTCTTGGGTTTCAGCTAAGACTCCAAGATCTTCAATGCCACTTGAATAAAGCAGTTGTGCCATTTGCTCATCAACTCCGTAAATCAGCATTAACGATTTCCAATCGCTTGTTTCGCTCTTTCCAAAAAGTGCATTTCTGATTCTAACCCAAAATTTTCGACTCATTTTATTAACCGGGGTCACAAATGGTCTATAAAATTTCCCTACCAGAGGATCTTCCCTATCCAAATCGCTTCTATAAGCACCAATTGCCGTCACAATATTGGTACCTTCTTTATTGTAAAATGCATGTTCTTTATTGCGTGTGTATCCTTCTTCTACTACTTCCTGGGTCTCTTTGTGTGTGCTCCATGCAATTTGGAATTCCCCGTATATTCCACCGAGGATTTCAAGAGATCCAAGGAAAGGGGCAAAATTTTCTAAATTTAGAATTATTAGTACGGGAATTCCCGGATTACTTTTTCCTTCTTTTAATTGCCCTTTAAATTTGCTAAGAAGAATATTCTTGACCTTTCCACCAGGAACAGTAATGCCTCCATGAGCCAATGACAGTTCCCTTTTTTCTTGGACCGTAGCAACTTCAATCAATGCTTTTTCGCCTTCAAATTCAATCAGTACATCTAAATCTCCCAATCCTTCAATGTCCGGTTCGATAGTCATTTCAAAAAAAGGAGCAAGTCGGGAAAAAACCTCAAATTCTGAGAGGATATTGACATCATTCTTTAACTCGTTCACTTTCTTTTTTGGGATGTGTACAATGTACACATCAAGTATTTTAAAGACATCATCCCAATAAGTCTGAGATCGTAGTAATTCCCCTTTTTCATGCAATTTTTGACTGAAAATATAGGCAAGAATATGTGGATTATTGGAAGAAGCATTTTGAATTAACCACGCGGTGTCAATGGCTTTACTCAGATGAGGCGCTTTTTTGAGGTTATTGGTAAGTGTTTCAACATCAATCGGATATTTAGGGGATTGTATAACCTCTAAAACTTGGAGTGCTTTAATCGTATTCTCTTTGTTTTCCCAGCCTGTGCGGTGGTCGCTTTTATAGTTTATTTCCCCCGTTTCTTTTTCATAATCTATGCCTTTCTTTCCGGCAAAAACTTTTACCAATTCAACGGCTCTATCCCTTATTTCGTTTGGTTCATAATTTATTAACTCAGTTAGAATAATCCTCAATGAACTTAGTATCACATGTTCTTTTCTTTCGTCATCGCTCCATTTCTCACACCAAGCAATCCATTTTTCTAAGGGTAAAAATAAATCTTTTAGCATGATTTCTTTGATATGCAGGTGAGTCAATTTTCCCTCGTCAATTTGTGATTCTACCATACTAATCACAGGTTCAATGCCGATCTTTTTAATCTCGTGAAGAAGCCAATCATCCATTAACTTAATCGTTTTATGACTCAATATTCTCTTTTTAAGTTTTTCAACGACAAAATCATGATTGTTTTCATATATCTTAGCAAGACCAACATCGATATAACGGCTGTCGGGAACTGTTGATTCTAAAATATCTACCGCTTTTTGCACGATATGAGCTGAAGTTTCTGATCCATCTCGAACAAAACGGATGTAAATACTTGCCGCATCAGCGCCTCTTTGAATAATTTCTGATTCAAGAATAGGTTTAAAATCGTAAACATTTTCTTCACAAGCACATTGGAGGCAAAGAATCAAAAAATGCGTATTTTCCTGTGAAATAGAAGGGGCTATTTTTTTCAACAGGTCTAAATATTCATTCTGATTTCGTGTTTCTGTATCGTGCAGAATAGTATTGAGGGCCACCAACGAACATCGTTGCGATGGTATGTCTTCAGAGTACATACAACTAATCATAAAATCCCTGGCTTCTCCCATTTCCTCGACAAGCAATGATAAAATAATTCCGGATGAAACCCCTGGCGTATCCCCTAAATGTAGCATTGATTTGACGATCGAAAAAGCCTGGTATGGCTTCTCAACTGCTTTCTCTTCTATTAAGTGTTTATACTGTGGCTCACAAGCAAAATCGGGACAGTTTTCAAAAAACTTGGAGAGAGTTCTAACAAATTCCTGTGTATCGTCAAATAATCTATTTAATGTGGACATTAATGCATAATTGAACGGGGAAGGACTTTCTGAAAACTTGTTTGCTAAAACATACAAATCATTGCGAGAGAGTTCGTCAAGCTGTTTATCTATGTAGTCGCAGGCATTATTTTTCAATATCTTTTTGCAAAAAGCATCGATTTCCGTAGGCTCCATTATTCTTTCTCTATTCCCAAAGAAACAACTCTTAATAATTAAATCGAGAAGGCGTTATATAAATATTCCTAAACGCTATTCCCCTTCTCCTCACCAATACTCACCTCTCGTATCTTAAAATTCAGCTCATATTCAAACAGACTTATATCCGGAATAATAGAAGCGGCATACTTCAATTTCTCATCCACCTTCTTAGCCACGATAACACATTTAACCCCTTTATCCTCTGCTAAATTCTGCTTTATCCAGCCCATATACCGTGAAATCTGACCCATCGCCTTATCCGCACCTCTACTGAGTTTCAGTTCGAACACCACGAAGTTACCTTTCTCGTCAATAGCCAGAATGTCTATTGGACCTACATCCGTTGGATACTCAACGCCATCACGACCATCCTCGTCAACGTAGAGTTTCAACCTATGGCCATTAACCGTTATCGCATCAATATTCTTTGCAATGAAATCACGCAAATGACTTTCCACAGGGAACAATAATTCTCCTTCAACCTGCTCATCTTCCGTTCCGAGGTCTCCATATAATCCCATTTGAGCGACCATAAGCTTACCATACTCGTCTTTGCGAATTTCCCACGTGCCGTGCTTCTCAGGGTCATATTGTTCAACTTCGCCCTTTCTGTACTTATATCCCGTGCTGAACAGGAAATCATATCGGGAATTAGCAATCCGCGGTTTCTTATTCTCCGGGTAATGGATTCTCGATGGATGGTTTACGGTGCACACGATGATCTGACAATTTATGGTGCTTTCATTCACCGCGCCGTATTTGTTCCTGATATAATCCTTTATCTCTGAATATGTAGCTTTTCCGCCAAGATTCTGGACTGCTTCCTTTATCATTTGCCAGACGTACGGTTTGGTACTCATCTATCTCCCGCCTATTTTACCTTTATTTTTGTATATACTGTATAACTTCTACCTATTTAATTTAGGACACAGATTCACACAGATTTGATTTCTTCTGCGTTAATCAGCGTTAATCTGTGTCAATAATTAATTTTATTTGGATATTATGCTTTCTTGTAATATCGAATTAACCGCGATATTAGTTCGTTTACACTACAACGCTCACTTTCTGCCATTTCGTTCAACTTTTTCCATCACCGCATCGTTTCTGGTCTCCCTGAAATATCCCGCTTTACGTTCGAAAATGACTTCAAGGTAATCACCTTCGCTATCATACCATATTTTTATCTCTTTTCCCATAATATCTTACCGCCCTTTACAGTATCCGTAAAATATGCTGTTATGATGTTTATTAACGTCCTTAAACCATTCCATAGTTGTATTAATTCCCTTTTTCTCCTTCCTCCATAGCTTACAATACCTGCTTCCACATTGTATTTGACATCTACATTCTCAATGAACGCAGACCTCCGCAGGAGGTTCTGAAGTTCCAAGAAGTGGTCTTTCACTTGCATTGACTCATCATTCGCTGGATATTAACACGCTCGTTCTCCAACAGTTTCAAAGCCTCATACTCAGCAGCCCACAACATAGTAGCCTGATCGTCTCCCGCAAGCCCGTTATCGAATTTGTCAATAAAATCTTCACTTTGCATTCCTTTCTTCTCTTCAAAATCCTGTAGCTTCTTCTTTGTTTTAAATATGCTCTTGTCAAGCAATAACCGTTCTCTTTTACGTGATGCTCCTAACACACCAATCGCAGTTACAACATCAGGAACCTTAAGTTTTATCACTTCCATATCAATCACCTACCATTTATAGAGAATTTTGAAAAACTCCCCCCTAAAGAAAATAATTAAGGGATTACATAATCGGCGGAAGATGATGAAATAAATCATGGGAAAAAAGATGCGCAAATTGCACTCTAAAACGCTAAAAAAGTAAAGTTTATATGTTGTTA
>JAPWVK010000183.1 GCA_029241965.1 Candidatus Methanophagales archaeon
ATACGCGATTGCCTCGCTTGTGTCTTTTGATTGCCATGTAGGTGTTATGACACCTACGCATATATAAACTTCACCGTTGAAAAATATCGCAAATAATGAGTCTAATAGCACCAATATTGTATAAGAATGGATTTTTAGCGCGCATTCGATGATGTGTAGGTGGCACATCTAATTCTGTTCAGGTATTAACACTATCAGCGAAATCGTCTTATGAATTTTATTCATAATCTTATTTACTACACCTTTATCTATACAAATCAATACCTTTTAAAAATAAAAAGTTATATTTAAAAACCGAAAAATATTTAATGCCGGATAATATTATCTTTGTATAGAGTAAGAGTCAAATAAAAAATAGGCGATGGTATTAGATGCAGGAGCCATGTAAGGGAAGGGGGAATGGAAGGAGGTGTGGTATTTAGATGGATCCAGGCACGGCATTGGAGATATTTCAGTCGGGAGCGCAATCTGGAATATACCTTATTTCAACGAGTTTATTGTATCCCGTGATAATAATACTATTTGTTCTAATTGTCTGGAGTTTGATAGCGATCGGAGGTTTTCTGTACGAGTGGCACAAGAGAGACCGCGATTTCGTGTCGCTTGAGCGGGGTGCGTTCAAGGCGAGGGCGTTACTGGATGGAAATGACTTGGAAGGTGCTTTTGGCATCCTGAGTGAGTCATGTTCAACTAAATTCGTGCATGAGTTTCTCAATAGATTATCAGCGTTCAGGAGAGCGCATCAGAGTAAGAAACTTATGGAAGTAAAGGTAGAGAAGCTATTACAGGATTTAGAGAGTTTGATGACGAAGAGGCTGGAGAAGTCGCGGTTTGTGGCTCGGGCAGGACCTATGCTTGGTCTGATGGGCACGCTGATACCGATGGGGCCCGCACTGCTCGCGCTTGCCGGTGGTGACATCGAGACGTTAGCCAAGAGTCTGGTTATCGCATTCGGGTCAACGGTTCTCGGATTAGCGGCGGGGCTGACTGCGCTTTTTGTCACAATGGTTAGAAGTAGATGGTATGAGCAGGATATGAGCGATATTGAGTACCTATCGGAGATTTTGTTTGGCGAGCGAGAAAGCGAAGAAGGTTTAGAATTAGGGATAATCGAGGAATGTGGTTTTGAAGGTGAGAAAAAGCGTAGTACGCGACTCCAGCACTATCTGGGTAAGGTGAAGGGAAAGGAAAGAAGAAAGTTGAGAGAAGTTTTAAGAAAGAAGGGATGTGATAGTAAAGATGAGTTATTTGAAGCGAAGAAGTAGAAGAACTGGACGACGCGGTGGAAACCGACTACATGAAGATGATGACCCATTAAGCGGAGTTGCGAATCTGTTCGACGTGGCAATGATATTTGCCCTTGGGTTGCTTGTTGCTCTACTGATACAGATGCAAATGCAAGAGGCACTCACGAATCCGGAGCAGATGAAAGAGATAATCGAGCGTGGAAAAAGGATGGAGATGACCCCGACAGAAGAGGTAGTTACCATTTCCGGTGAGATAGAGGAATCGGGCACTCTGTATGAGATAAAACAGGGCGATAACTCGGTATTTATACTGGTGAATGAGTCTGGGGAAGGAGCGGTTTGACGTTTAGACGTATTCAGGGACGTACAATGCGAGCGAGCTGATGACAGGGATGTGAAAGGAATGAGTCGAACAGTAATCGGCGAGTAATCGGCACATTAGCGGTGATTACGCTGTGTTTAACAGTTGTGGTTATGCCTGCGATGACTCAATCTTCTATTTCTAATTTTGATAATGCAGGCAATGCGACCAATGGAGAATCTAACGATGCCCCCATGACATCGCCCTCACCTGCACCTACTTCAATGCCTACTTCTGTTCCAACATAAACTTCCGCATCTGTTAAAAACTGGTCTTCAAATGTTATACTTCCAACTAGCTATGGACATGATGCTTTCTATGAGAATAACATCTTTTGCGAATCATTCATTGTGTATGAGTCAACAACGAGATTCCGTAAGAGTACTGAGAATGTGATAGAGGAACAAATCAATGCCGAAATTCCAGACCTCACGGTATCTAATATCACGTGTGATGGGCAACCAAAAGCAGTGATTGAAAATATAGGCTGTGCATCCGCCAAGAATGTCACGGTGCGGTTCATTCGTGATGTGTACACGGGTGATATGGAATCTCCACCTTATAAAGTAGAAAATAACGGATTTTATTCGATCTCGCATAAAGATGCAAAAATAATGCGAGTGTATTTCGATTATTTGTATATAAATGAGAAGAAGAACGGGTCACTTCGTATCGGCAATGGGTCTTCCTGGGTGGACTAAAAAAAGGATAGACCTAAAGGCTTCTGGAGTTCCTGGATAGAAGCGGATTCCGTTACTCCTTCTATCTCGTTAATATTGAATAAAGGACGCTATAAGGTTGATAGATATGAGTTTGGATTGGATGAGCCAGATAGCCCAATCGAAATTTGTGCTGTCTGTGAAAGTGAAGAGGAAGTGCCGTTTATTGCAGAGAACGAGATATACAATTTGACTGTGTTTGTAGACCCCGCGAATAGGGTGGAGGAGAGTAACGAAGGTACTAATGAAGAAAAGAAGTGGATGGGTCCTGACTTGACGTTTGTGTTCCCGGGAATAACGTTTTTTAACAAAAACGGTAGCGCAGTATCGTCAGATAAACTCATTGCGCGTGAAAAGTACAATACGAGTAAAGGTAAAAAATGCAGGCTGCGTAGCTGCTACTGACTTTTATGTTAAACTGTATGTGAACAAATCCGATTATGCAACATCTGATGAGCCGGTTGCTGGTTTCCCCATGTCTGAACAAATCACTCGTCTTGAACCAGGAGTAACGAACAAAGTGTACTTCTCGTGGATGCCGGAAGATGGATTTTATCGCGTGAAAGTGACGGTTGACGAAAATAACGAAGTGCCGGAAATTAATGACAAAAATAACGTTTTTTCTGTATCTGATGAAGTAAAAGCAGGAGAGTCAGGATACAGAGCTAAAAGCGAGTCTTTACGAATCGGTGGCAAGGGTACGCTCAATGGCGGAATCATCTATGAACCTTATTGCAGCTACGTCTGTCTCGCTCCTGATACGGCTAATAGCTACGTTTATTCTCATGTATTTAACCCCAAACTATCACAAAATGCCGAAATAGTGCTTGCACGTCTCTACATATATGTTTGGGGCGACAAAGCGGATTTAGAACACCCCGGGTTTCGTATCGGATGCCTGCCTGAAGTGGAGCTAACATTTAATGGAAAGGTAATACCGAATCAAAATATATATGCGGACACTACGGGTGCGTCTGCGCAGAATTATACTTATGCTACATATTGCTACGATGTAACGAATCCAGCTCGCGATAAAAATAACTGGCGCGCCGAAGCAGACTTTACGAGAGAAGAACCCATGAGATTTGGTGTTAATGGCATGGCGCTTCTTGTTGTATATGGAGATAGTAACTCCGTGCTTACTTCTTACTGGATTGGTGAGGGTAGTGACGTGATAATGGCAAAGAACATGAAATACCCTACTGGATTCGACTTTGCAGAATGCACGAGGGAATGTATGTTTGAGGGTATGGCGGATGCACAGAAGACAAATGCTTCTATTTTGACTGTATTGGCACATTACACCTCTTATGATGCTTCTAAACTACTCCCGGAAGCCGGAGGAAAAGGCGACTCACTCAGTTTTCAGGGCTTAGGTATGCAAAAGGTATGAACTTTGATGGGAGATACTACGGGTCATTGGGCATACAGAGTTCCAAGAGCAATAGCATTCACCGAGAACGAATGGGAATACGTGGATGTTAAGGATGGCACAAACATTGCAGAGGTACAGAGCCGAGGAAATTATCTCGTGTTGAGACATGCAATCCTGAAGGCGGAATACCTACCCGACCTCGTGGTACCATGCGTTTAACGCGATGTTAGTCGAATACCGTAGAGAAAAACTGACCAGAGACGAGTTACGGGTGACGTGCTGGGGTCCCGACCTAGCGCATAATTTAAATGCCTTAAATCAAACAGAAGAAGCGGGACTGTACTGTATAAATGAGCAACTGAACTTAATCGGGCTTATAGAACTGTTTCCGAATGCAAAAACTGTTTTGAGCCGGCTAAGAACGGGTTACAAGCTTAAGATAGGTTTGGTCACAAATACGCCAAAGGAAAATGTGAACCGGATATTAGACTATTTCCAGCTATTTGAGCTTTTTGATGTGATTGTTACAGGAGATGACGTGAGAACCGGTAAACCCGATGCGGAGATGATATTAAAAGCGTGCGAGACGTTAAACGTGAAACCTGCGGCTGCAATTCTCGTGGGCGATACCAAAATAGATTTGTTAGCCGGTAAATCCGCGGGTTGTTCGGTTATATGCGTGAGAGCGAAATCCGCGGGTGATGTGTGCATAGAGAGCCTTCAGGAACTGTTTGCGGTTTTGGATAAATAAATCATTTTAGAAGGAGTCCAACAATCCGAAATCGAAGGAAAAAGAGACAAGTAGAACTTTAAATCCAAAAAGAAGTGAATTTTTAGTACCAAAAGTAATTACGGTTCAGTCTCTTAAGTATGGGGTATGTGACTTAAAGAGGTAATGGTTAATGCAACAAAAGAGATTCTTGCCGCCGAAACTATATATTATAAAACTATCACTTTTACAATGTTAGGTAAATTTCAGAACTAAAAGGGAGATGAAAATATGGGTTGGAAAGAAGGCAGGGGGATGTTTCCATTTTTATCTTCAGAGGAGGCACTGCAACACCCCGTAAGACCGTTCAAAGTAAATGAAAGATGTTTTATTAGGAAGGAACATAAATGTGGAAAGATATTTGGTGCTTCGAAATCATGTTTTATAGCTTGTCCTGATGAAGATGAACTTAAACCGATTTTGGAACTATTTTCAGAAAAACTTGCCAAAGTGGGTATAGAAACAATAATTGCGGTTAAAGAACGTGCTTACGGTCAAGATATTTTTTGCACTAAAATCTGCGGTAAAATCATAGAATCAAAGTTTTGTGTTGTGATATTGGATGATGCTATTGTGGATGGCAAAAATATTCCAAATCCCAACGTTTATTATGAATATGGTTTAATGACCGCCTTGGGAAAGCATATTATACCTCTACAGAAAGAAAATTTAAAATTAGCCTTTAATATTCAAAGTTATGACACCATTAAATATACTTTTGGAAACATTGCTATTGAATTAGACAGAGCAATTAGGGACGCTATTAAAATAACAGAGTCGAAAGATAAAGAAGATAAAAAAGTAGGGTTTTTATCAGAAAAATCCATATTGCGAGGTTTTGAAATATCTGGCTTAGAACTAAGGGATGAGCGTTGGTTTCTCGATGATGTCATAAATGACACACAATTCAAAGGTTTCGGTCAGTACGACAAGCGTTTTTATGTTTATTTGGGGAAATTGGATGACCAAGAGGAAATGCAAACATATCTTGACGATTTAAACATAGTTTTATATCGAACTGAAAAAAAGTTTGAAGAATTAGAAAGGGATATACAAGAATTGGAAAAAGAAAGACAAGACTTTGAATTAGACGTTCCTCAAAGTAGAATATCTAGAGAACACAGAGCGAGAAGGTCAATAGCATCTCAAGCGGATCCAAAAAAGAAATTAGAAGATAAGAAAGGTAAAGCTGATCTAATGAGCCATATTTATGTAGGATTCATAATAAACTCCGAAATAGACATATCCGATTTTATTAAAAATGCGGAGAGTATGATGTCAAAATATGATAGATTTAGCTTAACATATAGCAGAGAGAACGAAATCATATTTGGAGACATTAAAGTAAATTTAGATTATTCAAAACTCTCACTATAATTTAGGAGCGCCTCACGAAAAGTACGTTATTAATATATGATTTCACCAGAGTACCCCAAACAACCAGTTGACTGCAAAACCGTGGCGGATTTCTGCGAGATGGCCCGTCTCTTTGGGGCGGGGAGGATTGCACACATAGTAAAGCCAATCATCACAGAGGGGTGTGGGGGGTCTAATAAATCATGATGGAAAAAATACGCGCGTCCGTTCCCGCAAAGGCGATACTGTTTGGCGAGCATTTTGTAGTGTACGGTAAGCGAGCATTAGCCACGGCGATAAACCGACGTCTTGAGGTCATAGTGTCAAGCAAAGAAGCGCGTGGCTACCACGTAAAGATAGCGAACATCCCTACTTTTGGCTTGCAGCTAAATTTAGAACATGAAAAAGGGGGGCGAGAAGCATATCCCTATAAAGATTATGATGACGCATCAAAAGCAATTGCGTATGTCAAGAAAACAATAGAATATCTTGAAGAGAATTATGAAATAGGCGGGAAAGGGGTAGAGCTAGAAATAAGCTCAGAGATACCGCTATCTGCCGGGTTAGGTTCCTCAGCAGCCACCTGCGTTGCCACTATCGCAGCACTAAAAGAATATTTTGGCGTGGGTACTGACTTAGAGGGAATAAGAAAAGATGCTCATTCAGTTGAGAAAGCGGTTCAGGGAAATGCCAGCCCGGTAGATACCGCGATTTCTACTTACGGCGGGTATGTGCTGATAGAGAACGCAGAAGTGAAGAGATTACAGTTAGCCGAGCTAGACTTAATTATAGGCACTATTGGCAGTATACCCTTGAGTATGGACATCGAGAAAACTGCTGAAATTAGTTTGAAGACAAAAAAGATAGTAGAAGAGGTAAAAGCACGACGAGAAACTTTTAGTAGCATATTCGAGCATATTTTCGATGCCGCTGACGAATTAACGGCACAGGCGCTCAGAGCGATAGAGCGCGGTGATTTTGTGAAACTGGGTGCGTTGATGAACGTAAATCACGGTTTGCTGGATGCAATCGGAGTGGTGCCAAGACGCTTGAGCGAACTGGTAAAGCTGTCGCAGGAGTCAGGCGCGTTGGGCGCGAAAGTAACAGGAGCCGGCGGGTTGGACAAGATGGGCGGTGTGGGGTCTGTTTTAGCGTTGCCCGGTAAATCAAAGGACAGAATAAAAGTGGCGCTGGAGATAGCGGGTGCGCTCGTAATGGATGTGAAGACCGGAGAGACGGGTTTAAGGATAGAGAAGTTCGTTTAATTCGTGTACTCCTTGGAGAATTTTGATTAACTCCTTTTTAAAGAATCCACTAAGACTTATTGCTCATATTTTCGATTTTTGGTATCTTTTTCGGGTTTTAACTCCACTTAACAGTTCATTTTCTCATTTTTCTCATTTTTTGTCGATAGCTACCG
>JAPWVK010000184.1 GCA_029241965.1 Candidatus Methanophagales archaeon
AGTATTCGTGGGTATATCTCCACAGCGCGGAAGAACGGGCGCCGTGTCCTCGATGCTATCCACGATGCGTTTCGAGGGTCTCCATTTATTCCTTCAGTCGGTTCTATATGATTGACACCGGGGGTGAGTAGTTACAAATTATTTAACTTATACAGATGTTAGATTATGTTGATAGGGAGATAAAAAGAGAAAAGAGGTGGATGATGGTAGAATCGGGAAAAGCTGAGGATAAGAATAGCAAAGAGGATGAATGGGATGTAGAAGCTAACCTCTTGGCTGGTATAAATGTAAAAACAACAGAGGAAATAGAAGTTCCAAAGTTGCTTATAGACCAGGTGCTGGGGCAGGAGCACGGTGTGGAAGTGATAAAAAAGGCTTCTAAGCAGCGAAGGCACGTGATGCTGATAGGTACGCCCGGCACCGGTAAGTCAATGCTCGCAAGTAGCATGGCGGAATTGCTGCCTAAGGAAGAATTACAGGATATCCTTGTGTATCCCAATGCTGATGATAAGAACACCCCAAAGATAAGGGTGGTGCCTTGTGGCAAAGGTAAAGAGATAGTGGATGCACAGAAGGTGGAGGTGCGGAAGCGAGTTCAGATGCGAAATACATTTCTTATGTTCACTTTTTTCCTAATTATGGGCATGGGCTTGATTTACTCGATACAAACTGGGCAGGTCGAGGTCATTTTCTATTCAGTAATCGCCGCCGCTGTGTTGCTTATTGCGTTCCGGTGGATGATGCCAAAAGAAGAAGCAATGATTCCGAAGTTGCTCGTTTCCAATCACGGGCGTGAGACCGCGTCATTCATAGATGCGACGGGTGCACATTCCGGTGCTCTGCTCGGTGATGTCAGGCATGACCCATACCAGTCAGGAGGGTTAGAGACGTCGGCACACGACAGAGTGGAAGCGGGCGCTATTCACAAAGCGCATAAAGGCGTTCTCTTTATTGACGAGATAAACACGTTACGGGTAGAAGCGCAGCAAAACCTTCTCACCGCGATGCAGGAGAAGGAATATGCAATAACTGGGCAATCCGAGCGAAGTTCAGGCGCTATGGTGAAGACAGACCCTGTGCCCTGTGATTTCATTATGGTAGCTGCGGGTAATCTGGATGCCATGGGAGGTATGCACCCCGCTCTTCGTTCTCGAATAAGGGGCAATGGCTACGAGATATACATGAAAGATACAATGGATGACACTGCAGAGAACAGGATGAAACTTGTCAGGTTTATCGCTCAGGAAGTAGCGAAGGATAAAAAGATACCTCATTTCGACAGTAGCGGTATATGCGAGATATTACGGGAAGCAAGAAGAAGAGCAGGTAGAAAGGGAC
The DNA here is from genome assembly GCA_029241965.1 of Candidatus Methanophagales archaeon. Taxonomy (GTDB): domain Archaea; phylum Halobacteriota; class Syntropharchaeia; order Alkanophagales; family Methanospirareceae; genus QENJ01. Next base: position 1,339 of record JAPWVK010000184.1, read on the forward strand.
ATCTTACTCTGATATTACGGGACTTGGGCGGATTGGTGCGTGTTTCAGGCGATATTGCCCATGCAGAAACCGCTAAATACGTAACTTCTGAACATGTGCTGAAAGCGAAGACAATGGCGAGGTCGGTGGAGCAGCAACTTGCTGATGAATATCTGGAGATGAGGAAGGATTATAAATTGTTCAAGACCGAGGGCTATGAAGTAGGTCGGGTGAATGGTCTCGCCGTGATGGGTGATACCGGTGTGATGCTACCCATAATTGCAGAAGTTACGCCGGCGCAGTCGCGTGAGGAAGGCAAGGTAATTGCAACAGGTAGATTGCAGGAGATAGCACAGGAGGCGGTACAAAACGTCTCCGCAGTATTCAAGAAATTCACAGGAAAGGACATATCCAAGAAAGATATTCATATCCAGTTCGTGGGCACGCATGAAGGCGTGGAGGGCGATTCCGCTAGCATTTCCGTGGCTACCGCGGTTATATCCTCCTTAGAGAACATCCCGGTGAACCAGAGTGTGGCAATGACTGGTTCTCTGTCCGTACGTGGAGACGTGCTGCCGGTTGGCGGGATAACGCAAAAGATAGAAGCAGCAGCGCAGGCGGGCGTTAAAGAGGTATTGATACCTCAGGCGAATCTTAATGATGTGCTCATTGAAGAACGTTACCGAGATAAGGTGAAGATAATACCCGTGGTGCTGATAGAAGACGTACTTGAGCATGCTTTGGCGGGTAAACTGAAGAAGAAGTTCATAGAGAAGATAAAGAGTTTTACGACTGGTGTAGAGATGATTATCCCCGAGAGTGTTGCGGATAAGCGGATAATTTAGCAATGAATGCGAAACCGAAAATCATTTTATTTATTATCAATAATGTAACCTTTATTATCTCATAAAGAAGCGATGGTGCGGGCGCGGAAGGCGATGGAAAAGCGATGAGGATAGAAGAAATGTGCTTATGTGTGGCGCGGAGCCATGAAGGCACGATGGAAAATAAAAGAGTAGGTGTTTAGTCATGGAAAGGATCCTGATATTAGAGGATGGGGAGAGGTGGATAGATGAGCTGGACGATCTGGACCGCTCAGAGTTGGAGGATTCCAACTTCCTTGTGAATGGACTGGAAGACCCCGTAGCTCTCAGTGTGTTTCTGTTCACAGCGGAATTCCGGGAGAACGGGTATTCTTACGAGGAACTAATTAAATCTGTTTGCGACGAAGAATTTGTAGGGGGGAAAGATGTAGAAAGAGCGCTTGATAAACTTCTTGACTGTGGATTATTGACTGCAAAATGGATAAAAGGAAATAATAAATGGGACAGAAGATTTTATAATAGGGGCGAAGTTGCTAAGTATTTCAAAGAATTCTCAAATGCTGCTACGGAAAGGCAACTCAAACAGATGGGCGGGAAAGAAATCGTTGAGCATTGGCTAAAACTCACTAAACGTTTGTTCTTACAGAGCATAGAATAGATAGCCGCTCTTTTACAAGTTGGGGTATATCTGTTCTTTTATATTTTTTTTCTAAATAGACCCACCTACAATCCAACTTCATCAATTCGCTTTTAAAGACTTCAGGGAAATATTCATCAATAAATTTGGATAAGATTCTTATCGTTACTTCGGATAGTACACAGTCTAAACATATATTCGCATATATATCTTCAATATTTACATTATTATTTTTTATGCTTTTCCTGCAAATTTCACAAAATCTTATTCCTAAACCCGAATGATTGCAGTCCCCTATTGTTCCTTCTACAATTTTTGGATTTACTATTGGAATAATCTGGAATTTTTCTGTCGTAGCATCCTCATTTAAAAAGAAAATGAAACGAATTTTACACTGAAATATCGATTTATCTACGCCTATTTTCTCTGCATCTGCACCTATCCATTCCTGGCAGGGTAAACCATAGATGCCCATTTTCTTTCTTGTGGGATGATAATATCTAATATCCGCTTCATAAACATCTGATCCTGGTATCCTATTGCAGATATCTTCCAACGCTTCCCGTATAGTTTCATAAGAAAGAGGATTTTTAAAATCCCCGGTTATGATCAAGTGATCTGGATCTATGATCTCGCCTATATGAGCAAGATAGTCCATTATATTTAATACTTCCTCTAAAAACGCTTTCTTTGGTTTTTTGTAGCCTATAATCTCATTACATATAATTCCTTTTCCCCATTCTTCTTCGATTTTCTTTCTCTCTTCTATGTTACTTTCGTTTATTACGTAAGCACCGATTTTTATATTCCCCCTTTTAATTGAGTCCTTTACAAAATCTTTTGAAATAATATTTGATACATCCTCGAGCAATTTCACTATATTTTCTCCATCGTCAATTGCATCATCAAATAGTATTATCCTCCAATCTTTCAATTCAGGTTTTTTATTATCACTTTTTACTTTTAGCCGTATTTCGTTCTTGAACTCTTCATCCGAACAGATTGTTAATCCATATTTTTTTGTTAGCAGATCCTTAATCTCTTGATTATGATCCACAAAACCATAACCCTTCCTGAGTAATAATACCAATATTTGGTACTCGTGTTCTTTGGCATATTCCCCCAAATTTATCATAACCCTTTCTAAATTCTTTTCGAATTCTAAGATCTTCCTTTGAAGTACTTCTGGCCTTCCTAGTTGTTGTTCCATTAATATTACCTCTTTAATATGATATCGCCTATATTAATTTCTTTATAGGTAACCGACCCATTATTTCCATTTATGTTTATTATAAAGTGGTTACCAAAACTCTCTGAATTAGTGATTACATGAACCTCTAATCCCATTCCTTTTCTAAAACTTCTTTGAAAAATCTTCATTTTAGTAGCCTCTTCAAATTTTTTTCTGCTTTCTTCCCATATCGCCATTGGTTTAAACCTACTAAATATCTCTTGACTGATCATGTCAGTTGGTCTTTCATAAGGAATAACTGCACAAATAGCCCTTTCATTCCCTTTCATTCCCATTTTTATGAAAATTTTCCTACATGGAAATATCATTACTTTCTGGTCACTTATCTTCGTTACACGATTCCATTCTTGTAATCCATCACAGAATATCAAGAGTTGCGTTAAGGCCGAGCAAAAAAAGAATTTACAGTTATCGTGAAGTGCAATTGCCACAAGACTTTCCAACATCAGGGGGAACAATCTGCGGTGACGATAAGATGGAGGCATTTTAGCTCCAATATACCTATTAAAGCATAATATAGCACCTACCGAACCATGATCCAAATTGCCCACTCTCTTTTCTATAGATCTAGATGTAGGATCATCTTTTGCTTGTCGGATGAAATTAAGAAATTGGTTAACAACAGATTTGTCAAGATTTATCAAAATTGGTATCTCGTTAACTCGGTGTGTTTCATCATTAACATTAACTGTAAAAAATACTTCTCTAAAGTCTTGCTTAAAGTTATATATCTCTTTATACTTTTCAAGTGCTTCTTTTGCATCTTCAATAGGTCGTCCAATGTCATGAAATAAAGATGCGATAGTCCACGCACTTAATACATCATTAAAAGTATAACTTATATCTTCGGACTTTATAAGATGAAGGATTTTGTTAAAATCTTCTTGAATTTGTTTTATCCAAAATTCCTTTTCCTCGTATAACACGTAACAACCTAAAAGAAACACCCTGATTTGATGAATTATGTTATCTCTCTTAAATTCTTTTGTTGTGAACACATGATCTTGAGCAACTCTTAAGGCTTTTAAGATTCGGCTGTAATTATCATATTGGTTAGTACCTCTCAGCATTCTTTTAGCGATTACTTTTAGTATAGGTTCATATATTTTTTCTGCTATTTCCATTTGCCTGTCAAATTCGTTCTCATTATCACTAACTTTTCTAAAATCCTCCAAGAGTCCTATCAGTTTGATTTGTTCATTTTGCATTTCGTCTTGTTTAGCAACCCATTCCGGAATTCTCTTAACTTGTTCATCTCCTATGTTTCCTCTCTCTATATCTGACGAAAAGCCTATTTCTTCAAAAATAGCCTTAAATCCACTCCCACCATACTCATTGTAGAGTATCTTATACAAATTATTTATCAAGAAACCGTCAGAGATTTCAACACTTCCTTCCATACTTCCCGAAATACACCTCGAAATCTTTTTTCATCTTCTCATCCACATAAACCTTACCTTCTATTTCCTTGTTCAAAAGGAAATCGAATATCTCCGTTATCTTAAGTATTGAATACATTCTTAAGTATGTCGCTTCAAGCAATTCTTTATCAGCATCGCCCAATTCTTCTCTATCAACCGCCACGAGGATACCTTTCGGCTTCACTTTCCGCACAACTGTCAATTTCGACCACGCCTCCGCTTTTGTAGCGCCAGTTGTGATGACGTCATCCACTATCAATACTGTATCTCCGTCTCTTAAATCACCGATAATGAGTTCCTCTGCAGGAACTCCGTGTGCCTTCTTCTCCTTCCTGTCGTAACCCCTCCTTTTATCTATTTGATATGCTTCGCTCAGTCTTGCTGCCACGAGAGCTGATAGCGTGATACCCTTATATGCAGCACCATGGATATAATCAAAATCTGTGCCTATTTCCGCAATCGCCGCAACATAAGCATCTGCTACTTTCAGCGCATCTCCACCGTTTTTCATTGCATCCGCTATGTTTATGAAATAGGGTGATATGCGCCCACTCTTAAGCTTGAACGTCCCAAACTTTATCGCATCCGTCTTTACCAGATGTTTAAGAAAATCTTTTTCATATTCCTTCAACGGCATCTTTCCATTACCTCTTTGTACATTTCCTCCGCCGCCCTCTTCGGATTCTCCGCTTCATAAATAGCCCTTCCAACAACTTCATAATCAGCTCCGTTAATAATTGCATCACCGGGACTTGCTCCTTGTGCTTTTATTCCCGGTGAGATTACGTATGCGCTTTTTACTATTTTCACAAGGTTCTTCACTCTATCTGGCTTAGTTGCGGGTAAAACTACTCCATCTACTCCTATCTCCACCACCATATCCGCTATTTTATCCGCGACTGGCTGAATGAACTCATCACTCCCCTTATGTGTCATCTCAACCACGGCAATCACATCCCCTTTGCCCAGCCCCTTTATCCCTTCCAGCACATCAGAACCGAGTACCCCCTGTACTATCACGGCATCAGCGCCCGCGTCATAAGCGTTTTCCGCAATTTTTCGGCTTATGTAGGGAATATCAGCAATTTTACCGTCATATATCACCGGCAATCCCGCAGCCTCTTTTATTTTCACTATTACCTCTTTGCCTACTTGCATCTCTAACGGCCTCCCTATCTTAATGGCGAAATTGCCTTTCGCACCTCTTAAATCCTGAGCCAATTTCACCGCAAATTCAACATCTTCCATGTCAAATGCAACAATTAACCCTTTTTCCTTTCTCAATCGTATATATACATACCACTTCCAATTGTTTTGGTTCTTTTCTTCAGTTTCATCTCTCATCCCTTAAACTTCTGACGACTTCGGCGGAGTCGAATTTCACACCTCGCGTCTTTCTCCTTGACTCATCCATCATTTTCATCGCATTCTTTCTCTTCTCTTCTCTCGCCTTCTCCTCCACCGCTTCTCTTACAAAGCTCGCCCAATCTACTTCCACTTCACGCATCATCTCTTTCAGTTCCTGCGGTATACGAATTGAGAATACTTCAGACATGCTATAAACTATCTGTATTTGTATAGCTCACTTCAAACAAAGCTCATTGACGAGCAAATTTTTGAGTTCATCGTAGATATCTTTTCCCTGTAACCGCCATGTAGCGAAGACCGAAGCGATGTACTGGTAATATTCAGCGCCAGCCTCAGATCTA
>JAPWVK010000185.1 GCA_029241965.1 Candidatus Methanophagales archaeon
TAATGCGGTGGAATCAGTAAACGGAAGTGTGAATTTAACGTTAACTGCGGATGAGGGCACGAACACTGTTGAGATATACGCCGTGGATGGGGTAGGGAACACAGGAACGTCAGAGCTATCTTTCTCCGTGGATACGACACCTCCAGAAATAACACTTTTATCCCCTGAAGAAGGGGCGATATACGCGGCGAAAGAGATAATACTTGAGGTAAAAGCTGATGAGCCTGTATCCAACTGGAGTTATAGACTGAACGGGGAAGAGATTATTGCGGTGGAATCAGTAAACGGAAGTGTGAAATTAACGTTAACTGCGGATGAGGGCACGAACACTGTTGAGATATACGCCGTGGATGGCGTGGGAAATACCAGGATGTCTGTGGTTTCTTTCTCCGTGGATACGACACCCCCGATTATAACGGTTCTATCTCCAGAAACAGGGAAGATATACACGACGAGAGTGATAACACTTGAGGTAAAAGCTGATGAGCCTATATCCAACTGGAGCTATAGACTGAACGGGGGCGAGTTTATTACGTTCACGCAGGGGGGGTCAGGAAACGGAAGCAAAAGCGAAACGGCGATAATAACACTAATCGCGAGAGTTAACTCAAACATAGTGGAAATATACGCGGTGGATAGTGTGGGAAATACGGTAAAGACGGCGGTTTCTTTTGTGGTAATGGAACCACGCATCATGGGCGAGTTATCCGTGGAGGGGGTAGGATATATTTCGATAGACAAGGAGATGACTACCAGAGTTGTTGCATTAGAGGCAGAAGAGAGAATTGAGGGGATAACGGGGCCTGAAGGCGCCTACACAATAGATTTATTAGAGGTTTTGAGTGGATCCGTGAACCCGACAGACCCCAGATGTCCAAACTATCACCACGCCGCTTCGATTTCATTCAGTGGAAACGACTATGATAGTGATGAGGAGTATAGCAGTCCTATATCACAAGGAGGTATTGGCGCAACGCTTACAGAAAAAAATGATGTCACGGAACTGCAGAAACAAGGAACCGTTTCTATCAAAACAATTTCGGCTGGGAGTTGCAAACAGTCATTCAACACAGAAACTGCGGCTGCCTTTACTGGAAGAAAAGAAACAGAAATAGAGTGGTCAACGCCCACGAAAGAGGTAGCGCTTAGTCAAATGCTTGATGGGAATTGCACAGCCCAAATGGAACTGACGTTCACAGAATAGATTGTGCTACGTGCAAATTGAAAGAATGTATTTATATAGCAAGGGCAAAAAACCACGATATCTTACACGATTAATACAAAAAATAGGGGTTGGAAGGGGAGGATTAAGCTATCCGATATAATATCAAGGCACTGTCGAATTTTCCAGAGAAATCACTATATCAGCGAGTTTTACCGCAGAGTGCACGGAGAACGCAGATGTGTCATAAATCCAAAACTTGGATTGGAGCGTTCTTAAACTCTGCGCCCTCGGTGATCTCCGCGGTGATAAATCGCTGAGTTTTTAGACAGTACCAATCACCAATAGAGTACTAAAAAACCGATCTGAATTATTGTTCTCTCGTAGAATCAGTGTATTCTTGCTTGAAGGTTACTAAACGATCGCAAAAAATAAAAAAATTTAAAAAATTAAAAAGCTAAGACCTACTCACATGGTACTTAGCTGTAAAGTTGTAAGCTCCTGACCTAACTCCTATTCGGCTGGATGTCGTCTTCTTTGAGACAAGATCCCATGTACCTGAATCACTCTTTGTTACCTCTTCGGAGTCCAAACCGGACGTGAATTTGCCTACACCCACTGCTGCGCTGATGTTGTAATACGTATCAGACCCGTTTCTGCTCAGGCCGTCGGAAGAGAACCGTTCTAACCTGTCTGCATCAGTCTTAAAACCGATTGCCCCTTGATAATACGTTTTATCCGCGGCGCCAGGAGTTACTGAGGACCCACCTATGTTCTCGATCAGGCTTGCGCCACCTATGAGACATGACGCAATCCCGGTGGTACGTTTTGAATACGTGGCAGTAGTTCCTGATTTGAGTTCGTTGCCACCTTCTGAAAAAGAGTGGTTACAGCTTGCGTTTCCAGAGTTTACCGCGTTTATGTAGAGTGAATACTGGTTTGTCATGCCACCAGGAGAGTAATATGTATGGCTCTCGTCCGCTTTCATCGTGCCACCTTCTGCAGTAAGGTTATAAGAATAGTCAGCATCCGCACTGCTTGTTGCCGCAAATAAGAGAAGAATCGTCGCTGCTATTAACAGTATTTTTATAGCTTTCAGTTCCGTCATTTTCTTTTCTTGTATCACCTCCTTCTCAATTATCAGATCTATGAGTATATAAAGATTTTCCATATGTTTATGTCATGTATTTATTATACCTGTCATTGCTACATATTTACACACTAAAAAATAAGGGGGAACTAAGGAAGCATTATAAGTCATATACTAATAGATAAGCATTATTGAGGAAATAGGAGGACTAATGAAGCGGTAAAAGCGCGATGAAAACGGGGGAAGTTCCTCATAGCGAAACGCTTGTGAAGAAAAGATTTTACCGTGAACATAGCTAACCCAAAACATGAAAGAGCGAAAACGAACCGGCAGAAAGGGGGAAGGATTAATGATTTCTTTCGGCGAGGGATAAAATAAGATAAAAATAAAAAGGGAGAAGAAGATGCCGATAGAGGAGTACATCAAAGATAGCTTAAAAGACAGTCGTAAGGATAGCTTTAAAAAGCGCAGGGGGGAATTCGAGATAGTTGTGGATATTCTTTCCGCCGCGATGGAAGGGGCGAAGAAGACGGAGATAGTGTATAAAGCGAATCTCAATTTTAAAAGGGCGGGGAACTATCTCGCCTATTTAGAGGAGAAACGGCTTATAGAGAACACGGGCAGTGTGTACCGGACGACAGAGAAGGGGAAAGATTTTCTGCTCGATTATCAGAAACTGAATGACCGGCTAAAGTAACAGAGTTTGGCAGTCAAAAACCCTCGGATATCCGTTATTTTTCTGTTTTGCCGTGGCATGGTGCTCGCAGGGTTAAACTATCCTTACCTATGTTCCTTACCTAAAGACCATATATGCTTTTATATACCACAGGATAAACAAACTAACGCAGTATGGTAAAGTAGCTGCTACTATGCCGAACAATAGGCATAAATTAAAATACAAAATAGGAGGTGAAATGAAGAAAAATGAATGCAAAAAATTTAAGTATGATAGTGGCTGTCGCTGTAGCGTTGACAATTGCAGTTGCAGGTGTTGTTTCCGCAAGTCCACCGGTGAAAGCACCAAATGAAACATCAATAATTACAACCGTAGTGGATATTGAGTGCTATGGTTCCGTGACGGAATCAGAAAGCCTTACAGAGACACATTCTACACAGAACCTTAGTGATAACAATCTCACGTTTGATGAACGTGTAGGACAGATCAAGTATCAGGAGAAACTGAATGCTCAAGATGGTTTCGTACAGTTCACGAAGGAATTCAAGTTTGATGGATCAAAGGCACCAAATCTCGCGGTAGAGAAGAGACTTGGTTTCTTGAATGACCCGACAAGTTTGATAAGCTGGGTGGACTCAACAGAGAATGTGGGCATGAGTATCGTTACCGAAGGTGACAACGATACTATAGGCGGTATGGAAGGACTTTGTCCATGGGCACAAGGAGCATGCATACCGGCAGGTAACGAGATGATAGCTGCTGGTAGCCAGTTGAGAAGAGTAGAGATTGTATCAGCACAAACTAAGACTGCTGTAACAACAACGGACTCGCCAAGATTGCACCATGAGATATCTGCAAAAGGTACCGACGTATGGGGCATCTGGGCAGATGAAGCCAAGACAGAAGGACCTTATGGTAAGGGTACAATAAAGGCGGGCATGAAGGTAAGCGTGCAGGAAGGCCATGGTTGCGTCAACGGAACATATCCGCTTGCAGGTGAGCTGACATACAATGAGATGACCTCAGCATCAGGCTTGTGGAAGTTCAGCAAGTCGATGACCTACGTGGCACAGATACCAGCCGTACAGTTGCCAAGGCAATATCCGGTATTCAACTTACCGGCATAGGCGTCCAGGGCAATAGCGACAACCAATGAATAAAAAAAGGGGGCAGTTTTTTTTCTTTTCCCCCATTTTATTTTTTTATTTTTTTATACTAATCGAAAAGGATAAGGGAGAAAAATAGAGTAAGTAAAGGAGATTATGAAGATGAGAACACGCAGATTGGTTATGGTGATAGCAAGTTGTTTGGTATTGAGTCTGTTGTTGATTCCGCAAGCTGCTTTAGCTCAGGGAGGTGTGTGGGTTATGCGTTACCCTGACCGAGCATTTGCGATAACGGACATTCGGCACATTGGCTCGCTGAATATGAGTCAAGATTATTCACATACGTATTCGGACGATCGCGCATCCGAAGAATTTGCGCATTCGTTTCGTGCCAACGCACCGGAGGGTAAAACAAGGGTATATGATGTGTTGAGTGTTGCTCCAGCAGCTCGCGGGAGTCGGGTATGGACTGCAACTTCCATCGGCTATGACTCTTTGAACACCACCGGGCGGTTAGCAGGCAGTGAGAGCACTAATGTGGGTGTTTTATATACAGGGAATAACGGTCTATGCAGGCCAGAGGGTCGTCTCTGCTCAGCCACGGGTTCGCAATTTGTGCTTGATCGTGGATTTGTGCATTCCAGCGTTAGTACGAATAACGTTATGTCACTGGCAGACTATGACTTCTCATCTATGGGAGTGGGCGCGGTAAGTATGGGGTGCTCTGTGCTTTCGGGTTCGTCTAGTGACCCGCAGACATCTTATAACCAGCTAATCACGGTGGAGGGGGAATTCGACGTTTACTATAGTGCAGGTTTCAACCTTCGTTAGATTAAGAAGCTCAGTGAGATAAGGGAAAGATAAACGCGGGAGGGGAAGAAGCGTCAGTTCGCTTTTCCCTTTTTCGTCAAATTTTTATGTTCTCAAGGGGAACAGGTTATATCGTTTACAACTTTTATTGTATTTGGATAGTGCGATAAGGAATCCAATCCCCGATTTAAACATTTATATAACCACAGCTTTTTCTCTATCTATGCCACAAGAGGAGAGAAGAAAGGATATACAGAAGAATATACTCGTGATAGCTGCGATATGCGTGTGCATATTTGCTTTTTCAATAGTGCTCGTAATGCCGCCAGTTAGTGCTGCCGCCCGCTCTTCTATTGTTATAACAGATATAATGCCAACAGAACTCCATCCAGGAGATACAAGAGATGTTATTTTGACTGTTAAAAATAACGGTGCTGGCGATGCGAGAGATGTCAGACTGGATTTTCAAGTTGAAGACAAAAAAAACGTAACCCTCGTGGGACGCACGGAAGTTCAGATACCTGCGCTAAACGCATGGCGCGAGAAGAAGGTAAAAATCAAGGTTCACGTAGAAGAGGGTATTCCTAATGGTGTTTATAGCATACCCGTCAAATACTCATGGTATGAATATTATTTTGATCCGGAACTGGGATATTATGTAACCATACCGAACAATTTCTTTTATCATCCAGATGCGGGTGGTTTTTGGGGTAACCCCGTGACATCGGATATCGCCTTCACCGTAAAAGGAAGTGCAATAATAACGATTGGAGAAGTTTATACTGAGCCTGTGCATGTAAAACCGGGTTATAAGAATGTTAAGATGACAGTGCAGGTGTGGAATACCGGAGAAGCGAATGCAAAGGATGTCGTGGCGAAGTTGAGTTGCAATGATAAGATAAAACCGTCCCGCTCTGGCTCTGACCAGGTATACATAGGGAAGATGACTCCGGGCAAAGGAGTTACAGCGCTTTTTTATGTTGACATTGCAGAAGATGTAAAAGCAGGAGTTTGTAGCCTTCCACTGATGATACAGTACAAAGACACAGGAAACGTGGAATACGAATTGGAAGAGAGTATAAATGTAGTGGTGGAAGGTAAGCCGAAACTCGAGGTTCTTTCGCATTATACGGAGCCCACGAACATAAGCGCGGGCGACCATGTCAGACTGCATGTGAAGGTGCGGAATATTGGGTCAGAAGAAGCAAAATCTGTTAGCGTTCGTGTAACGGAAGCAGCAGATGTACCGTTTAATTTCAGCAAAAAGAGCGATGACGTGGGCGATTTAAAGGTAAATAAGGGGGGTAATGCAATATTGGAGTTCAGTGTAGATGCAAACGCAACAAATAGGGTATATCCACAGGGTTTAGAGATAAGATGCGCCGGGGACCCAGACGCGGGAAATTATACGTTCGACAAGAAGATTCAGTTGGAAGTGTTTTCGGGCATGCCAGTGGGCAGTCCAGAGGAACCTTCTTCGTCAACCCCTGGATTTGAGGCTTTTATATCTCTCATGGCTATCCTCATCATCTCGGGTTTCCTATTGTGCATAAAGAAGAGGAAGTAAAAGAGTATTTGATTAGCTAACCACGACGGTCAAAGTAGAAAGGGATAAGCATCCAGTAATAAAGAATACAGTGCCCAGAACGGTCATAACGATGGCAATTGCGAGCATCGCTAATTCATATCTCCTACCGACAAAGAACTTTTTACCCTTCGAGAAAGAAAGAGAGACGAAAGAATACCATGCGAAATCCGATAGGAAATGACCTATGGTGACTAAAATTATGCCTGTCAGGGCAAGCCACTCGAATCCCGTTAATAATATTGGGTATCCTATTGCCATCCACCAGGGTATAAAGGAGGGATTAAAAGCAGTAAGTACAAAACCACCAAAAATCGTACTGTTATACTTATACTTCATGCCACTCATTTCAGTGCTTATCTGCTCCCCCCTCGATGACCGTGTCTCCACTGCCTTTGCCTCTCTAATTAAGGATAATGCCATTATTATGAGAGCAATGCCGCCTATTAGATATATCCAGGATTCGAATTGACTGAAATAGTTCTTCAAGCCAAGTCCTAAAACCACGAGTGCTATTATTATCGGGCATTCAACGAAAACGTGACCAATTATAGCAAGAGGTCCAGATAATGCTCCTTTCTTCAATGTATCGGATATTACAAAAGCAAAAAGAGGGCCAGGTATCAAAGCTCCGCTCAGACCGGTTAGAAAACCTAGCCCTACCAGGAATGCTCCGATGATTAACGACGAAGGGTCCATCTATTTTAAACCAAAGCTCCTCACTTAATAACTGTGAAGCTTATATCTATTCATCCGTATATTTATTAGTAGTAAAAGGGCTTAACCAGGCGGGGGCTCGTAGCTCAGTGGAAGAGTGCCTCCTTCGCGAGGAGGAAGCCACGGGTTCAAATCCCGTCGAGTCCATAGGATACGTATAAGAGGTGATATAAATGCAAATGATGCCACAAATGGGATATGATAGGGCGATAACGGTATTCAGCCCTGATGGAAGGTTGTTTCAGGTAGAATACGCACGGGAAGCAGTGAAGAGAGGGACTACAGCCGTTGGAATAAAAGCAAGGGATGGCGTTGTGCTATTGGTGGACAAAAGATTGACGTCCCGGCTGCTGGAAGGTGGTTCGGTAGAAAAGATATTCCGGATAGATGACCATATAGGCGCAGCAACTTCGGGCTTAGTCGCAGACGCAAGGGTACTCGTAGATAAAGGCAGGGTAGAGGCGCAAATAAACAAGATCGTCTATGATGAGGCGATAGATGTGCAAACCCTGGCGAGAAAGATATGTGATTTTAAGCAAGCATATACACAAATTGGAGGCCTCAGACCTTTTGGCACCGCGTTGTTGATAGGCGGTGTCTATAATGGGGGTAATTACCTCCTTGAGACAGACCCAAGCGGGGCATTGCTTGAATATAAAGCGACGGCGATAGGTTCTGGTCGTACTATTGTAACGGAGATGTTTGAGGAGAAGTATGACGAGGACATCTCGCTTGAGGAAGCCATCCTGCTCGGTTTGGAAGCTTTGTATAAGGTAACAGAGGGGAAGATAGATGTAACAACGGTGGATGCAGGTCTTGCGGAGTCAGAGAAGAAAGAGTTTAGGATTCTGAGTGCAGACGAGTTAGAGCCGTACATAAAGGAAGTAAATAAACGGAATGAAAAGGCGGCTAAGGATGAGAGTAAAGAGGAAAAAGCAGATAAGGAGAAATAGGAGCTAAAATGGTCAGTTTAGACAAGGCGGTGATAGCGAGATATAAGCATGGTAAGAAGATATTTGAAGTGCTTGTAGACCCAGAGAAGGTGGATGCGATAAAAAGCGGAACTGATACGGATATGGGTGATGTATTAGCGGCAGAAGATATATTTGAAGATGCTTCAAAGGGCGAAAAAGCAACAGAAAGCGATTTGAAGACTGTTTTTTCTACCACCGCTGTAGCGGAAATAGCGAAGAGGATAATAAAAGAGGGCGAGGTGCAACTGACCACCGAGCAAAGGCGTAAGAGGGTAGAGGAGAAGAGGAAGATGGTGATAGACCAGATCTCTCGCATCTCCATAAACCCGCAGACTGATACTCCTCACCCACCCGGAAGGATAGAGATAGCGATGAAAGAGGCTAAGGTGCATATTGACCCTTTCAAGACGGTAGATGAGCTGGTAAGCGAGACGGTGAAGGCTATAAGGCCGAAAATCCCCATAAAAATAGAGGAGACCGGAATAGCGATAAAAATACCCGCTGCGTATACAGGGGGCGTATACGAGATAAAAAAGAAGTACAAGGTATCGAAAGAGGAGTGGCAGGGAGATGGGTCATACATAGCACTGTTGAAAGTTCCTGCGGGGATGAGAGATGACGTCTTCTCGTTTTTGAATCTGATAACAAAAGGCGATGTGGAGACTAAGATAGTGAAGTGAAACTATTATGTATAAAGTAGTAATTCCAGGTGATTTTGTTTCTGATGACGTAAATCGTGCGGGAGAAGGAACGTACGTTGAAGATGGTAAAGTCTACGCGGTGACTTACGGTGTAGTAGATGATAAGAATGAGATAAGAGTGGTGGCGTTTAGCGGGAAGTATATACCGGTAATGGGCGATGTGGTGATAGGTAAGATAATTGAGATTTCGTTCCCTTATTGGATCGTGGATATTGCCTCACCATACGAAGCGCGATTGCACATGTCAGAAGTCGCAATGCGTGCGGAAAAGAGAGTAGAGTTTGGTAACATGAGTGCCTATCTGGATTTTGATGATTTGGTCGCGGTGAAAGTGATAAACGTGGATGCGATGATGAGAATAGATTTGGCATTGCAGGAAGATTTGGATATAGGAAGCGAAGGGCGATTGATAGAGATATCCTATACAAAAGTGCCGCGTATCATAGGAAGGAAAGGCTCAATGATAAGGATGTTAAAAGAGAAATGCAAGTGTTTCATCTTTGTCGCAAAGAATGGTCGTATCTGGATAAAAGGAAAGGCAGAAGATATGAAACTTGCATCTGAGGTGATATTGATGATTACAACCGAAGCTCACACCTCAGGTTTAACGGATAGAGTGGCGGAATTTTTGGATTCGTCCCGACAGAGGGTAAAAAAGAGATAGGATAATGAGTAAAATGAAAAAAGGAGAAGAAATAGAGTTTATAAAGGATGGTAAGAGGGTGGATGGTAGAACTTTTGATGAACTAAGGAATATAAAGATAGAGGTAGGGGTGTTAGAAAGGGCAGATGGGTCTTGTTATCTAGAGTTAGGCGATAACAAGGTGATAGCTGCAGTATATGGACCGAGAGAGATGCACCCAAGGCACGCTCAGGATGCAAAGATGGCAGTGATAAAATTCAGGTACAATATGGCACCTTTTTCTGTGGATGATCGAAAGAGACCGGGACCTGATAGAAGAAGCGTGGAGATATCGAAGGTGAGTAGAGAGGCTTTTGAGCCAGTCATTATGAGAGAATATTATCCAAAGGCAGCGATAGAAGTCTATGTAGAGATACTCCAGTCGGATGCGGGTACGCGAACGGCGGGGATAAATGCTGCTTCAGTCGCCCTTGCTGATGCGGGGATACCGATGAAGGACTTGGTTTCGTCCATTGCTGTGGGCAAAGTAGGCGGAGAAGTAGTTTTGGATTTGAACGCGGTAGAAGACAATTATGGTGAAGCAGATATGCCGATAGCAATGATCGCGAGGAAAAATATGATAACGGCACTGCAAATGGATGGGCGTTTAACAAAAGATGAGTTTGGACGCGGGTTGAAGCTTGCGATGAATGCTTGCCATCAGATATACGAGTTGCAGCGAACGGCGTTAATAGAACGCTACAATAAGAGAGAGAGTGTAAAGTTTGAGGAGAGAGAGGCATAGGATAGAGGAGGAAGAGAGATGGGACTTGAAATAATGGATGATGTAAGGAAAGATTCTGTGCGCAATAGGATAAGCGAGGGATATAGGGAAGGAGATAGGGAATTCCGCGAATACCGAGAAATAAGCATAGAAAGAGATGTAGCAATGAAGGCGGAAGGTTCTGCACGTGTGAAAATAGGGAATACCGATGTTTTAGTGGGCGTAAAGCTCGATTTAGGTGAGCCTTTTTCTGATTCTCCTGCAGTAGGAGTGATAATAACGAATGCAGAACTTGTACCCTTAGCGTCGCCCGAATTTGAGTCGGGGCCACCAAATGAGAACAGTATACAACTGGCAAGAGTAGTGGACCGAGGAATTCGTGGTTCTGAAACTGTAGACCTAGAGAAATTGTGCATAGTAGAGGGGGAGAAGGTATGGATAATGTTTATAGATATACACGTACTGGACAACGGTGGGAATTTGGTGGATGCCGCAGCATTAGGCGCCATTACTGCGCTCCAGAACGCCCGTGTGCCTAATGAGAGATATGGCCTGACGGGTGATGATACGCTCTCAGTGCGGGATACCCCATTGGCGGTAACGATGGTAGAAATAGAGGGGAATATTCTGGTGGACCCGGACTGTAATGAAGAAAATGCAGCTACAAGCAGGTTGACGGTGATTTCAAATGCAGACGGTAGTTTGTCAGGGTTGCAGAAGAGCGGTAGTGACAGCATGACGGAAGAAACGATATTAGAGATGGTGGAGATAGGAATAGAAAAGGCGGGGGAGATAAGAGAAAAATTCCTCAAAACTCCGTCTTAACACTTTCCTAACGCGAATTTTTCGAAAGTTTAATTAATCAGAAGATATTATTTATTGTTAACAGAGAGGCAGTAGTGGATGTTAGAGCCGGATAACTTTGTGGTGCGGGAATATTTCAAGAAGAGGATCGGGGACGAAGGGTTGAAGATAATGATGCATGTCCCTGAGGGCGAGATAACAGATGAAGAGATTGCAAGGTTAAGCGATACGAAACTCACGGCGGTAAGAAAAATACTTTACAGGCTATATGAGAATCGGATAGCGGAGTACCGGACTGAACGAGATGATAATAGTGGTTGGATTACCTATCTGTGGCGCTTTAATTACGATAACGCAAAGAAGATATTGGAAGAAGACGCGGATGGCACACTAACAAAACTGAAGAGCCAGCTTGAAGAGGAACAGAGTGGTGTGTTTTACCAGTGCGACTGTCAGCGGGTTTTATTTGAAGAGGCGGCAGCAAATAACTTCTCGTGCGCCGAATGTGGCACAAATTTTGAGTATGTTGCGAATGATGATTTAATAAGTGAGTTAGAAGAGAAGATAGTGAAGATAGAGAAGTGGAAGAAGAAGATAAAGAACGAATAAGAAGAGAGTGCATAAAGTTACTGAGAGTGGTTGGATGCAATAAAGCGGTGGTCAGACATTGTGTAGCAGTTGCGGAACTTGCGCTGGAAATAGCTGTTAGCCGCAATCGCGATGAGGGTTTTGATAGAGTGGATGAGAAACTGGTTTATACAGGCGCGTTGTTGCATGATATGGGCAGGGCTCGCACACATGCTGTGAACCACGGATTTGTGGGTGGTGAAATGGCGCGAGAGTTGGAGCTGCCGGATGATGTAGTGCGAATAGTTCAAAGGCATGTAGGTGCGGGGATAACGGCGGAGGAAGCGAAAAACTTGGAGCTGCCCGCGCGTGATTTCATACCCGAGACGATGGAGGAGAAGATAGTCGCAGATGCCGATAACATGATTGATGGCGCGAGAAGAACTGGTATAGAAGAAGCAATAGCGGAGTTAAAGGCGAAATTAGGAAAAACGCACCCGTCCATAAATAGGGCGATAGCGCTACATGAGGAAGTGATGGAGGAGAGGTAAAAGTCTTCTATCGGCTCAATGCAGTTTCCCTTAGCTTATCTTTCAACTCTAATTTGGTTATCATCACATTAGATGGGTGTACGGGTCGTGGTACCTCAGATAAGTCTGACCGCGCAACGACAACGCCTTCAACTGTTATCTTCTCCCTCTTCAAGTCTATAGTCCTCACTTTACCGGCCTTACCTCTGTTATCGCCCCTCATTACCGTTACCGTATCCCCTTTTCGCAACGGAAAACTTCTCTTCTCGTATTTAGCCCGCAGTTCGTCAGAAAGTGACGCACTCATGAACTTGTGCCGTATGTGCAACGGTGCATTATACCTCGCTTTCCTTTGTTTTCGCGGTTGTTTTGATTTTTCCATTCTTATTCATCACCTCAAACCAATTCGGCTTTTCCTTTCTTTAACGATTTTGAATATTAATCTTTTCAATTATAAAATAAAATGGAGATGAAGTTATGAACTTGTTATGCTCAAATACGATGTCGTTGTGGTAGGAGCAGGACCTTCAGGCTGCATGGCAGCGAAATATGCAGCGAAAGCAGGAGCTTCTACGTTAATTGTGGAGAAGGGCGGAAAAATAGGCGAGCCGGTCCAATGTGCAGGACTTATAAGTAAAAGAGCGTTAGAAGAAAGCGAGCTAAAAGACGTAAAGCCATTAATAAACAACGAGCTGAAAGGGGCGATTGTTCATTCGCATTCGTATGAATTAAGGATAGAAGTACCATCGCCAGATAAGAGCGCTTTTGCAATAAAACGAGACATCTTTGATAGGGCATTGGCGGAAGATGCGCTAAAGGAAGGCGCGGACGTATTACTGAATAGTAAAGTAAAAAAGATAAAGAGGGAAGAAGGGGAGGCAAAGCTAACTTTATCGGCTGATACTGCCGCGGGAAAAGAAGAATTGAAAGCAACCGTTGTCATTGGCGCTGACGGTGTGAGGAGTAAAGTGGCGAATATGGCGGGGCTGAACGTCACAAAGCATTTCCTGAACTGCGTGCAAGTAGAGGGCGAATATAAAGCAGCCGATGCGTTTGCTGAGATTTTTATAGGTAGAGACATAGCACCGGGTTTCTTTGCATGGGCTATCCCCATTGAGGCGGAAAAAATTGCTCGAATCGGACTTTGCATAGATAAGAGGTGTTCACCGCATCCAAGTCCCCTGCGTTTTCTAAAAAGGTTTTTAGTGGAGCACCCAGACATTGCAAAGCGGTACAAGGGCACCCGCACAGGTTTCACTGCCGGTGCAATCCCCATACCCACAGATACCGGATTGAAAAGGCGAATGACGGGTCAGAGTACCGTTAGAATACATGAAGGCAGCGGCATTCTGTTAGTCGGAGATGCTGCGGCACAGGTCAAACCAATCACAGGTGGAGGGGTGTATTACGGCTTGAAATGTGGTAAGATAGCGGGGGGGATAGCGGCAGAAGCGTGTTTGAGTAATGACATGGGGGTGCTGCGGGATTATGAAACACGGTGGAGGAATGAGATAGGGAAGGAAATAGCGTTTGGGCTGAAGGTTCACCGGTTAAGGTGCATACTCAACGATAGGGACTTCGATACAGTATGCCGTGTACTATCGCAGGAGGAGATGTTGCAGCGTATAGCGAAACATGGAGATATGGACTATCAAGCACACGTTTTTCGCGAATTTTTAAAAAATCCCAGCTTTATGAAGTTAGCAGCAGGGAACATCATAAGATATTTATATGCTAAGCGCAGATTAGGTAATTAAGGAAAGGGACGTATAAAATGGCAAGGATGTATGCGAGGCGAAGAGGTAAGTCAGGGTCTAAGAGGTCGCTTAATCGCAGGGAGACCGCACCGGAATGGCTGGACATGACGGCGGAGGAAGTGGAGAAGAAAGTAGTTGGACTGTATAACCAGGGACTTTCAACAAGTGAGATAGGCATAGAGCTGAGAGATGGCTATGGCATGCCGAGTGTTGCGCTGGTAACGGGGAATAAGATGACGGCTATTTTAAAGGAACATAATATTGCGCCTGAGATACCGGAAGACCTCCAGAATTTGATGCGAAAAGCGCTTCGGTTGAGGAAGCATATTGAAGTGAATAAGAAGGATGTGCATAATAAAAGAGGGTTACAGTTAACCGAATCCAAGATAAGAAGACTGGTAAAGTATTACAGACGGGAGAAGGTCTTAGCAGATGATTGGCGATACAAGCCAGAAATTGCTGAATTCATTCTGAGGAGATGATGATAAAAATATGAGAGGATATGGCGAGGTATTGGTAGGGCTTCTATTAGCAGCTTTGGGTGTAGCAGGGATATGGTATTTCCGTGTTGATGTGTTGACTATAATAAAAGGGGTTATTGGTATATTCGTGTTGTTAATCGGAGCGGTGTTTTTGATGATAGGTGTGAGTGACGTGAGAGAGAAAGATGAGGATGAGCTGGAGATGGAAAGCACAATGGAAGAAGGGGAGTAGCAGTGGGCTCGATTAAACCGACTTATATAAAGCAGTTGTCGAAGCAATTGATGCAGGAAGTGGACAAGTTCACTGATGACTTCGACACAAATAAGAAGATAGTGGAAGAGTACACGAATGTAGAGAGCAAAGGTATAAGGAATAGAATAGCGGGGTACATAGCGCATAAAAAGAGGGTTAGAGAAGAGAAGAGTTGAAATGCTGAGTATAGAAGGTGCGTATCCGGCACTTATAACGCCATTCACAAAAGATGACAAAATAGATGTGGAAGGTTTGAGGCGATTAGTAGAATATACGATAGAGGGTGGAGTGGCTGGAATTGTTCCGTGTGGCACAACTGGCGAGTCTGCAACGCTTTCTCGGGAAGAGCATAAGCGTGTGGTAGATGTGGTGGTGGACTATTCAAAGGTGCCGGTGATTGCAGGTACCGGGTCGAATAACACAAGAGAAGCGGTAGAGTTTACAAAACATGCGGAAGATGCCGGAGTTGACGGTTGCCTTCTGATTACGCCTTATTACAACAAGCCGAACGTGAGCGGGTTAAAAGAACATTTCAAGCGGATTGGTGATTCTGTAGAGTTGCCCTTGATTTTATACAATATCGCGTCTCGGACGGGTTTGAACATGACTGCGGATACGATGGTAGAGCTTGCTTCGGAAGTTGATAACATAAAAGGAGTGAAAGAAGCTTCGGGCGATTTGAAACAAGTAGGCGCGGTTATAAAATTGGCGAATGACCGTGATCTGGACTTCACGGTGGTTGCAGGTGATGATTTTCTTACGCTGCCTATAATGAGCTTGGGTGGAACGGGTGTGATTTCGGTGGCTGCGAACGTTGCACCAAAGCCAATGAGCGATATGGTGGCTGCAATGTCGAAAAGGGACTTGGAGAAGGCGCGGGAGATTCATATTAAGTTGTTTTCGCTGTTTGAGGCTATGTTTCTGGAGACGAATCCGATACCTGTGAAGAAAGCAGCGGAGCTGATGGGGTTGGTTTCCGGTGACGTCAGGCTTCCGTTGGGTGCGCTCAGCGAGGCGAACGTGGAGAAGTTGAGGCGGGTGCTGGAAGAGCAGGGGATGGTTTAGTAAGGTAAACTTAAAGTTTGGTTGGATATGGTGGAGCAGGTAGGGATTGGATATTAAAGGTCTTCGTAAAGAGGAGTATTTCTGAGTATTGTACATTCACTACGGGTATTGTTTATTATCAAAGAATTGAAGGGATATAAGGGGAAAGTAGCGAAACGGTCGAAATATATACAAGTAATAGAGCTTTGAATAAGATTAAAAGTCCGTTGGATGTGCGGGTGAGGAAAGGGATGAGAAAGAACATCCAAAAGGGGTATATACGCATTGCGGATATACCGACGTTAGGTGAAATTTGCTTGAGGCGTAATCATGTATAAAGAACATTCTGCATTTGAAAAACCTAGTGATGACGATATAAAAATATGGCGGTATATAGATTTCACAAAGTTTGTATCACTGCTAGATAAACAAGCGCTATTTTTCGCTAGAGCCGACAGATTCTCCGATCCATTCGAAGGTTCTTATTCAAAAGCTAACATAAAACTCCGTCCCATTATGTACAACGATATTTCAGAAGATAGTTTCAACGAAATGCAAAGACAATTTTCGAGTTTTTCCAAAGAAAATAGAAGATTCACAATTATAAACTGTTGGCATATGAATGACTATGAATCCGCTGCTATGTGGAATTTATATCTAAAATCTAATGAAGGAGTTGCTATCCAGTCGACCTTCAAGCGATTAACAGAAAGTTTTTTAGATTATGCGGAGCACGATGTGTATATAGGAACAGTAAAGTACATTGACTATGAGACCGAGTGGTTACCTGAGGGGTATAGTTTCTACCCATTTTTGCATAAAAGAAAAAGTTTTGAGCATGAGCGTGAATTAAGAGCAATTATTCAAAAGTTCCCTACTAGAGGTAATGAAATTGATTATACGCAGGAAATATTTGATATTGGAGCATATATCACAGTTGACTTATACACACTAATTGAAAAAATATTTGTTTCCCCAACAGCTCCGAAATGGTTTAGCGATGTAGTTAAGTCCATCGTCAATAAATATGATTTGAAGAAAGAAGTAATACAATCTAGTTTAGCGGAAGGGCCCGTATATTAGTCAAACGTCGCCTAACAGAGCGTATCTGGCTTCGTTCCTCCGGTACTTCGCCCAAATCGGCTTCGCTAACGCTCTGCCGACTTCAGATACACGCAAACCGTTATACGCAATCGGCTTCGTACGAAAAATATATGAAATAAAACAAAATATTACAGAAGGTAAAGAAGATGAAGGAAGAAAAATATGAAAATTATCCAATGTGGATCGTGATTTTATCAAACTTGATCAAGGTCCTAGGATATGCCATTGGTGCCATTATTCTTGCAGGATTCGGTATTGTGGTAGCCATGTTATGTTATCAAAAATAACTCCCGAGGGAAAAGGGCAGGTCTTCCTGAAGATTGCGGAGGGATCCGGGGATATGAAAAGCTTGTGGCAATCATAAAAGATCCCAAGCACGAGGAGTATGAAATGATTTTTGAATGGCTGGGCGGCGAGTTTGACCCTGAGCATTTTGACGTGGAAGAGGTCCGTTTTGCTGACCCGGATATTTATCTCAAGATGGCTTTGGGGTAGATTACGCACATAGTCTAACAGATCGGTTCGCAGAAACACCGCAAACTCCAGACACGTTCAAAGGTTTATATATATGCTTTCACATATTTCATAATATACTGAAAGAGCAGAAAATCGCGAAAGATAAAAGGTAATATAATATGACCGAATCCCCAAAAACGGATTTTATAGCGCTTATCGCGGAAAACAGTAAAGTCAATGGTCTTGACGAGCTAACATCAAAGATCATTGGTATCCTGTTTATAGAACCAAAAGAACTCGCGCTCGGCGAACTGGCGAATAGAACAGGCTATAGTCTATCCGCAGTATGCACAGCTATGAAGTTTATAGAACGAGCAGGAATAGTAAAAAAGTCAAAGAAACCCAAATCAAGAAAGGTGTATTTCTACATGGAAAAGGATATGTTAGCTCTGACCCTGCAAATCATGAGAAGAAAATACGAAAAAATCATATTGCCATCAAAACAAAAACTCCCGAAAATAATTGAGAAGTATAAACAGAAAAGTACAAAAGAATCTGTAGAGGAGTTGAGAATTGTAGAAACCTATTACAATGAGGTGTTATTTTTTGAACAAATTTTAGAAGAATCTATTGAGCGGTTTGAGCAGTATGATGTGAACAAGAATAATGAATAATAAAAAGGAGGGGATATGGAAAAATGAACGGTAAAAGTTTGGTGGAAATGCGAATACAGACAGAAGAGGTCGGAAATATAGAAGGACTCGGTAGCGAGGGATATTATAGGAGTAGAAGCGATGCGAGCCACGATATGATTAGACTTGGTGCAGCACAGCTTAGATCAAGCTATCGGTTTGTTGAAACAATAGGAGGTGAAAAAAGATGATAAGTATGAGAAAGATTATTACGATGGGTTTTGCAGTGGCTTCTTTGCTACTGCTTGCAACAGCCATTGTATCTGCCGTTGATGGCCCCGCGGTCATGGTTACGGACTACAACGTGGAACCCGAAGTCCTGATGCCGGGCGACGCCGGCACCATTACAGTCACGATAAAGAATATGGATACTAAATCGTCAGAGACTGAAACTACGACTACAGGGAGAGTGGGAGGCGACTCATCTACTACCCAGATGACATCAGCGGTAAGTGCAGAAATAGAAACTATACGGTTGAGCAGCAGCGGGGAGATAGAATGGTTGCAAAAAGGTTCCTACCGCACCAAATACTATAACATAGGTTCTTTAGGGCAGGGAGAAAGCATATCAATCTCGTTACCGATAAAAGCAGATGCTCATGCCAGCGATGGAACTTATTTCACTGAACTGTACATAGAAGTGGACAATGGCGATAATGTGCGTTTTCCTATCCCTGTTACGGTGGACAGTAGCGAAGTGGAAATAATAGTGAAAGACATTCCTTCCGAGATTTCGCTCAGCGAGTCTGTAACGATGGAGATGGAGGTGGCGAATAACCGACCAAATTCTGTTAGTGGTGTGATTGTATCGGTGAAACCGCTAAGCACAGGGTTAGAGTTCACACCAGAGCGAATATTCATAGGTGATTTGGGTGCATATGAAAAGAGGGCGGTGGATTTCACGCTTCAAACTTTTAGTACAGATGCTACACAAGCTTCTGACGAAACAGGAACTAAAAGGTTCGCTTTTGAAGTTACCTACAAGAACGGGGATAATAAACATCACAACGGGCTTGAATCTTCTGTATTCGTAACGAGTATAGCAGATGTGAGGCTCATCTTAGTGAATGCGCCGGAATCGTTTTTTAAAGATGACGTGGCAAAGATAGAGTTTGACGTGGCGAATGGTATGACGAAGGATATTAAAGCGGTATCTGTGATACCTGCAGCGATAGCAGGCCTCAGAATACTGCCTTCTGAATATTTCATCGGCGACATGGAAGTGGGAGATGTCTTTTCTGCTTCTTTTGATGTCTATACCAGCGACCGGGACTGTGGCGATGTTGAAATACCTTTTGAACTGGTGTTTCGAGACGTGGATACCGACCGGCGACATGAAGCTACGGGTTACGAGGTGCATATAGAAGTAAAGGAGCCGCAGAAAGGAGGATTACCGAATTCCATGCTCATTGCTGTCGTGCTTGGAATTATTGTCATTGTTGCAGTGTTGCTGTGGATTAGAATAAAGCGTAAACGAGGAAGGTAGAGGGCATGATCCACACCGAAAATCTAAGTAAAACATACCGTATGGGGGAAGTGGAAGTACAAGCACTACGAGACGTGAACTTGGAGATAAAGGATGGCGAATTCATTGCTATAATCGGACCTTCGGGTTCAGGTAAATCCACGCTTCTCAATTTGTTAGGCTGCCTGGATAAGCCAACAAGCGGTGCTGTTTTTATAGATGGTATAAATACAGGGAAGCTAAGCGAAAACGCGCTTGCAGAGATAAGGAGGGAAAAAATAGGCTTCATATTCCAGCAGTTTAATCTCATCCATACCTTAAATGCGTTAGAAAACGTTGCGCTTCCCATGTTCTTCGCGGGTGTGGGACGAGAAGCGAGGCTGAAGAAAGCAGAGGAGCTGCTTGTAAAAGTTGGGCTTGGAGATCGTATCTATCATAAACCTTCGGAGTTGAGCGGTGGGCAACAGCAGCGTGTGGCGATTGCACGTTCGCTTTCTAATGACCCGGAGGTTGTCATCGGCGATGAGCCAACAGGAAACGTAGATACCGAAGCAGGAGATGCAATAATGGACATCCTGGAAGGTTTAAATCGCGATGAAGGTAGGACGATAATCGTGGTGACGCACGATGCCGAGATTGCAGCACGTGCAGGACGGACAAAGAGGATGCGAGACGGAAAGGTGCTTGATTGAGCAATGAGGGATAAATTCCTGCTGGCGTTCCGGAGCATAAAAGAGCGAAAGGCGCGTTCGATACTCACCGTGCTGGGTATTGCAGTGGGTATAGCTGCTATTGTCGCTTTGATGAGCGTCGGCTATGGTATGGAGCATGCGATAACGGGAGAACTGACGGAGATGGCAGACATGATTTCGGTGATGCCGGGGGAAATTAGGGGTGCGACCTATGTGGAAAGGGGAAGTTTTACAGATAGAGACGTAAGCGACTTACAGCGGATAGGCGGTATAAAGGACATCTCGACAATGACGTACGACGCCGCAAAAGTGGAGTATAGAAACGAAAACGTGCCCATTTTTGTATTCGGTGGTGATACAAAAGAGCTGGAGGGGTTCTATGTGGATCCGGTCGGACTCAAAGAAGGTCGCTGGCTCCGCGAGAATGATTATAAAGGGTGCGTCATCGGGGACCGGGTAGCCAATGACTTCTTCGATGAGGTCCTACACGTGAACGATAAGCTGGTAATAAATGGTGAGAAATTCATTGTGGTTGGCGTTTTTGAGAAAGGGGACATGCTGTATTCTAATGACGTAGATCGCAACATTTTTCTCACGCTGCGCGCGGCAAAGGAGGTTCTGCGAACCGATGAGATAAAATACATCATAGTGCGGGTCTATGAGATAGACGAAGCGGAAGGGATAGCAGAAGAGATAGAGGAAAGGATAAATGATAACCATGGACTCGATGATTTCGCCATGGCAATGACGATGGGTAGCATGATAGAAATGATGGGAGATATTTTCAATATTATACGTGGTGTTTTGGCGGGAATAGCGGCAATTGCACTCATTGTTGCATCCATTGGTATAATGAATACGATGCTGATGTCCGTGATGGAGCGTACGCATGAGATCGGCGTGATGAAAGCGATAGGCGCAAAAAGCAGCGATGTGCTCTCTCTTTTCCTGCTTGAATCGAGCATAGTGAGTCTGATGGGCGGTGTGATTGGCTGTTTGCTTGGTTGGGTTGTGGCGAAAGTTCTGAGCTTCTTAGCCAGCACGGCATCCGGATTAGAAATCGCAGCGATTGTGAAGCCCGAAGTTTTACTCGGTGGAATCGCGGTTGCCTTGATTGTCGGAGTTCTATCAGGATTCTATCCAGCGAGGAAGGCGTCAAAGATGAGTCCCGTAGAAGCGGTGAGGTACGGATAAAGCTTTACAAAAAGAAAGCAAACCGTAAAAAGAACGAGAGGCACTAAAGATGAAGGATACATTTCTTCTGGTCTACCGGAATATAAGAGAGCGAAAAACTCGTTCTATACTGACGATGCTGGGGATCGTCGTGGGTATAGCGGCGGTAGTCGCAATAATGTTCATTAGCTACGGCATGCAGGAGTCAATAACGGAACAACTAAGCGAGATGGCGGATATTATTATGGTAACGCCAGGGAGTGTGGAATTAGGCAGCTTCGGGGAATTAGGCAGCTTTACAGAACGTGATTTGAAGGATGTAGAACGGATAAGTGGCGTGAAAGAAGCTGCGGCAATGATGGGCGAAATGCAAGAAGTGGAATACCGTGGCGAGAAGGTTATGGTGGAAATCGTTGGTATTGAGCCACGAGATATGGATGCGGTATTTGGAGAGACGGTGAAGCTGGAAGAAGACGGTGACAGTGGGACAAGTGCATCGGGACGAGAATTACGGGAGAATGACCGCAAAGCATGTCAAATCGGGTATAGCGTTGCCAATGATTATTTTGATTATGAAATAGGAGTTAACGACAGACTAACGATAAATGGAAGCAAATTCAGGGTTATTGGGGTATTGGAAGAGCAAGGAGGATTCCGGTCCAATGTGGATGCGCAGATATACGTAACGAAAAGGGATGCGGTTAATATTTTTGATACCCGCGATATTTCAAGCATTTTCGTGCGTGTGAGGGATATAGGAGAAGCGGAGGAGATAGCGGATGAAATAGAGGATCAAATAGACGATAACCACAAATTGGACGATTTTACGTCTGCAATGGCAATGGGCGGCGCGATAGAGGATTTAAAATCCATCTTCTCGGTACTGCAAGTTTTTTTACTTGCCATCGCTTCTATATCGCTTATCGTGGCTGCTTTGGGTATAATGAACACAACGTTGATGTCGGTAATGGAGCGGACGCATGAGATCGGTGTGATGAAAGCAATAGGTGCAAAGAACAGGATTATTCTATTTCTATTTCTGATGGAAGCGGGTGTGGTGAGTGGAATAGGTGGCGTTCTAGGTTGTATAGTGGGTGTCATAGCAGCAAACGTCATAAGTTTCGGGATATATACTGCGTTTGATGTGGAGATCGCAGTGGTTGTGAAACTTCAGGTTCTGCTTGGAGGTGTTGCGGTTGCGATGATCGTGGGTATTCTGTCGGGGTTGTACCCGGCGCGGAAGGCGTCAAAGATGAGTCCCGTGGAAGCAGTGCGGTATGAATAAACCTTTTCTTAAAAAGAAAAGCTTTACCAAAAGAAAGCAAACCGTAAAAAGACCCTCTGGTGGAATCGGTGCAAGGTAAACTCAGACTGACTGAGGGGGGCAGGAAAGAATTGAAGATGCTTGCAGAGAAGCCGGTTGCCACTGATATAGGGACTCAGCGTATGTTCTTGGACGCAAGAAAAATTAATTGGTTTGCGGAGGGGTTGTAGACTGGTGGTCGGCGATGAGGAGAAAAGTATAGGAATAGTCAGGGCAGATATGATGAAAAAAACTTGCGTTGAAAATACTTGAAAGTATTTATTAGTGATAAAAAATCAGGTGAATAAAATGAGGCAGAGGAAATGAGCAATAAAATTGAAGAGAGAGATCATCACTCGAAGTTTGCTTTCAGAATAATATCTTTGATGCATGACAATCCACTGCTCCCGTATTTTAGAAATCCACAGAGGCTTCTGAAAGCAGCCGGACTGAAGCCGGGACAAAAAGTACTGGAGGTTGGCTGCGGTCCGGGATTCTTTACGATTCCAGCGGCAAAAATAGTGGGAGAAGAAGGCGTTGTTTACGCTGTGGATGTACATCCGCTTGCAATAGAAAGAGTTAAAGAGAAAATCGAGAGAGAAGGGATAAAGAACATTACGCCTATTCTCGCAAATGCATCCGATACCGGGCTGCCAGACCAAAGTATTGACCTTGCCTTTATTTTTGGTCTTCAGTACGTCGCCGGTGGACTTGAAAATGTTATAGCTGAGATACAGCGTATTTTAGAACTTGGGGGTGTACTTTCATTTGAAAAAACGAAGGGGTCAGAGAAAAAATTGGTTGTAGAGGTAGAAAGGGGAGGATTTATTTATTCAGGGAGAGAGGGGAGGATATTCTTGTTTACACGGGGAAGCGATAGTGAACATTGAAAACGGATAAAAGGCTAAAAAAGGAAAGGTGTGACTAAAATGAAATGGGGAAACACATTAATGGCGTATGAAGAAGATATAAAAAGCAGAAGTTTCTGGGACTGGATAAAGGCACATACATCGTTTATGCAGCCTTTGCATAGATATGAAGGAGTTTTAGAACTGGATGAACAGAAAATGACTTTTACTGGAAAAGATGTAAAGGTGGACAAAGATTTTGATTTAGAGATTGCAACAGGCGATATCACGGATATTCATTTTGGATTTGATGATGTATTTACAGGGTGGGAGGATAGAGCTGCTCCATGGAATAAACCTCTTAGATTAAGATACAAATCCAAAGAAGGAGAGAAAACTGTCTATCTTTTACGAATTTCCACCGTAAATATGGATTTAGAGTTTCAAGCAATAAAGAGGTTTATGAGAAGTTAAAAAATTCTTTAGGATAATATGACGAGCTCACAATGAAAAAAGGAGGGAAATTATGTCGCTCACACCAGCTTTTGAAATAGGTTTATGGAATGCCTGGATTTTCATGCTTTATCATCAATTATTATGTATCGTTTTATTGGGATCAAAAGGATTGCTTATAAAAAGCAGTGCTGCTACTCCACATAAAAACACTGGTAAGAAAATCGTCACATTCTTGGCGCTAATTTATTATCTCGCCTTGATATACTCTGTTTTCTTACCGTTAAAATTAGGAACGATGTGGTTTTACATAGGTCTCCCTATTGGTTTATTAGGATTAATTACGTACACGGTAGTCACGGTGAATTTTGCTACCACTCCACCTGATGAACCCGTTACCAAAGGACTATATCGCTATTCTAGAAATCCACAGTATCTCACTGATTTTTTGATGTTTATAGGGGTGAGTATCGCTTCAGCTTCATGGATTTTTCTTTTTTTTCTTTGTATATGAAATTTCTTTGCTAAGTTTTGCAAGTTCTGAAGAACGTTTCTGTCTTGAGAAGTACGGCAATGCCTATCGTGAATATATGAATAAGACTCCAAGATATTTAGAGATACCAAAATTGAGGAGATAACATGCCATAAAAGATGGAATGTCAAGGAGTGAGGATAAGAGTCATCGCTCAAATTATTGATAATGTAGTTCTATTTGCTTCGTTAGGTTTATTCCATTTTGCAGTGTTTGGCACATGGATAAGGCCTATTCCTGATGTGGCTACAACATTTGCCACTGATCCCATCTGTTTGTCCTTTTTAGCAGTCTATTTCATCTATTTCATCGTGCTTGAAGGAACAGTTGGGGCTACCATTGGTAAATTGGTATGCAAAATAAGAGTTAAGAAGGAATATGGGGATGCGTGTGGAATTTGGAAGGCGTTTGTGAAGAATATACTTCGGGTGGTCGATGGACTTGCTTTCTATTTAGTGGATATGATTCTGATATCAAGATCGGACAAGAAACAGAGATTAGGAGATAAAATAGCTAAGATCATTGTTCTAAGGAGTGTAAATTGAGATGATGAAAAAAGTGGTCTCGCAACTCTTTACCACTTCGTGGCTCGGTCTGGGCTTCGCCGCGACTCTGATAACAGCGGATAAAAGACTTCGCTACGCTTCGCCAAAATTGCCTTCAGCGACTTCTTTTTATCTGCAATATGTTATACGCAATCGTCTTTGGGACGCACGGAATAAAAAGATACAAGAAAAAGTCAAAAATGATGATACTGCTGTTTGGAGGCTTTATATATCCAGCCGATGGTTTTCTTCGCCGACTGCCTTCGGTACGTATAACATTCCATAGAACTCTTTTCTTTTTTCCTTCACTACATTTTTATGTGCCTCCAAATGAAAAATAAAAAGAATATGAAGAACTCAACCAAAAAGAAAAACGATGGAATTCTTTTACTTACAAGACGCTATATGCCATTGCAAAAATATAAATAAAGGGTATTTATATACACGCATCGTATTTGTTTAGCTAACCACAGATTACACAGATTTTCACGAGAAGATAATGCTTATAATCAGGCTTAAGTGCACTATTGGTTTTTTTTATCCCATGTTAACCCCAAAATCTTGTGCTAATCTCGTGAAATCTCGTGGTTTTACCCCTGCTATACAAATACCACGCATCTATTTAGAAGCAAGGGGGTAAGAAATGAAAAAATATGACCCGATGGTAACACCATGGCAAATAAAAGAATATGATTTCCCACGGGAAGGAGCCCCAACAGAGAAATTACAATTCTTGCTCCGATATGCGATCCTGGCGCCATCCAGCCACAACACACAACCTTGGAAATTCTCGGTTGGCGAAGACGAAATTCAGGTCTTAGTGGACAGGACGCGATGGCTGAAGGTAGCCGACCCGGACCAGCGAGAGTTGTATATTAGCGTAGGCTGTGCATTGGAGAACTTGCTGATTGCCGCCGAGCATTTTGGATATGGACATCAAGTAGCTTATCTCCCCGAGCCCGCCAACGAGGAGCTGGCTGCTACAGCCAAATTCATGCCCCATGGCGAACCATCGCCCTTTCGAGAGCCCGCGTTATTCGAGGCAATTTCCAGTCGGCAGACCAACCGAAAAATCTACGAAGAACGTCCCATTCCACAGAGCGACCTGCAACATCTACAGAATCGTTGCGTTGAAGAGGGCATCTGGCTGCATATGACCGACGATATAGAGATCAAACGGAAGGCTGACGAGTTGATTATTCTTGGCGATGCCATTCAGTTTTCCGACCCCACTTTCCGCGAGGAACTTGGCTACTGGATCGGACAAGGTCTTCTTGGCTCTCCGTGGCTGATGTCCAAGATGGCGCAGTTGACCGTCACGTACAAAAACATAAGCAAAGGGCAAGCAAAGAAAGATTCCGAAGTGCTCATGAGTGCACCGGTCCTGGCTGCTCTCAGCTCAGAAGTGAACAATAGGGAGTCGCAGGTCAAGGTCGGACAGGTTTTTGAGCGGGTCTGCTTAGCTGCTACTATACTTGGAATCCGTGTGCATCCCCTGAGTCAAATTCTGGAAATTCCGGAACTGAAGGTTGAGGTATCGAAGCTAATTCCGAAGTCAGATGTATTTCCTCAACACACTTTCCGGTTGGGATATGCTGAGCAGGAGAAAGGGCATACACCAAGGCGGCAATTAGATGAGGTTCTGGTATAGCCCACATATTAAATTATATGCTTGGAAAAATAGTTATAATCATAGGGGTTCTCGCATTTGTCTTAATCACAACTCTAATAATAAGTGATAGAATGATGAAAGCAGAGTTAGATAAAGACATCGAAAAACTTTTTGCAGCTTCGGAAAATATCTCTGGCAAAGTTTACACTTCAATGCAAATCAAAGACCTCCCTGTACCAGTTCAGAGGTATTTCAAGTATTCATTAAAGGAAAATCAGCCTTATGTGAGTTATGTCAGATTACAGCATGGTGGAGAATTTAGGGCAAGTAATAATTGGGCTTCAATTGAAGGGCAAGAATATTTCACAGTGCAAAAGCCAGGTTTTGTCTGGTTTGGGAGAGTTCCGTTATTTTCGGCAAAGGATGTCTATATTGATGGTACGGGAAATCTTAAAGTCAAATTATTATCTCTCATAAAAATTGTTGATGTTAAGGGAAAAGAAGCCGATCAAGGTGAACTTCTCAGATGGTTAGGTGAAGCCCCTTTGTTTCCTACGGCACTGTTACCCTCAGAGAATTTAAAATGGGAACCAATAGATAACAATTCTGCAAAAGTGATTTTTACTGATAAAAACCTGACTATTGAAGGTGTATTCTATTTTAACGAAGAAGGGCAAATTACTCAATTCAAAACAAAAAGATACAAAGATAAGACCCTGGAAAACTTCACAGGTCATTGTGGCGACTACAGGACTGTTGATGGTATGAAAGTGCCTTTCTACTTAGAGGCTACTTGGAATCTTGAATCTGGTGATTTTAGTTACGCAAAATTTAGAGTAAAAAAGATTGAATATAACAATCCTTCTTCAGTAGCTAACATTTATTTATGGTTAACTTCTTTTGGAAAAATTGGGGGCAAATTAACAATATGCAAACATATACCTACCTCCAAGCAACCATATTGAATCTATTCGGAGAAATAGGTTTGAATCTGTCAAAGCCGTTGAGAACGACACTTTCCGCATTGATTGTCTGCTTACTGGAGAATAACAAGGCACACATATCGAGACTGGGGGAATCCCTATCTGTTGGTGACGCAAGTGTTATAGCATGTATTCAGCGAATTCGCCGGTTCTTGTCCAATAAAAAGTTGTCGCCCGCCATAACAGTCATACCGCGAATCCGTCTGATGCGCCCACTCCTGTCGAAACTTCCAGAAATCGTGCTGTGCATGGATCGCACAGATTGGGGAAAACGGGGTAAACACATTAATATCCTTTCGGTGTCCATATATTATAAAGGGCGTGCAATCCCGTTATTCTGGACTGTTTTTGGAAATAAGGGCAATAGCTCCTTTGAACAGTGGAAACAAGTCTTAACGCCTGCCATCGAAGGATTACAGCAGATGGAGTGGCTTTCCTGCGTACCTGTCCATGTTGTTGCGGACAGAGAGTTTGCCAGCCCAAAACTGGCGGAATGGCTTAAAAACACTTATGGTGTTGATTCAACACTGCGGTTGAAGGCAAGCATGTACTTGAAAGGTGGTGGCATGCCCGAAACACAAATAGCTACACTGTTACGGAAACAGCCTAAGGGCTCACGTCGTGTTCTACATGACCAGATAGTGACACGGGACAGCACGTTTAAGATGAATGTCGTACTGATCTGGGGAAAGGGATACGAAGAAGCGATGGTTCTGGCGA
>JAPWVK010000186.1 GCA_029241965.1 Candidatus Methanophagales archaeon
ATAATGTCCTTCGTTTATGTCAAGTTTAACCGCCTAAGAAGCGGTCACACAATCACCTTACCAACATTTTCAATCCTTCTTTTTATATTTAAAGCAATATCTAACCTCCTTTTTCTTCTAATTTTGGATTATTTGGCAGCCACTTAACTACATTTACCCCCATGAAATAGCGAAGAGCCAATTTTTCTTGTTGTTCTGGAAATCTGTGTAATCTTGTGGTTAACTAAACAATTACAAAGGTTAAATTTATACCGATTGCGTATTTCTAAATTTTAATGACGATAATTCCAGACTCGCACCCAAGATATAAGTCGTTAATGACACGAGATAAGCTTGTAGCAGGTGTAGAATCGGGGATAACTTCCCAGCAGGGTTTGATAGCTCATGGTCGGGGCGAAGCTTTTGATTATTTGATCGGAGAGCGGACTTTAAAGTCTGCGAGAAGGGCGACGGAAGTTGCCGCTGCTATGCTATTAGCTGCGAAGAAGCCTGTGCTTTCCGTGAATGGCAACGTCGCTGCGCTGGTAGCGAAAGAGATGGTAGAGTTGAGTGAGTTGTTAAACGCACCTTTAGAAGTGAATATATTTTGCCGAACCGAGGAGCGAGCTCGACGGATAAAAGCGCTGTTAGAGAAGCAGGGTGCTAAGAAAGTACTTGGTGGTCTGCGAAATGCGGTAATCCCTGGTATAGAGCATGCACGTGCAAAGGTTGACCGCGACGGTTTATACCGTGCGGACGTTGTTCTTGCGCCTCTTGAAGACGGTGATAGGTGCGAAGCACTTGTTAATATGGGCAAGAAGGTGATAACAATTGATTTGAATCCGTTATCGCGGACTTCTAAACAAGCATCCGTGAGCATTGTGGATGATATAGAGCGGGCGATGCAGAATCTTATTTCGATGGTTAAAGAAGAGAAGAAGGCTAAAGAGGATTTAGTTTCTTTGTCTGAGAGTTACGATAACAAAGAGAATTTGAAGGCGGTTATTAAAGAGATAGTGAGTCGGTTAAAGAAGGAGGATTTAAGAGAGTGATGAACTTTTTTAGTACGCAAAACATTTACTAAAAATATAAAATTCTTTAACGAGCGGAAAAATGGTAATTACCGAAGTAGCGGAACTGACGACATCCGAAAAGCGAGTCCTGCTTGCTCTTAACGAAGAAGCGAAAGCGTGTAACCCGAGCACCTTATCCGAGAAGACAGACATAAACGAAGATGCAGTGATGCAAACTGCTTTTATGCTCGCCCAGCAGGAACTTTGTGAAGTAAAAGAGACGGAAAGAAATTATTATCATCTAACCGTGGAAGGAAAGGCTTATGCCGCAGAAGGGTTGCCCGAACGAAGAGCACTGGAGTTTTTGATAGCTCGGGAAGAAGCAACCATTGCGGATTTGAAAATTGCGTTTGGCAAAACTGCTAATATAGCAATAAATTGGCTATTAAAGAAGAACTGGGCGAGAATTGAACGAAAAGAAGGTGAAAATCTTTTGATCCCTGTGGCTCAAGTCGGGACTGATCTGGATATTGACGAGCTAATACTGAAAAATCTGGCTGAAGGGAAATTCGAATTGACATTACTGCTGGAACAAGTGGCAAACGCATTACCTGTGGACAAAGCAGAACTAAACGACTTTTTGAGTCGATTGATGTCGAGGAAATTATTAGAGCAATACACACGTGTAGAGCGCAAAATAGCGATTACCGAATCGGGCAAAGAGCTTTTGTCGCGTGGTGTCTCAGTTGAGGAAGAGATAGCGCAGCTCACACCCGAACTCATAAGAACAGGGACCTGGAAAGAGCATAAATTCAAGCGGTATGACGTGAATATATCATCAAAAGAAGTATTCGCTGCGAAGATACATCCATATCAGCGTATTTTAGACCGTATGCGGCGGATATTCACGGATATGGGCTTCACGGAAATAAAAGGAGAACTTGTTCAGAGTGCATTCTGGAATTTCGATGCGTTATTCGTGCCGCAGGATCATCCGGCACGTGAGATGCAGGATACGTTCTATCTGGCAACGCGAAAGCCGATAGACGCACCCGAGGAATTGATAAAGAACGTAAAAGAGATGCACGAGCATGGCGGCTCCTTGAATTCTTCGGGTTGGGGCGGAGAATGGCGAAGCGAGTTAGGCGAAGAGCTGCTACTTAGGACGCATACCACTGCTGTTACTTTAAAATACCTATCTTCGCATCCAGAACCACCGGTGAAGGTCTTCAGCATTGACCGCGTTTACAGGCGTGAGACGATTGACCCGACACACCTCCCGGAATTCGACCAGTTAGAGGGAATCGTTATGGATAAAGGCGTAACATTCAGCAATTTGCTGGGCTGTCTCGCAACATTCTACCGTAAGATGGGTTTTCCTTCTATACGATTTCGACCCGGGTATTTCCCTTATACCGAGCCATCCGTGGAGGTGGAAGTGTACATACAAGAGCGAGGGTGGATGGAATTAGGCGGTGCGGGCGTGTTCCGAGAAGAGGTGACGACTCCGGTGGGTCTGAAATACCCGGTTTTAGCATGGGGACTTGGTATTGGACGATTAGCTATGCTTAGCCTGGGGCTGACTGATATACGTGATTTGTATCACTCGGATATAGACTGGTTACGGAAGGAACGAGTATTTCGGTAATCCTCAAGCGCAGCTTTTAACGTATTTATAGCAAGTACAGGACAATGAAGATTCGCCTCGGGTAAGTCGCCCAAAATAGCTAAAACATCATCCGCAGTGAGCTTTGACGCTTCTTCTATCGTCTTACCCTTCACGAGTTCTGTAACCACACTTCCACATGCGATTGACGGACCGCAACCATCGCTTATGAATTTGCTATCGCTAATTATATCGCCTTCGACTTTTAGATGTATCTGTACTGTATCGCCGCAAGGACCTGTTACCTTAGCAGCAGCGCTGGGCTCTCTCAACTCACCAACGTTTTTTGGGTTGTACGCTTCCTCAAGTGTCTTCTCGGTGTATATTTCCTCCTCCTCTTTCCGTATCTCTCCTTCTATCTCTCCGACCAAGCCATCTAAATCATTATTCTCCGACATTCCGTACCTAAATGATTTTCAGCGCATATAAATAATTGCGTATTTGTATCACGGAGGAAAGGCACCACCGCCGCAGAGATGCAAGAAGACGTTTTTTTTTGTTTTTTTTATCCCTGCTAACCCAAAATTCTTGTGCTAATCTCGTGGAATCTCGTGGTTTTTTAGATTAGCTATACAACTACCTTTATATCTATGTAATCGTACGTTCAGAAAGTAGCTAAAGTAACGAAATCCATTTCGATGTGCGGTTAACATTTTTAGCATTTATAATTACAACCATGCTATGGCAGCTCTTTCAACGCCTTGACGTATCTTTCATCATCGAAAGGCGTTTTATTCTTTAAAACTTCGTATATCTCAGTAGCAACCGCTCTGCCTATTAATTTCATTGTATCGTCCTCTGAATAGCCCTCTCGCAATAGCTTGTCAAAAGTCCGCTTAGTCTCGGGTGGATCTTCCGCTCTAATTTGATTCTCCACCGCTTCAAGAATTGCCTTTTGTAGCCGCAGGTTTACCATTTTTCCATTCCTAAAATTTTGCGCGTTACGAAAACTTAGTAGCCACGAGGTCAGCGATGATTCCATAAACGACACCGAATGCTATAAGCACCAAACCTCCCGCAGTGTCTCCGTCAAGAATTGGAATTATGCTCATCGCCATCGTTATCCCCGCTCCGATAAGCGTTCCCCTCAGGATAGGATGAATTTTTATGTCTTCTCCTATTCCAACAACAAATCCGATTAACACGCGGTTATAAACAATGGCTACCAGAAGTCCGGTTGTAGCCACAAAATTCTGATCTTCCAATGTTGACGTCCCGTGTGCGCAAAACAGCCCGCATAATAAACCTATCACGGTTGCGATTGCGATTCGTTTGCCGTTCATTTTTTACTACCCTATTTACTAATGGTCATTTAGTTCACCACAATTTATGTAATATGCAGGGGTTTATAAAATTATTGGACTAAAATTTATTATAGATGAAAATAGAACAGCTCGGCGAGATAGGTTTAATAGAACGCATAACGAAAAAATACAAGGCGGACTCAGAGAGCATAGCAGTGGGTGTCGGCAAGGACGACTGCGCTGTTATAGACATAGACAAAGCACGAGCAAGCTACAAATATCTCGTTGTCACTACGGACACGCTGCAAGAGTCAACGCACTTGCCCGAAGGCATTTCCCCTTTCCAGATAGGTTGGAGTGCCGTTGCCGTTAATCTGAGCGATATTGCAGCGATGGGTGCTCGTCCCTATGCTTTCACAATCGCAATGGGCATTCCCGCACTCACCGAGACTGCGTTTGTAGATGCGATAGTAGAAGGGATAGAAGAATGTGCCTCGTCCTATAATACAGCGGTGGTTGGTGGCGACATAACGAGGAGCAAAGAGCTTATCTTAACCGGTACATGTTTCGGGTTTACGGACAGACCGGTAAGGCGAGCAGGAGCCAAAGTCGGTGAGTTAGTATGCGTGACCGGCTCGGTTGGTAATGCAGCGCTTGGCTTAAAAATAATAAAAGAAGGACTGACCGTGCCGAAAAAAGTAGAGAAAATAGCGAAAAAAGCACTGTTCCAGCCTATGCCAAGAATACAGGAAGGAATTAGTCTCGCAAACTCCGGATTAGTTACTTCAATGCTTGATATTAGTGATGGACTCGCGCTTTCTCTTGCAGAACTCGCAAAAAGTAGTAAAGTCGGATTTGAGATATACGAGGATAAAGTGCCGGTACTGAGCAATGAGATAAAGACTGCGTTGCGTTGCGTTAATCTTCGTGACCTCGCATTCTTTTACGGTGGTGACTACGAATTGCTGTTTACCGTTGATTCGAACGTATTAGAAAGTGAATTTGAAAGGTTGCAAAAGGAGGTTGGAATAAGTGTTATAGGTAGGGTAGTGTTGTCGGAAGAAGGTATTTACTTTAAAAAAGTAGATAAAAAGGAAAGGATAGATATAAAGGGCTATCAGCATTTTTAAATCTGTTATAGTTCTCATTTCTTATATATCTTATCGTGATGATCGTAATCCTCTATAATTACCAATTTCCAGGACTCCTTAATGGAAAACACTAACACAAAGCTCTTACCTATGTGAACTCGTTTTAAGTGCTGAAGAGGGCTTCTCAAATTTTTATAACGATGTGGATTTCTTCTTATCACTTGAATCTTGTCATATAACCCACATTCCGCACTTTAAGTTTATAAAGACGGTAGTTTCTGAATTTCAATCCGCTATGAACCGGTTAATTAAGGTAAGTTATACCGATTTACATTCGTATTGCAGATGACACTTCGGACTATCTTCTTTTTTCGCTATTC
>JAPWVK010000187.1 GCA_029241965.1 Candidatus Methanophagales archaeon
CAATATAGCGTATGAATTTGCTAATAACCTTTTTTCCTTGTCTTATGGATTTATATTCCGCCAAGTATACGCGATTGCCTCGCTTGTGTCTTTTGATTGCCATGTAGGTGTTATGACACCTACGCATATATAAACTTCACCGTTGAAAAATATCGCAAATAATGAGTCTAATAGCACCAATATTGTATAAGAATGGATTTTTAGCGTGCATTCGATGATGTGTAGGTGGCACATCTAATTCTGTTCAGGTATATAGTAATAACCGCTCTCTGGTATTGTGTAGGTGGTAGGGTTCATAACATCGCTGGCACATCAAGTGTATTTTAGGTTCATAACATCGTTGACACGCTACTCATTCAGAACTTCTCCTCGAACTCTTTTACATTTTCATCAATTTTGTACTCGTGAATCTTGATAGGCCTTGCCTTTTCCGCCTTCCGCTCCCGATAGTAGATCATCAATTGTTCCTGCTTCGTGTGAATGGTCGCCCATACATATTCATAAGCCAACGATTTACTGACCTCAAATTCTTCATTCAACACATGATAGTCCCGTCTTCCTCCACTTCCCTTATAAGGTGGACCTTGCCTTCTGTAATCGGCAGATGATTACCATCAATCGCGAAATCTACAGGAATTTTGCGATGCCGTATAGATTCCCGATTACCATTCCTGTATTTCCAATCCTGGCGATTGCTATGTCGTTTCAAGAAG
Organism: Candidatus Methanophagales archaeon; assembly: GCA_029241965.1. Lineage (GTDB taxonomy): Archaea > Halobacteriota > Syntropharchaeia > Alkanophagales > Methanospirareceae > QENJ01. Next base: position 714 of record JAPWVK010000187.1, read on the forward strand.
ATTTTTGCTGCTCTTCTGAGGTGTTCCAGATCCAAGAAATGCTCTCGCGCCCACAATTTCCCTTCGAACTCGCCATTAAAGTACTCAATCGTACCGTTCATCCACGGCTTCCTTGATGCGATAAACACGGGTTCAACGCAAAAATAGAGGCATAGTCTAACAACGCGGCTGAAGTATCTTGCATGTCTCAAATCACCAATGAAATATGCCCCATTATCCATCTGGAGATACTACGGAACCGCCTCTAACCCCTACTGTATCGGCGGCATTTGGCGCGAGTACAAATTACTCACAGTCACGTTCGTGCTTTTAAGGCAGACCCGCGGGTACTTGTAGTCGGTATATATTGCAGCTCGTCGTTCTTTGCCTGTATCCTGAGTATAGACAACGAATGAAGAGATGCTTTTAGATGCTGTCCTGTTGAATATCGCTTTGGTATAATATCTACTCACATGTTTCCCCTGTACAGGGCTCATCCGCCTGTAGGAGAGATTATTGCTTACCGGAGTGGTCTTTGGTTTTATGTAGAAGGTTCTCCCGCCATAGTAAAGCGAAGGAGAATAAGAAGAGGTACTGCTTTGCGATAGAACAGCCTCATCTTCTGTCTTCGCTGTATTATTAACCCATGCCGCATTTACGTTCCCGGCTTCGTCAACCGTATGAGTCCCGATCTCATAAGAAGTGTTTTGCCGTAGCCCCTTTGCATAATAGTACGTATTAGAGGTATTGGTCACCCAGATTCCGTTCAGAAAGACCATAGTATAGCGGAAATCCATATCTGGTGGATTTGACCATCCCCACATTATCCCTGTTTCGCTCCGTGAGGATACTTTTAAATTATCAATACTTGCGGGAGGTGCATTATCAGGTGTGGACACGTATGCCGCCTTTTTCGCATTTACCATGCCATATCCAAACTCATCGTCTTTTCCTGCTACGCCGAGGTCCTCTGCGGTCTCCTGCAATTGCGCTCTTACCTGGGCGTTGGTAAAATTAGGATACGCAGACCATACCAAAGCTGCTGTGCCAGTCACATGAGGACATGCCATAGAAGTGCCACTCTTCGTAGTATAAGCGTTGTCAAGATATGTAGAATATATACTCACTCCCGGTGCTGCAAATTCAACAGCAGGACCGGTACCCGAGAAACTTGCCCTTTTATTACCGCTATCCGTAGCCGCAATCGCAATTACCGAGGCATATCGCCCCGGATACGTCACCGTGTCATCTGTACCATCTGCGTTTCCATTATTTCCTGAGGATGCCACTAACAACAGTCCCGCATCGTATGCTTTATCACATGCCTCACGCAAAGCAGTCGAGTCCTGAGTTGAACCAATACTCATTGAAACGATGTTCATGTTGTTCTTCATCGACCATTCAATTCCCGCAATCACATCACTCATATAACCCTTCCCTTTATTGTCCAGTGCCTTAACCGCATACAAATGTGCTTCGGGCGCAGTACCTACAATACCATCTCCATTAGCTTCGGCTGCGATTACGCCAGCGCAATGCGTTCCGTGACCACAATCGTCCATTGGGTCTGCGTCATCGTTTACAAAATCATACCCGCCCTTGTAATTATCTGCCAAATCCAGATGATTATAGTCTATTCCCGTGTCTATAATAGAAATGTCAATACCGGAACCTGTATTTTGTCCCTCTATCACATCACTCTTGCCATCTGCACCATTCCAGACTAATTCTGCATTTATTCTATCAACACCCCAGGGCAAAGTCTCCATTGTCTGCACCTCATAATCGGGCTCTATGTATGCAACGCTTGGATTATCTCGCTCTAACGCATAAACCTCCGCCCTTTCGGGCAATACTGCGGCAACCGCAGGGATTATCTTGTAGCTGCGTTTTATCTCTCCACTGTATGCCCTTATCAATTCGGTATCCGGTTTCTCCTTGAACATCACTATAACACGAACCTTGTCTTTATCATCAGCATGCGCATACCCCGTAGCAGTTATATTTAAACTTCCTACTAGATGGTTAGAGGTGTTAATGCCAATCGGGACATTGTAAGGTGCTTTGTTCATGGTGACGATACCACCAGAACTCGGACTTAGAGGATGGCTCTTTATCTTATTGTTAACAGTTATAGGCGTTATAGCGTGGCTATCAACACAATCGCGGTAACCGCGCACAGTAAATACATTCGTGCCTGTTATCATCGGCGATGCAGAAACGGCGGGAGGACTAAGAGCTATTCCCGCAGATACAATTAATACAATCGTTATCATTATGGATACCTTTCTATTTTGCATCCCTTATTCTGTCACCTCATTCCTCTCCTTTCCTCTTAATATCTGTTGGATTATATATTAAGGTGTCGTCTCCATATAAGATTTTGGGACATACCAATCCTTTTATTTACCCCGACCTTAACAACACATATAAAGACGATGGCTGCGACTTCGATATACCATGAAACGTTAAAGGATAAATTAGAAGCAGAGCTGCGATTAGCGAAAGAAGCAAGAAAAAAGGGTCTTGACCCGGCGCTTCAACCTGAAATCCACATAACTAAAGACCTCGCAGAGCGAGTTGAGGCACTCATAGGAATAAAGGGTGTGGGTGCGCGAATACGCGAATTAGAACGAGAAGGCAACGGTAGAGAAGAGATAGCATTAAAAATTGGCTACGATTTCGCGGAAGGCAAATTTGGCAGGTATAAACGTGTTGAGGTAGTAGAAAACGCAGTCAGGACCGCAGTGGCGATTCTCACGGAAGGTGTGGTTGCAGCGCCATTAGACGGAATATCACGCGTTGAGGTTGGCATAAACGATGATTCGAGCGAGTATATCAAGGTATTTTATTCAGGTCCGATAAGAAGTGCAGGAGGGACGGCACAGGCACTCTCCATATTAGCTGCCGATTATATAAGGAGGCGGATGGGTTTTGCCGCGTATTCGCCGCGTGAAGAGGAGATATGGCGGTATGCGCTGGAGGTTTCTGCGTATGCGCGAATAGCGGGGTTGCAATACACGCCTTCGGACGATGAGATAAAAGAAATCGTAAAGAACTGCCCTATATGCGTTGACGGCGATCCGACAGAGGAAAGAGAAGTAGAAGGTTATAAAGACCTCGAACGGGTCGCAACAAATAGGATAAGGGGCGGGATGGTGCTTGTGCTAACAGAAGGGATAGCGATGAAGGCGCCGAAGATAAAGCGGCATGTGGATAAGCTTGGCATCGAGGGTTGGGACTGGGTGGCAAAACAGGTAAAAACGAAGAGGGAGAAAGGAAAGAAGAATTTTTTAGATGATTTGATAGCAGGACGACCGGTATTTGGACGTCCCGCGGAGAAAGGGTCCTTCCGACTTCGATATGGTCGTGCAAGGAACTCAGGGTTTTCTGCTATCGGCATGAATCCTGATACAATGTCTTTGCTTGGGTTCATCGCTGCGGGAACGCAGATAAAGCCAGAACTGCCGGGTAAAGCTCATTGTGTTGTCCCCGTTGATTCTATCGAAGGACCAACGGTGAAATTAAAAAACGGGGACCTCGTTAAATTTCAAACTTCAAGTCCAGACCGCAGCACAAACGACGATGTAGCGGAGATTGTAGACCTAGGTGAAGTTCTGATAGATTATGGTGATTTTTTAGAGACTGGGCATCATTTAGTGCCCGGTGCATACTCACATGAATGGTGGTTGAAAGAGCTGGCGGAGAAATCGAAGGAAGAAGCGGCGAAATGGCGGTTGAATCCACCCACGCAGAAAAAGGCAATTGAAATTTCGGCACTGTATGACATGCCTCTGCATCCCGCCTATACCTACCTGTGGGAGGACATAACAGAAGAGGACAGGGAATATCTGGCATGCTGGATTTCGGAAAATGGATTTTTAGAATGTGCATGTGAGATACATGGCAACAAAGAGACGCTATTTATACCGGAAGATGATGATGGACGAGTAAGGGCAATTTTAGAAGACTTGCTCGTTTTGTTTTTTACTGACCGATTAATCAAAAGCGCTACGCAGGTTCCGCACTTGGTGGTAGAATATCCGATGGCTTTGCTAAGATGCTTGGGGCTAAACGATGCGTTGAAGAGGGACAAAACGGTGAGGATAAAGACCAGAGCAAAAGCGCCAACACGGATTGGTATGCGAATGGGAAGGCCTGAGAAATCACGAGAGCGAATGATGACTCCTGCACCGCATGTCATCTTCCCGCTGGGTGTGGCAGGAGGAAAGAGCAGGTCTTTAAAGGCAGCATTGAAGAGTAAGGTGATAGAAGTAGAGATAGGGATGCGGCGATGCAAAGATTGTGGATACGATTTTATAGCCTGCTGTTCTGTTTGCGACCGATGTGGATCGTCCAATTTCCGCAGTTTGGATCAAAACGTCTCGAGAACCAGAAACAGGAATACGAGTTGGGACAGGAATAACCGGAAGAGCATTGATTTGTGGCAATATTATCATGATACAATAAAGAAGTTGGGTGATGACTACGATATTAGTAAACAAGACGTAAAATGCGTGGCTGGTCTAATTCCGAGTCGTAAGGTGCCTGAACATTTAGGAAAAGGGATTTTAAGGGCTAAACAAGGGGTGTTTGTATACAAAGACGGTACGATAAGATATGATTTCACTAATTTACCGTTAACACATTTCAAGCCGAGAGAGATAGGGTTAAGTGTCGAAAGAGCGAAAGCTTTGGGGTATTCGCACGATATAGAAGGCGAAGAGTTGAGAACGGATTCGCAAATATTAGAGCTTAAACAGCAGGACATCATTGTCTCTGATAATACCACTTCGTATTTGCTAAAAGTCACGAATTTTGTGGATGATTTGTTGGAACGATTTTATGGCTTGTCGCGTTATTATAACGCATCACGCAAAGAAGACATCATTGGGCAACTCGTGCTCGGCTTGGCGCCACATACTTCGGCAGGTATATTAGGCAGGATAATAGGTTTTACACGTGTCTCGGCTTGTTATGCGCATCCTTTTTTCCATGCAGCGAAAAGAAGGAATTGTGACGGTGACGAAGACTCGATTATTCTTTTGCTGGATGCACTGCTCAATTTCTCGTTATCGTTTTTGCCGGAGAAGATAGGCGGCAGAATGGATGCACCTCTTGTCCTTATCCCGTTTATCAACCCAAAAGAGGTGGATAAGGAGGCGCATAACCTCTCTATTGCGAAGACGTATCCACTGGATTTTTACGAAGCCGCTTCTTTGGGTAAGTCACCAAAAGAGGTAGAGATAGAGACAGCAGTCACCCGAATAGAAGAGCCAAAGGACGTTTATGGGTTCGGGTACACGCATGAGACAACGGATATCGCTGCGGGTCCTTTGAATTCGCTATATAAGACGCTGAACTCAATGGTGGAGAAAATGGATGCGCAACTGAAATTGGCAACGATTATAAGAGCGGTGGATGAGCGAGAAGTGGCGGAAACCGTTATAAAAAACCATTTCCTGCGTGATATAAAGGGCAATCTCCGTGCGTTCGGCTCACAGAAAGTGCGGTGCAGCAAATGCAATGCGAAATACCGGAGGATACCGTTGAGTGGTAAATGTAATAAATGCGGCAGTAAGTTACTTCCTACGGTGCATGTGGCAAGTGTTAAGAAATATCTTGCCGTATCGTTACGCATAGCGGAAGAGTATCATATAACGGATTACACGCGGCAGAGGCTGGAGTTGTTGAAGAATGATGTGGATTTGCTCTTTCCTGTTGAGGATAAGCAGAAATCGTTAGCGGATTTCATGTAAAACCTTTTCTTAGAAAGAAAAGCTTTACTAAAAGAACACATTAGGGGTCAGACCCACATTACAAACCCTCACAGCCAAAATATTGGGAAGAAAAAGTTTTACCAAAGAAACTTTTGGCTCTTCGCTATTTCATGTGGGTAGATGTAGTTAAGTGGCTGCCAAATAATCCATAATCAGAAGAAAAAGGAGGTTAGATATTGCTTTAAATCTAAAAAGAAGGATTGAAAATGTTGGTAAGGTGATTGTGAGACCGCTTCTTAGGCGGTTAAACTTGACATAAACGAAGGACATTATTGATTTCGTCGTTGCAAAGATGTCTATAAACTCTATACCAACTGCCATGATGTTCATAAAGGGTTGAGGGAGCTCCCAGATGTAGCAAAGAGAGGCAGGATAAGTCCGGTAGCCGCATTGATGTTTTCTGGAACAAAGAGGAAGAAAACATCAAGCGGATAATTTCGAGAGAAATAGGACTTATCATGCCTGGCAGTGGGTTAATTCAACGGCATGAGTGCAGGTAATTAACGGTTCATAAAGGTATATCGGTCGCTCCACTTTACCGCAAGCGACCGATATACTATGACTAATTTGTTTATGCGGTTACATGGTGTTAAAATCTAAACATA
>JAPWVK010000188.1 GCA_029241965.1 Candidatus Methanophagales archaeon
TGCTGGCGTCAAACACGCGAAAAGAAAACCGCAAATATAGCTCATAATACAGTAAAAGCGCTCAGAACTTCACTTAAATCGTTCTGGAATAAACAACCTTTTAACTTGATTTTGTCCAATTATTTGTGCCCGTGACTATAGTTCTGGATTCATACTAACAACTACTGACATCGTATTTCCCTCCCGTTGATTTTATGTTTAATAAATATATGATTACTTACAGGCTAATAAATATATTTGCGCTTTGTTATTTTTAACTTCTAATGCATTAGTTATTATAGAGTATTTTGAAAAAACCCCGAAAACATCGAGATATGCCCAAAAAGTATATAGAGAATGGGACAGGAAAGAGGGGGAAATCAAAATCCTCTATAGTCTATCAAAAAAAATGCACTGGTCTTTAGCAATCGCAGAGGACATCGTAAAGCGAAGGAAAGGGAATAAGCAGGTTGTTGCTACCGGAATTACACCCTCCGGGGATATTCACGTAGGGAACCTGCGGGAGATAATAATAGGAGATACCGTATATTCCGCACTTGTGGATATGGGTGTGGATGCGCGACTCATCTATGTCGGAGATACGTTCGACCCATTGCGCCGAAGATATACGTTCTTACCTACAGAATACGAAACGCATGTAGGAAAACCGCTTTCGGAAATCCCGGACCCCTATGGCTGCCATTCCTCTTATGCTGACCACTTCCTGCAGCCGTTCCTGGACTCTTTAGACAAGATGGGCATAGAAATAGAGATTTTCAAAGCCGATGAGCTGTATAAGTCTGGACTGTACGTAGACGAGATAAAAGAAGCGATGTTGCGGAGAGACGATTTAGAGCGAATTTTAAAAGAAGTTTCGGGCAGACAAATGCCTGGGGACTGGTCACCGTTCAGCCCACTCTGTGACGCCTGTGGTAGAATCACATCTGCAATAGTAAAGGACTACGACATGGAGAAGGAGGAAGTATCTTATGAATGTGAATGTGGAAACACGGGTGTTGCTTCGTTCAAAGGTGGAGGTAAATTGGCATGGCGTGTTGACTGGGCAGCGAGATGGAAAATCCTCGGCGTTACAATCGAACCTTTTGGCAAAGACCATGCCGCACCCGGCGGGTCGTTCGACTCAGGAAAGAGAATATCCACGGAAATCTACAATTACGAAGCGCCTTATCCTATCCCCTTCGAGCATATCCTATTAAAGACGAAAGAGGAGGGTACGAAGGCTAAAATCACTTCAATGTCTTCATCCAGGGGAACGAACATCCCGGTGCATACGATATTAGAAACAGTGCCACCAGAGATTTTAAAGCACGTCATAGCGAGAGTGAAGCCTGATAAGCACATAGCATTTAACCCCTCGTTACCGCTACTCAACCTGATAGACGAATACGAGCGTGAAATAGGTGGGATCGGTAGCGGTGTTGCGGCAAAAATACCGTTCCGGCATCTCTTGACACTTGTACAGGTTGCACGAGGTGACTTTCCAAAACTGCTTGAAGTAACAAAAAGGAGCGGTTATGCTGTTTCCGAAACAGAAGAAGAAATGGACGAGCTGCAAGAAAAAGCGCAATACGCGGAGAATTGGCTACGGGTGTATGCACCACCAAGTTTGAAGTTTGAGTTGCAAGAGGAATTACCAGTAGAGGAACTAAAGAGCTTGTCTGTAACGCAAAAGGAGGCTTTGACGCTTATGGCACGGGAGATAGAAGGCGGTACGAACTTGAGCGCCTCGGATTGGCATGATAAAATATACGAGTTTGCTTCTGCTACACATCTTGAAGCGAAAGAGATTTTCCAGGGTATTTATATCGCATTGCTGAAAAAACCGTCGGGACCGCGTGCCGGGTGGCTACTTGCATCGCAGGATGCAGAATTCCTGAGGAAAAGGTTTGAAGCGGCAGGTAGTGAAATAAAGAGTTAAGACTGCTGCATCACAAAGCAGAAAACATAGTTTTTAATGCGTCTATCCAGTAGCCCACGAAACCACCGATAAACCACCCTATTTCTCGCGCAGATATGTCTTCTGGAATGGATGCACTCCCAGAGAGAATGGGAAGCAGAAAGAACAGCGCAATTAGTACCAATACTATTATCGTTATTACCTTCATTTTTCCCTTTTTACCTCCTGTTTTTATTTTCCATTTCTTGAGTATATAAAATATATTGCATCACTATAAAACAAACAAAGCAAGGCAAAGCACAGTTCAATTTTGTAAACCTTGAAATTATGGGATACTTCTGGTTTGAACGCAACCTGGAACGGATGTGTAGGCGAGTGACATAACATCACTTTTAACGAGCCTTTCTCCTTGCAATCAAACGAAGAATACCGCTACACCATTCGCGTAGATACACACCCGTAGAATCATCACACCGGTGCAGTGCCAACCGCTAACGGAGGGATAAACAGCACCCAGTTTATGAATGCGAAGGGTAAGGTTTATCCAGACAGGATACCGGCTATAATGTTCGTTTAGCTAAACTTTAGAACCAAAAAGCAACATTTATATGTACTTAAATTTTGGTTTACATAAACACATAGGGGGATGAAACCATGGAAATATTACATGATAAGGATGTAGATGATAGCATTTTAAAAGATAAGACCATAGCAGTGATTGGGTACGGTGCACAGGGCGATGCACAGGCAAATTGCTTGAGAGATTCGGGTGTTAATGTGATTATCGGAGAGACAGAGGTCTTAGGTGGCAAGCCTAACTCCAGTTGGGAAAAAGCAAAAAAGGACGGCTTTGACGTATTGCCCATAGATAAAGCAGCGGAAAAAGGGGATGTTGTGCATATCCTGCTTCCTGATGAGGTTCAGCCAGAAGTTTATGAAACGCAGATACAGCCGCACATGAAAGCCGGAAAAGCACTTTGTTTCTCGCATGGCTTTAACATTTGCTATAAGAGAATCGTTCCGCCTGAGGATGTGGATGTTATCATGGTAGCGCCAAAAGCGCCAGGAACCGAGGAACGAGTAGCATATTTAGATGGCTTTGGCGTACCGGGTCTCGTGGCGGTAAAACAGAATCCGTCGGGAAATGCACGAGAACTGGCGTTGGCAATGACAAAGGCAATGCACTGGACAAAAGCGGGTATCCTGGAATGCACGTTTGAACAGGAGACTTACGAGGATTTGTTTGGCGAGCAGTGCGTGTTATGTGGCGGTCTGGTAGAATTAATGAAGAACGGTTTTGAAGTGCTGGTAGAAGCGGGCTATCCACCGGAGATGGCGTATTTCGAGTGCGTACACGAGATGAAGCTTATTGTTGATTTAGTATGGCAAGGCGGAATAAAGCGGATGGCAGAAGTGATCTCAAATACCGCGGAGTATGGCATGTGGGCAGTGGGGAATAAGATAATCGGACCTGAGGTAAAAGAGAATATGAAGGAAGCCTTGAAGCGGGTGGAGAACGGTGAATTCGCAAACGAATGGGTTGAAGAGTACAGAAAAGGCATCCCGCTATTAAAAGCGAGTCGGGAAGAGATAGGCAAGCATCAGGTTGAGATTGTAGGCGAGGAGATAAGGAAATTGTTTTCCCAAAAATGAA
>JAPWVK010000189.1 GCA_029241965.1 Candidatus Methanophagales archaeon
ATCTTCTTCATCCGCACGTTCTTCTTCCTCTTCTTTGGTCCACCTCTTATGAGGTGAGATTTTCTAGTATGCCTAAGTGTGACTTTCCCTAGAAAATCCAAAATTTGCGTTTGAATATAAAATCCCACCTTTTTAAATACCAGGATCATCTAATATCCCCCTTTCGCACTTTACTACTCAAATACATGAGTTAATAAAGGATTTTATCCTATTTAAGCTTTTCTGTTTCATTATATTTAGAAAATACTATCGCAAATGAGTACAAAACGGTTTTAAATAACTATAACAAAAATTATCTGAAAAAGGGATAAAAATAGTAAATTGATTTATTAATGGGGATAGGATAGGTCTGCTTCCAGAGGCTCCCAATTATACTACTATCTATGCGGGTGGACCCAGTATACACAGCCGAATATAGCAGTAAAAAGATATCTCCATGGCATAGTAGCCATGATATCGTGGGATACCGATTTAGCGGGCGAGATTTCGCATAGCAAATCCATAGAGTCTTGGAAGAATGGCGCTTCTAATAGTCCTCACATTTGAGATCAAAGTAATTTTTTGGGTGACTGCATGATGGGCATTCTTCTGGCGGTTCTTCACCTTCATGTATGTAGCCACATTTTCTACATACCCAATAAACCTTTTTCTCTTTCTTAAATATGGTATCCCCCTCAATTTCTTTTAGCAAATTTTTATATCTTTGCTCATGATGCTGTTCTGCATTAGCAAACGCTCTTAACCGCCGTGCAATTTCGGGCAAACCCTCTTTTTCTGCAACATCTGCAAATTCTGGATACATTTGTGTATATTCGTAATTCTCTCCAGCAATTGCCGCTTTTAGATTATCTGCCGTGTTGCCAAGAGTTGTTGGAGCCGTGGCTTCCACTGTGATCTCATCTAAATTATCGTGGCTATCCTTTTTCAAGTCATTAATCAATCTAAATAACCACTTTGCATGCTCCCTTTCGTTATCCACGGTAACCAAGAAAATATCCGCTATTTGCTCAAACCCTTCGTTCTGTGCGATTTTCGCATAAAAAGTGTAACGATTCCTTGCTTGACTTTCGCCAATAAATGCTTTTGTTAGGTTCTCAATTGTCTTTTTCATGCTTTCACCTCCTGCGGTTCTTATTCTGTTGTTTATTGGATAATTTAAAGGTTATCATTTTGGCGTGCGTAATTCGCGAGTTTAGCTAACGTTTTTAGTATCTGCGCAAAAATCAGTGGGATCCAGGACAGAACAGGTTCTTTAGAAAGAAAGTGCAAGTGTCAATATCGTGAGTTAGCCAGACCTTTTTTCACGGCATCCAACTTCTCCAACGCATCACCGAAATCCGACGGTATAATGCCCGTAGCACCCATTGTCTTCGGATGCAGGTCAATTTCAAGCACTACATGCTCATGCCCCAACCATTTCAGTGGTTCCACCGTTCTTGGCCCGTTAGTAACCGAGAATATCTCTGTTTTTATACCATACTTCTCCAGAGGCACCGCATGTGAGACGCCCAGCAAAACGGCAAAATCGTAATCCGAATACAAGTCTTTGATCAATACCGCCGCTTTCTCTCCCGCAACCGGATATTCATCCAACCCTCCAATCATGTGGTCTATTGCGATACTTTCCGATGCTAATTCATCCAGAATCGTCTCCGCGTATCCCCTAATCTTCCTCAAGCCCACCTCTTTATCAAGATTAGCCATATTGACAATTTGCGCATGCGCGGCAACTCTATTCGCCGCCCTTAGAATATCAACGAACATAAAAGCGGTCTCTTTCTTCGCATTCAAAACGCATACACCCTTTTTACCCGCTCCAATGAGATCAAGCAGCTTGTTCGCAACGTCTATTTTTGAGTCGCCTTTGGATGGTGGGATATAGCTTTTACTAGCTGCACCGACTTCTTTCTCTATTCTCGTTGCCGCTTCAAGCATTTTTTTCTGCCGCTCAAATTCCTCACCGTTAATAATACCCGCTTTATGTGCCGACTCAAGTGTCAGGATAACACCGCTGGTGTTGTCCCGGTATCCAGCATGTACATCCACCGCTATCGCCTTACATCCCACTTCGCTGTCCGCTATCGCCTGCTGCATATCTTCGCCGATAATCATGCTCGAGCATGTACCTACGACGCCTATCAACTCCGGCTGAAACATCTCTTCCGCTTTTTTCAGCACCCTAACGAGCGAATCATGCCCTCCAAAGACAAAGTTGCTCTCGTTCATCGCGGTGGTTAAAACGTGCATGCCATCTTCTTCAAGTAGCCTGCTGTGCTTGAAACTGCATCCAGTAGGTCCATGTAAAATCGCAACGTCCGCATCCAAATCACGAAGCGTATAAAGCGCAGCAACAATCGCGCTCGGTCGCGGATGCAGTATTATCTCTTCGTTCATGCTTTTGTCCTCACCATATCTCCATATTATCCCCTTATCCAAGAGAAGATTCTGCTAATACAAAACCTTTCTTTCAAAAAGAAATTTTTAGCTTTACCAGAAATAATATATTTTATATACAACAAGAGAGCGGGGAACAGGTTAGAGATAAAACGGCCTCGGGATTTATAAATGCAAAAAAATAGGAAAAATATTTAAGGTGCACATGAGATTTGTTTGGTAGAAGATGAAAAAAGTAGTTGGCTTGGAAGGCTCTTTTGCAATTGCGGAAGCGGTTCGGATGGCGAATACGGATGTTGTCGCAGCGTATCCTATCACGCCACAGACACACATCGTGGAGAGATTATCGGAGATGGTCGCTGATGGAGAGTTAGATGCAGAATTTATATGTGTTGAGTCGGAGCATTCCGCGATGAGCGCATGTGTGGGCGCATCTGCTGCGGGTGCGCGGGTCTTTACCTGCTCTGCGGGTCAGGGCTTGGAATTGATGCACGAAGTACTGTATATACCCTCTTCAATGAGGTTGCCCGTAGTCGCGGTGGCGGCGAACAGAGCGTTATCCGCACCTCTTTCGGTTTGGTGCGACCACTCAGACGCGATGGCGATTCGTGATATAGGCTGGGTACAGATGTTTGCCGAGAACAATCAGCAGGCGTTCGACCTCACGGTATGCGCGTATAAGATAGCCGAAGAAGTGCTGTTTCCTGCAATGGTTCATATTGACGGTTTTTTCCTATCGCACGTAATTGAGGATATGGAGCTGCCGGGCGATGAAGAAGTAGCGGCATTCATTCCAGAATACAAGCATCCGTTCACGTTAGACCCTGACAATCCAGTGAGCATGGGCTGTTATGCACCGCCATTTATATATTCAGAGACGAAGAAGGCGCAGGAAGTTGCTTTTGAGAGCACGAAGCCAAAAATACTGGAGACGTGGAAAGAGTTCGGTGACCTTTTCGGTCGGCATTACCTGCCTGTGGAGTTTTACAGGATGGAAGGCGCGAAAATCGCGCTTTTGACAATGGGAAGCTGCAGTGAGACGGCGATGCTTGCTGTGGATGAGCTGCGGGAAGAAGGAGAAGATGTGGGACTTATAAGATTACGATTGTGGCGTCCTTTCCCGTTCAAGGAGCTTCGAGATGCTGTAAAGGAAGTCGGGCTTCTTGTGGTGTTGGACAGGGCGGTATCCTTTGGTATGGGTGGTCCTGTTTGCTCAGAGGTGAAATCGGCATTGTATGACCAGCGTAAGAAACCAAACATTGTGGGGTTCATTGGTGGGCTTGGAGGTCGGGATATATCGGTAGATGAATTCAAGTATATGATACGAGAAGCGCAGAAAAAAGAGAAGGCGATTGAGAAAGGCGAGGAAATCGAGGCTGAGATGATTGGTATAAGGGAATGAGTAGTTTATTGAGCATTTAAAGATAAGAGGGGATGGAAATGGGGATAGAACAGGAGGATTTGTTTGCACCAAGGTTGGTCACGACCGAAGAGAACTTTGCTCCAGGACATCGTGCTTGTATAGGCTGTGGCGAGGCTCTCGCGGTTCGACACGTGTGTAAAGCGCTGGGCAAGAACGTGATTATCGTTACCGCTACGGGCTGTGTAGAGATTATCTCATCGCTGTTGCCGCAAACGTCATGGCGAGTCGCATGGATACACACGCTGTTTGAAAATGTAGGTGCAGTGGTGTCGGGTATAGAATCAGCGTATAAAGTGCGGAAGCGAAAAGGAAAAGTTCCCGCTGCGAAAGAGGTAAAATTTGTGGGGTTTGGCGGTGACGGCGCCACTACTGATATAGGCATACAGGCGTTGTCCGGAGCGATGGAACGGGGTCATGATTTCCTTTATTGTTGTTTCGATAACGAAGCGTACATGAACACGGGCATACAGCGGTCTTCTTCTACGCCTTACGGTGCATGGACGACCACGGCGCCGGTGGGTAAGAAAAGCATTGGGCAGATGACCTGGAAGAAGAACATGCCTGAAATTGCAGTTGCGCACAGGATACCGTACGTTGCGACTGCCAGTCCGTCATATCCGTTTGATTTGATGGATAAAGTGAAGCGAGGTGTGGAAACTGAGGGACCTGCTTATATTCACATATTATCCGTCTGTCCCACGGGCTGGAGGAGTACTCCAGATATAACGATAGAACTGGGTCGGTTGGCGGTGGAAACCGGTACATTTCCTCTTTATGAAGTGATAAACGGCGAATATCGGTTGAGCGTTGATCTTCCGGAGTTGAAGCCCGTGAAGGAGTATCTTAAAAAGCAAGGTCGGTTTAAGCATCTTACAGAGGATATTATAGAGCAAATACAGGCGAGAGTGGAGGAAGATTACATGAGACTGCGGGAGAAAGTGAAGTGATAACGCTTGTATAGCATTCTCTTACCTATTTCCTTTCATGGACTAATTAGCCACGATGTTACGACCCGTTCCAATAAAAGTCTCATTTGTGAGCGACTCTATGTAACCCTGAGGTCACAAAAAGCTGACCAAAAAGTATTATAAATATTTTTATGTTAATACAAGAGCGGAGGAGGAAGTCGCGACACCGAAAGAATTAAAATGAAGCAAAATGAACTTTCTGATGAAGTCTATAAGAAACGATTTAAACCAAAAGGAGAAGATATTCGTGGCCCTTTTTTCCGTGACCAAACAGCAATAATCCATTCATTACCTTTCAGGAGATTA
This sequence comes from Candidatus Methanophagales archaeon, assembly GCA_029241965.1. Classification (GTDB taxonomy): domain Archaea; phylum Halobacteriota; class Syntropharchaeia; order Alkanophagales; family Methanospirareceae; genus QENJ01. Next base: position 5,092 of record JAPWVK010000189.1, read on the forward strand.
AAGAGGAAGACACAGGTTTTTTTTGCGCCGGATAACGATCATATTTGCACCCGAATTGAGCACGCATTTCATGTATTTACTAACTCTACTACCATCTCTAAGGGATTAATCAATGCAGGATGGAAATTAGATATAGAAATGGTTCAAGCAATTGCATTGGGTCATGATATAGGACATGCGCCATTTGGACATGCAGGGGAAGAAGTATTAAACGAGATAGTGGAAAAGGAAACAAATAATAGAAACAGCTTTCATCATGAAATCAATAGCCTTCGAGTTGTGGATTATATCGCCGAACGGGGTGACGGCTTGAAATTAACCTTTGGCGTAAGAGATGGAATAGTTAGCCATTGTGGTGAAGAATTAGAGAATAAACAGTTTATTGAACCCGTCTGGGAGGTAAAGAATTTAGAAGAAATAGCTAAATTGGATAAACATCCCGCGTCGTATGAAGGGTGTATTGTTAGAGTTGCGGATAAGATTTCTTCTTTAGGCAGAGACGTGGAAGATGCTATCGAACTGAAAATAGTTAACGCTGATGAAATTCCGGGCGATGCGTTAAATTATCTTGGAATTACACCTTCAGAAACAGGAGGGCAATTCAATCGCGCTCTTTTAAACACTATAATATACGATATTATAGATACCACCGACAGTACAGAGAGTGTAGGCGTGTCCGATGAAGGATTCGAGTTCATAACGAAGATTAATGGATTCTCCAAGAGCAATATATATGAAGCGGAAAAAATAAGCAATTATACACACTATGTAGAGGTAATAATCCATAATCTTTACGAATCTTTATCTGATTTATTTGATAAACATGATTTTAACATTGATTCCTATAATAAAAGCTTTATTCGTTCCTATCGCGAGTTTGGCAACTATTTGAGTGCTTATAAAAAGTTTTATATGAATTCGGGCACAGAGAAAACACAAATTTTGGTTGATTTTATTTCTGGGATGTCGGATAATTATGCAATACGATTCTCCAAAGATATTTCAATTCCGAAAAACGTGTTTAAATAGTATCAAAGAATGGCCTATCTGTAAGGGCACAGTCTAAAAACCCAGCGATTTATCACCGCGGAGATCGTCGAGGGTGCAGAGTTTAAGAACGTTCCAATCCACATTTGGGGTTTCTGATACCTCTACGTTCTCCGCACACTCCGCGGTAAAACGTGAGGATATAGTGATTTCGCTGAAAAATTCGACAGTGCCGGGTTCAGATGCAAAGCCGAATGGAGTGGAGGAGGTTTATACTTTTATTTGTATTTGTCAATGAAGAGTTTAGGTAGTTCAAACCCCGTTAGGGGCTTGGTCGTGCTGGCACGACTTTGAGCTATAAAAACTCGCTTTAAGTTGACCGGAAGAGTGGAGCAATGATGAAATAGCCTCGAAGAGGCGGTTCGCTTGCGAAATTTCATGATTGTGGAACTCTGGAGCTTTTGGATAATGGAAAAGAGCATGATATTAACATCCTGTACCTACCAGCACTTCAAATCTCTCAACCCACTTCTTCTCGCATCTGTTCTCTAACTCTGATGATTTTCCATTTAACGTTAGGTTTGGCGGGAATATTATCTGATGTGCCTTTCAAGAATTCATGCAATCTTACAAGAGAGTCGAAATCATTGGTAGTAGGTTTATAGCCTGACATTACGAGTTTTATAGGCTACAATATTTTTTTTCTCTAATGAGTTGCGATCTATGGAACATTAAGCCACTATAATCAGCCGAAAGCTATATATCTATGTAGCCTATATATGGGCTACATAGCGAAAACAAGAATATAACGGTCAAGCCTTTATTTTTGTCACGGACACTGAACTGATGAGTTCTTTTAGGTTGTATCCTATACAACGCTGAAACTCAGGTTATAATCCACGGAAAAGAGAACACAGACATCTTCGAGATCATAAAAGCCAATACACGCACACCCGTAGAGCGGGCAGGCGACATAAGAGCTCAGATCGCGGCTAACAACTTGGGCGCAATTAGAATGTCAGAACACATCCAAAAATATAGCGTAAATACTTACACGGAGTTTGCAGCAAGTATTATAGAATACAGCGAGAAGAGGATGCGCTATGCGATCTCAAAAATACCCGATGGCACTTATGCTGCCGAGGACTTTCTGGATGATGACGGCGTTACCGACCAGCCGGTGAAAATAGCAGTAACACTAAAAATAGCGGGTAGTAACATAGACCTAAGCTTTGCCGGCACCGACAGGCAAAGAAGAGGCAATATCAATGCGCCCTATGCAGTCACGCTCTCTGCTGTTTACTATGTCCTGAGATGCGTGACCGACCCGGAAATCCCACCCAATCATGGCTGTTACCAGCCCGTTAAGGTTTACGTGCCAGAAGGCACCGTTTTGAATCCAAATCTACCAGCAGCGGTATCCAGCGGTAATGTAGAGACATCACAAAGGATAGTAGATGTCCTGCTACTTGCCCTGCATAATGCTATACCACACAAAATCCCCGCACAGTCGCAAGGCACAATGAACAATGTAGCAATAGGTGGCGACGTGGGCGGAAAGGGATTCCCCTACTACGAAACTATTGCTGGCGGTCAGGGTGCTTTACCAAACAAAAATGGTGCCGATGGTATTCACACGCACATGACGAACACGGCGAATACGCCGATAGAAGCTTTAGAGCTTTCGTATACATTGCGTGTGGTGAGTTATGACTTAATTCATGATTCCTGTGGCAAAGGCAAGTTTAGAGGCGGCTTGGGCATAAGAAGAGCTATTAAAGTCTTGACAGACGATGCTACTCTTTCTATACAATCAGATCGCCGAAAATATCAGCCAAAAGGACTGCTTGGTGGCGAAAATGGACGAGCAGGTAAGAACTATTTAACCAGGAACAATAAGAGAATAGATTTGCCTTCAAAGGTTACGACGCATCTTGAAAAAGGCGATATAGTAGTAATTGAAACGCCGGGTGGCGGGGGATATGAAAAGTGCGCATAAAAAATCATTGCGCCTACCTTTTTATACAACAATTGTTATATAACTCAAGTAATAAAGAAAGGAGGTGTTTGTGATGTGTAGTGTTGGAGATGCCGATTTTGATTTGGATATAGAGAAGATAGAAGTAACGAGATATAAGTGCAATGACTGCGGAAACAAGTTTGATGGTATGGGCGAAAAAGTAATCTGCCCGTCATGCCAGTCGAAAAACGTTGTGGCAGTCTAAAATAAAAAGCCAGTCCGTTAAGCAGCAACAAGTGGTTAGTGCTTACTATGATTAGAAGGAGGCGGATTTCAGATTACACTCTTATACGGATTGGCACGATTTATTTTGTCGTTTTTGCTTGTATTGTATTTAAAAACCCAGTGAGTTATCACCGCGGAGATCGCCGAGGGCGCAGAGTTTAAGAACGTTCCAATCCACGTTTGGGGTTTCTGATGCCTCTGCGTCCTCCGCGCACTCTGCGGTAAAACTTGAGGATATCGTGTTTTCACTGAGAAAATTCAACAGTGCCACGATAACAAAGTTCCACATCCGGAAAAAATCGCCTTTCCCGTTTCTGCTTCAAGACGCAGCCTCAAGACCTCTTTTCTTCCGCGCATTCTTGCATCTCTGCCCTATTCGTTCTTCATCCACCGTGTACATCTCCAAGCCCGGCACGATTACTCTCACTACGGGAACACCAATTTCCGCCCTCGTCAAATCCACCACCACCGCTCGTTCTAAACACACACCCAGTATCCGCTCCAGAATGTAGTTTATATCATCGAGAAAATCAGCATTATTCATAGATTTTACACTCTCGAAATCGGTATTCACCGAATTGTCGAACCAATGTTTGTTCTTCTTTCGCATCCAGTCATATCCCATTATCATTCTCATATCCTTAAAATCGGGATTCTCCTTCGCACTATGTATCTGCGTAAGTCTGCTCTGTGCAACTTCCGTAAGTGCACGCATTATCGCAACCCTCGCATCCGTATGCGTTCCCATTCCGGTAGTAAGCAGCGTTGGGTCCTTCAACCTGAGATCGTCAGAAACCGCGGCGAAAGTTGGAATGCCGACGTCACTCGTTATATCCCGTATAAGCAGCGAAACATCAGCATCCGAAAATTTATCCATAAAGTTACGAATCTCTTCTTCTTTTATTTTCACTACTGCGCCAGTATTCCGTGTGATCTCCACCAGCGACCACGCATCTCTTTCTATCACTTCCGCGAGACCGTGAAAAACCGCCTCCTCCAGCACGTTGCCCGACGCCAATCCGTTCGTATTCGTTCTGAACAGCCGAACTCTGTCGTATCGCGAAGGCAACGGATGAAAAACCGCACTCGCAGGCACGTATATCTCCGCCTCTTGTATCAAATCATACCCCTTCATCCAGGGGATGCTAACTTCCTCTATATTCTTCACATAACTCGGCAGAATCAACTCGTTCGGGTTTAAAGTATTTTCCTGTTTGCTAAGCCCGACATAACTATCCTCTAACAGTTCTCGGTCTTTGACTTCCGCTGAATAACGTTCGACCGCTTCCATCAGTGCTGATACTCGCGCTTCTTCCGCTGTCGTACCTTTACCGTTGTACACAGATACCGCTCCGCCTTCCGCAGTTGGTCTTATGCACGTAAACACGGGTATCCCTATTCTGTCAAGTCCGGTTATGTCCGTAACCTTTTCTACACCCGCAGCGGGCATCTTCGGCTCTATCCGAGCTAAAGTCTCCGCAGGAGAAACTACACGATGCGTGCCCTTCTTATAACCCTTTATACATGACTTAAGTTTCATTCTTCTTATCGAAATTTGGTTCTCTTATCATTTGGATTTGGTGCTATTTAAAATTGTATTTAAGAAAAGGTTGACCGATAACCTTTTTATACCAGGCTCTTCATTTCCACATAATATCATGAGACCGGAAACGAAGAAGCGAGCAATGCTAATGATTCCGATGTACCTATTGATAGTCGCAGCCATTACAGTCACGAGTGCAGAAGTAACGGAATTGAACGTCTACCCGGAAGTAGCTGCGCAAGGAAAAGAGGTATCAATATCGGGTAGGGCATCACCAAACGAGGTGGTATGGATAGATTCATCATCTGTTCTCACATTGCCCGTATCAGATGGAAGATACAATCGTGAGTTCAATGGCATTTACTTCCCCAAAGGAGAGAAAGTATTTTCAATGACTGCGGAAGACATAAAAGATATTCGACTATCTGTAAATCCCGTACTATGGTTGGGCACAGTAAATTATCCATTAGAAGGGCCTAAAGATGCACCCAACGGCACTGCAACTCTTTCGCTTTCCTTTCCTATACATGGAGTGGACTTATCGGGGAAAAAGAATATTAGTGTATATGGCGCCGCAGAAGATAGTGCAACTTCTGTAATCCTGAAATTTAGCATAGCAATCAAAATCACCGCGGATTCAAATGGTCTCTTTTCAACTGATATAAATACCGAAGGATTTCCGCTCGGAGAACTTCTAATTTCCGCATCAGCGAAAGAAAGGACTGTTCACATAGTATCTACTGAGCCATCGGTATTCGATACCGGTGCCGGAACATATCCGAGCATCCCCGGTACGCATCACGGCAAATTCATACCGGCAAAAACGATATTTGTGCATAAACTTTACACGTATCCGTGTATTGGAACGGGCGGGCATTCAGAACGCATAACCATTAGTAACGCTTCCGGTTGGAGTCGAACGGCAACTTGGGACGGTTATAGCGAAGATTGGCATAATATCTCATTCGATAAAAGTTTCTTTTTACAACAGGGTATGGAGTATAGCTATACAATAGAAACAAGCTCGTATCCACAGATAATACACAAGCCAAGCGCGAATACAGCCACTGGCACAATCACATGCGAAAAGTTCGTTGACGGCAATGGAAAAGTATATAAAGATTGGATTCCTGCTATTATCTTAAGCTAATGTTTTGTTGATAAATAGGCGGAAGGTGACCGAGATGATAAAGAACTATTGGCGTTTTGTACCGCATGCTGGTATAGTGCTACTCTGTGTGCTCCTTAGCATAGCATCAATGGCGACTGCTAATGCAAGCGTAACGGAATTGAATGTGAACCCTGAAGTTATTGATGAGGGAGGAGAGGTATCAATAGCGGGTACGGCATCGGCAGATGAAACGGTATGGATAGGCTCTTCATTTGTGATTTCTTCGCCCGTCTATGACGGCAAATACTCTCAGAAGTTTGAGGGTATTTATTTTCCTCCTGCAGGTAACAGCGAGGTTGTAAAAGTGAAACAGTTCTCTGTGACGGCGGAAAACGTAAAAGATATTCGATTATCAATAAGTCCGAGTCCTGTACTATTTCTGAATAAATATCCATTAAGTGGACCTCAAGAGGCAACTAACGGTATCGCCACACTTTCTATTATCATTCCCGTTGAGCTATATGGCGTTAAAAAAGATGTGAGTGGCGAAAAAAATGTTGAGGCATATGGTAAAGCAGCGGAAGATGCAACTTCTGTAAACCTACGAATTACATCGAAAATCCAAGTCACCGCGGGTTCAGACGGTTTTTTCTCTGTTAATATAAATACAGGTGGGTTTCCAACAGGTGAGTTCAATATAACCGCAGGAGATATAGAAAAGACCGTTCGCATTGGAACCACAGCACAAGCAACCAGTGACGGTAGTAGTAGCTCATCAGAAACCACTCCTACGCCCACGGCTTCTCCAACTCCTACGCCGACGCCCGTTAATGCAACACCCACTAATGCAACGCCTAGTAATACAACACCCACACCGTCATCAACTCCCACGCCAACACCTACTCCAACAATGACTCCCTGTATGACTGCAACTCCTTTGGCTTCACCAACACCAACTCCAACCCCTCCCCCACTCCCAACTCCATCACCAACCCCAACTCCTTCGTCATCTCCAAGTCCAACGCCAACTCCACCAGACTTCAAATTCGTTCTTGCTATCACGGAGATTCTCGCAGTCGCATATTTATTGCGGAAATGTAGAAATAAAAGAGTTAAATGATATTGAGATTAAGATTAAGGCATGAAAGTAATATCCATAATAGGAGAGAAGAAGTCGGGCAAGACATCTCTTATTGTGGACTTGATTGCCTATCTGAAAGACTACGGTAAAGTAGGCAGCATAAAGCACGCACATGAGCTGGACTTGGATACGTCAAAGGATACAGGTCGGTTCTTTAACGCCGGTGCTGATGTCGTTATGGGTGCTTCCGCAGAGAATACGGTGAAAATCTGCGGCAGTAAGAATTTGAATGAACTAATAGACGATATGGCGAATTCAGACGTTGATTTCGTGTTGGTCGAAGGTTTTAAGAGCAGCGACTTACCCAAGATTGCACTGAACGATTTCTCTGATAATGAAGTCAGTAACATAGTAATGAGGATATATTATAAGAGTACGGGGAAGGAAGAGGTACTAAAAGAGTTAGTTCAACTCATTCGGTCTTTAGACGCATATTAAAACAAACTTTCTTTCACAAAGAAAGTTTGATCAAAGAGATAGGTTTTTCTTTTAGCACAAACATTTCTTAACAAGAAAGCTTTACCAAAGAAACAAGGGTTTTCTTTATTCTAAAAAGGAAAAGTGTTATGAAAGCGAAAATAAGTTTCTCTTCGGTGGATGCGACCACCAATCCGGCGGACTGGATGTACCGCTTAGAAGATGCAGGATTCCAGGGCTGGGAAATAGTGGCAGAAGGACTTCAGAAGGTAGAAGGAGAATTCAAAGAGAGGGTGCGGGAAATCTACGAGACAACCAATCTTGTTCTTTCCTTGCACACACCGCTATCCGATATCAATATAGCGAGTGTGAACGAGCGGATATGGGCAGAGAGTGTAAGGCAGGTAAAAGAGAGTATAGAGGACTCATACGAGTTCATTGACAATATCTGCGTGGTGCATCCCGGTCTCTTCTCGCCTTTATCCATCCAGATGCCGGATAAAGCATTTCAGAAGGCGATTGCGGGATTACGTGCGGTTTGCGAAACCGCCTCAGAATATGGGTTGCGGGTAGCCGTAGAGAATTTAATATCCATAAATATGCTGCTGGGAAAAACCCCGGATGAACTTGTTCGAATTGTGCGTGGTGTGGATATGGATAACCTTGGGATATGCCTTGACGTGGCACATGCGAATACGACAAAGACGCTGGATGAGTTCTTTCGTATTAACGATGTGGATATAATACACATGCACGCAAGCGATAACTTTGGTTCGGACGACTTGCATTTACCCGTGGGCAGGGGCAACCTGGATTGGAATAAGGTGTTAAACGGGGCTAAAGATTATGACGGGTTGGTTGTGATGGAGGTTTACACCGTAGAGGCAGGCATAGAGAGTTTGGAATATCTACGCAATCTTACTTCCGGAACCACGTGATTACAGTGATTTGCACAAGAAGAGGATAAGAATAACCGAGATTCCGTACTCTATTAGTTATTTTATCCCGTATCTATTAATTCCCTGATAAGGTCACGCCGTTTCACACTTATATACCTATTTCTTTAGTCTGCAATTGCGTTATAGTCCGGTGCAAAACCGTCTCCGCCATCATTAAGTGGTATACGTCACGAATATTTTCTTCTAACTCTTTCAGAGATACGTCCTGACCGTAGCCATTGAACTCAAAGTCTTCCAACGTACCAATTCTCGTCTATCCCATAGACTTGTTGCTAATTAAAGGTAATCCCTACGCAAAGGCTTTTAATTAGATTGGAAAAGATCAATAAAACATAATATCTCTTAAGAGGGCCTTAAATAACGATAGGGTAATGAGAGCCACAACTGGGCTATCCGCATCA
>JAPWVK010000190.1 GCA_029241965.1 Candidatus Methanophagales archaeon
CCCAAAAAGTATTCAAACACAAATAGGTACGTATGCGTCCCATATTCAGCCAGTGTATAGTTCCAAGGATTAATACCCCAATTCATTATAACCTGACATTTTGAGTTTTATGGGCTACAGAGGTTGTCCAACAATCCAACAATGCCAGAAAAAGAAAGACAAATAGAGCTTTTAACCCAAAAAGAAGCGATTGTTTCGTAGTTGAAATCAATTGTGGGACTGCTTCTACATACAAAAACAAGAATAAAAAGGATAACCTTTTGTTTTTGTGACGACCAATGAACTGATGAGTTTTTTAAGGTTGTAGCCTATACAACTCTGAAACTCAGGCTATAAATATTTAATAGGTCTTTAGCTTTACCTTGTATTATATGTTGGGAGAAGAGGATATAGACATGGCGGCGGCACTTCTTAAGAACACACTGTGGGAATTAGCATGACAAACCTTTTCTTAGAAAGAAAAGCTTTACCAAAAGAAAAAAATAACGGTGGTCATATATTACACACAATCAAATCAAATCAAATAACAAATATGAGGTATAAAAGCATAAACATGAAAACTATATAAAGGGGATAAAGAAGAAGGGAAAGGATGAGGTAAGATGAAACCGCATGAATATCTATTGAAGCATTCGCAGAAACTCTCTGAGGAGTATCCGGGAAAGTATATAGCAGTTGTTAGAGATAGGGTAGTTGCAGCAAGTAGAAGTGCAATGGTTGCGTTTAAAGAAGCTAAGGAGAAATTTCCCGAAGGAGAAATCGCAATTTTCTATATGCCAACCGATGAGGAGACAGTGACGCTGTTATGAGATTCCCGTATGTTCAGGAACGCGGTAGATTTTTACCGATAATATCGCTACAACTTAAGGGTAAAGGAACCAGGGACTGGATAACGTTTGATGCATTTGTAGATTCTGGTGCGAGTTATAGCATATTCAGGGCTGAGATAGGGGATATACTGGGACTGGAGGTAGAAAAAGGCGAAAAAATGCTTATTACGGTTGGTGATGGTTCGCTTATAATCATTTACGTGCATCGATTGGAGATTCAAATTGGCGATGAGAAGTTTGAGGTGGGGATAGGGTTTTCGAAACAGCTTGGCATCGGGTTCAACATCATTGGGAGAAAGGACATATTTGAGAGGTTTATAATTTGCTTTGATGAAAAGGAGAAGGTTGTTGAGTTTTCTCACAAGAGAGAGAAAAGCTATGGAAACTAAAAATGAAGTTACCAAAGTTTAAGCAGGATGAAGAAATTTTAAGATAGCGATGCAGGATTTACTGCCAAAGGACGTTTTGAAAAAAAAACGGAGGAATTGACATGAGTTTGAAAATGTTGATATGGACGGCACACTCCCCGACACCGACAAACCCAACCCTCCCCCCGACACGACGGGAATACCCGGCGCAAACGTTACACTGGCTACTCTTGAAGGCCCCGTAATAAACACCACACAAACCGACAACACCGGCGATTACACTTTTACCGACATCTCTGCAGGCACATACAACCTGACAGTCACAAAACCACGGTTCTGGCCTGCCAATAATATAACAGTTACCACAGGGAATACAGAAAACATCATGCTATGGCTAAAAGGCGACCTGAACCTGAACGGCACACAAGCGGATTCTGGTGACTTATTGATGATGAACTACGCAGCCATAGGTAGACTGATACCCGACTGGAAATTCAACCTGAATGGAAATGGCGATTTAGCAGATGCCGGTGACCTATTAATGTTGGAAGAAGCGGCAGCAGGTAAGATAGAATTGTGGTAGAGGTTGTTGCATCCCCCTTTTCGCCTCTCCCTTCCCCCTTCTTTTCTATTCCTTTTTGAGATATAAATGGAAACGTTGAAGCAGCATAAATGTCAGATAAAAAGTAGGGTAACGATTTTTTAGAAGCCGTAGAAGCGCGCGCACGTTACTGAGGCCATGAGATTGGCAATAGATATGCGGAATGTTTTGAAGTGCTCAGATTGTTGGGGGAAGTCTAACCACAAGATAAATCATAAAGCTTAGCGGAATTTGGAATCGCTTTATAAATTCGATGGTTTTTTATATATCATGAAGTGCTATAATGAAAATAAGAGAAGTGATAAAACTAATAGAAAAGGATGGGTGGTATTTAGTGAGGGCAAGAGGTAGTCATAGACAATATAAACATCCCATCAAGAAGGGATTAGTTACAATTTCAGGGCACTTAAACGCTGACATCGGTAAAGCTACTTTGAACAGCGTTTTAAAACAGGCGTGCCTAAAGGAGAGGGAGACAGATGTCTGAATATACCATTATTATAGAAAAAGCAGAAGGTAATTACTCGGCTTTTTGTCCTACCCTACCTGTATGTATTGCTACTGGTTCCAGCATAGAAGAAACGATTGAGAGGATGAAAGAGGCAATAAAATTTCATATTGAAGGGCTAAAGAAAGAGAAAATAAAGATTGCTGTACCTTTCACCAAAGTTGTATCCGTTGAAGTTGCAGTATAGCTTGGATCTTGTTCGTTTTTGATACGCAGTCTAAAGAGGATATATGAATCGCCAATATATTGTCGTTACGCCGTGCAGGAATGAGGAAAAGAACCTTCCTAATCTCGTACAATCAATAACGGCACGGACATTAAGACCCGCATTGTGGGTGATTGTGGATAATGGCAGCACAGATTATCTAAAAAGAGTTATAATATCACCACACACGAAAGAAGAGAGATGAGCCCGAAAGAAGACGATATAAATAAGTGGATAGATTATATGTATAGGAGGCGGGTTTGAATGATAGTATCAAAATGTGCGATATGTGGTGGAAAAGTAGAAGAAAGAGAGATTAGCGAAGATTTGAGAGTTGGAATTGACTTTGTTGTAATAGAGAATGTAAGAGCTGGAGTATGTGTAGAATGTGGCGAGAAGTATTATCCCCCTGGAGTTGTGGACAGACTCAGAAAAATTGAAAAAAGCATAATGGACCGGAAGAAGCTGAAGAGATTGGATGTAATAGGTGCTACGTATAGGCTGAAGTATGATGCCTATTTATAGATGTAAAGATGGCTGGAACGTTTTTGTTGGGGGTGAAAAGGGTGAATTTTGATAAGATATTAAGGGGAATAGATTGGAATAAAAACCTTTTCTAAAGAAGGGATTACGACATTATTTTATCGTTACTCCATGCAAATGCGATGGAAAGATTTTGCCCGCGCTCGTGCGATCAATAGCACCTAACTGCATCGGAAATCGGTTACTGGCCCGACTCCGACCCTATTACCGTAACTGCTGGCGAGCCAAAAACCGCGGACATAGTACTCTGCAAAAAAGGCGACTTCAACACAAACGGCGGACCCGCGGATGCGGGCGACTTAGCAATGATGGCAGATGCAACCGAAGCAGGAATATCAGACGTGACATACGACCTGGACGGTGATGGCAACCCGGCAGATGAAGACAACTTGACGTTGCTGAAAAATGTATCCGTGGGTGTGGCAGAACTGGAGTAGGTGGTTGAAGGCTCGTTTTTTTCCCTCTTTCTCTTTTCCATTTTCCCTTCTTCTCTATTCATCACCCCAAATTATATTGCTGAACATTATTCTGATGCTGAGATACGCATAGAGATTATGGCGGAATTACTGGATGTTAACACTATGCTGAGTGCAAGAAAAACATTTTTATATCATAGCATAACTAAAGATAATTATGGAATCAAAAAAGATTGTTGATGATCTTTTCGAAAAGATGGCTAAATCCGAATTGTATACTTCGAAAGGCGGGGAAATCGAAGAACTAGCAAAAACTCTGGGCATTAAACTGAAGAAGATAGAGAAGAACGATTTGGCGAGTGTTAGGAAGATACTGTCCAAAGGCGATCCTCTCTCTAAGATGGTCATAGAACAAAGAGGACGGTAGATGAAGATTTACCTGGACACTTCCGTCTTTGTAAAGAGGTACTGTGAAGAAGAAGGTTCTGAAATGATAAACGCTATTTATGAGAGTGACAATGAGATTGCCACATCTTATTGGACATTAGCAGAAGCAACTGCGGCAATAGATAAGAAAGTTACAAAGAGGCAGATTAGCCGGGAGGAACGGGATTTTGTTCTTTCTTTTCTTTTATCAGATGTTTTACTACGGAACGTAACCTTTGTAAAAATCTCAAATGAGTTCATCGAAGCGATTATTGAGATAATCTTAACTAATCATATATCAGCGGATGACGCTCTTCAGCTTTTTTCAGGCATTGTTAGCTTTTCACCAATATTTTTGGCATCAGATAGAGGTCTTATCCGAGCTGCCAAAAGAGAGGGTTTTAATGTTTTTGACGTTGAGAATAGCGAAGAACGAGAGAGATTGAGAAGGCTATTAGTAGGGGAAGATGAGGATAATTGATGATATTCATTAAAGAGATGTCAGACGAAGAATTCACGAGTTGTATCAGAACGGAAGCAGAATAAGTCGTTAGGGAAGATTAATAACTGGTGGCGATGACTACACAGCGATCATATCGGGCACCATCTTCTACTCTCATAACAAAGCCGTACGCGCAACCGTTACGCTAACTACTAAGGAAGGAACCGTAATAGCCACCACAGAAACAGATAGACCCTGCCACTACGAATTCACAGATGTCCCACCCGACTTTTATAACCTAACCGCCACGAAACTCGGCTACTGGCCCGATTCCGATCCAGTCACCGTAACTGCTGGCGAACCCGCAACCGCGGACGTTATGCTGTGCATGATATACGATTTTAATACAAATAGCGGACCCGCAGATGCAGGCGACTTAGTAATGATGGAAGATGCAACAGTAAACGCAATTACACCTGACGGGACATACGACCTGAACGGAAATGGAGAACAGGCGGATGCAAGCGACTTAGCAATGCTGAAAGACGCATCCGTGGCTGGTGTGGAAGGATAGGAGTAGGTGGTTGTTGTGTGCTCCCTCGCACCATCGCTCACGGGGGGGACATATTGAGCGAAAAGTGGTATGACTCAGAAGAGTATATTAAATGTTACAACTGTATTCATATTTAAGGAGGGCAAAAAATGGGAATAGAAATAAAAAAGAGCGGGGTATTCATACCCAATACGGTATTAGAAAAAATTGGTTTGGATGAGTTTGAGGTTGAAATATCAGAAAAAGAACTAAAAATTCGGCCTAAAAGTTATACAAAAAGGATGTTCGGATTCTTTAAAGCCGAAGAAAAGTTGGTAGATACAGTCGTTGAGGACTATGAGCGTGAAACAGAAAGGAGATACTTTGAAGTTTAAGAATAGGTTGGTGGACTTTAATCTGCGAGAAACGATTTTTGTGGATGCTAATATCTTTATAGATCACGCATCCGCAAATCCGAACTATGGAAAATCGTGTGAGGTGTTTTTACAAAAAGTGGAATCAAAAAACATCGTGGCAATCACAACAACAGCCGTATTAGATGAAGTTAGCTATCTACTCTCTCTTCTTGAAGGTGCACAGGAATTAAAAATCGATGATTTTAAGATACTTCGTAAAAAGCTCAAAAAAGATCAGAAATTAGCCGTGGCATGTTACAAGAAAGTTCACGAGTATCTAAGATATATTTTCTTCCTTTGTGAAATGGGCCTGGACATCCATAAGGTAGAACCTACAGATATATTAGTCGCCACTACGGTAGGAGGAGTACATAGGCTACTATTTACGGATTCTTTACATCTTTCCGTGATGAACCGGCTCAAAACAAAAAACATTGCAACTAGAGATCATGATTTTGAAAGGGCTAACGATGTAATAATATGGTATCCCTAGCATGTCTGAAAAGATATTTCTTATACGATTCTTTTGCCATATGTTACTAATAAATAAAGCATTGTGCATACATTGATGCTATTTAGAACGCCGTTACGCTAGTATCTTCTCAAATACATCAATCGCATCGTCCAATCAATATATGTGCATGGAACGCCAAAACTAAAGAGGTGTATGTTCTTTGTTTGATACGTTCTTCAACGGCGTTGTTGACGAAGTCAAGATATGCAACCGCGCATTGTCAGTAGATGAAGTGCGAGCAGATTACGAAGCAGGTTTGAACAGCCCCGCAAAGTCTCTTACCGGCACCGTCACCGGTCCCGACTCAGCAGTAATAGCAGGCGCAACTGTTACGCTGGCTACTATTGAAGGCACCATAATAAACACCACACAAACCGACAGCACCGGCCACTACGTGTTTAGCGATGTTGCACCCGACTTTTACAACATAACCGCAACGAAACACGGCTACTGGCCCGATTCGGATCCTGTTACCGTAACTGCTGAAGAACCCACAACCGCGGACGTTATGCTGTGCATGATATACGATTTTAACAGTAATAGCGGCCCCGCAGATGCAGGCGACTTAGCAATGATGGCAGATGCAACCGCAGCAGGAACATCTGACGGGACATACGACTTGAACGGAAATGGTGAACTGGCTGATGCAAGCGACTTAGCAATGCTGAAAGACGCATCGGTGGGCGTGATAGAATTGTTGTAAATCTCCCCTTCGCCCTTCCCCATCGTCCTTAGCCACCACGAGATAGCACAGATTTTCACACAACTTTTTTAGCTTAGGTAAAAACCTTGACTAAAAACATACCCACAGTTTCTCTTTTAGCACAAACCTTTTCTTAGGAAGAAAAGCGTGACCAGAATTTTGGTTTATTAGCACAGGTTCTTTTTCTAAAAGAAAGTGCTTTGTGAAAAAAGGAAAAGTGTAAAGAAAAGCATTACCAAAAGAACTTATTTGTATTCAGGAAAAATAGTGGTGGGACTTTCAGAAATAAATGGATGTCGAAGAAATCAGGGAGAGGGTGAAGCGGAATGAGTATGAAATCAGTTTTCATGCAGAAAAGGAAAGATATGCTGAGGATATAACATTCTCTGATTTAGAAAGCGCTATTTGTAATAGTGAGATATTAGAAGATTATCCTGATGACTCAAGGGGACCAAGCTGTCTTGTTCTTGGTTATTCACAAAATCGTCCAATTCATATCGTTTGTGGATATACACCCCTAAAATGGATTAGAATTATAACAGTTTATATACCAAAAAGACCAAAGTGGATTGATGAAAGGAGAAGAAGTAGAGGTGGCGAGTGAAGTGCATAAGTATGGAGATTGTTCTTTTTGTGGTGGGCAAGTGAAAAGCGAAAAAGTTGAGTTGGTCTATCAACACAAAGGGAAGCTGTACATCTTTCAAAATGTCCCAGCCGGAGTTTGTCAGCAGTGCGGCGAGAAATATCTCACCGCAAAAGTAGCTAAGGAGATTGAGCGCAGGATTAAGACAAAGGAAAAGTGGGCTAAGACTATTACTGTCCCAGTGGATGTTTTATCTGGAGAGATAGCGGTGTAAAAATAATTGTTGAAGAGCACGGAAAGGAGGAAATATGGACATGCGTAGAAGGGGGGATACAATTCCGGAGCGCTTCAATAGTGCAGAAGTAGCAGGCGAGTTTTGGGACACACACTCAGCCGCTGATTACTGGAATGAAATGGGAGAAGAGGAGATGGAATTTGACATCCAGAAATGCACATTTTTAGTGCCTGTGGATGCTCGAATTTGCCTGATTGCAAAGAAAAAGGCAGAAGCGGAACACCAGACAGCCGAGCAATTAATCAACACGCTGTGAATCAAGAACTCGCTAAAACATAAATAAGAAATACGGTATGAGTATAGAAGATTTGTGTAAAGTGCTGGATAAAAAAACCCTTTCTTCGAAAAAGAAATTTTTAGCAAAGAAATATTATGCTTTATGACAATGAAGAAAGATACGATGAGAAAGAAATAAAGGGGCATTTCAATATTAGAAGCTGTTTCAGATACCAGGAGATGGAAACACATAGCAGATGATTTAGAAACGGAAGAAGCAAGGTACATGAAGTTGTTGGAATCAAAAAAACTCGAAAGAGAATAGCACATGCCAAAACACGCGTTGCAAACGCAATCGCTACACTGGCTATCCTTTCAGAAACAGAAATAGCATCAAAACGGAGCGACAGCACCGGTAACTACGAATTTGCAGATTTCGCACCCGGCTTTTATAACCTAACCGCCACGAAACGCGGCTACTGGCCAGATTCCGATCCTGTCACCGTAACTGCTGACGAACCAACACCAGAAGCGGATATAATGCTGTGCATGATATACGATTTTAACAGCAATAGCGGACCCGCAGATGCAGGCGACTTAGCAATGATGGAAGACGCAACAGTAAACGCAATTACACCAGACTGGCCATACGACCTGAACGGAAATGGTGAACAGGCAGATGCAAGCGACTTAGCGATGCTGAAAGACGCTTCCGTGGCGGGTGTGGAAGGATGGGAGTAGATTTTAGATTGTGTTGCGGATTCCGCAATAAGTCATGAATTTTAAGCATTTAAGTGTGCGTAAGAATATCCCGGTATATTTGGACACAGGGATATTCTCAGCACTGTTTGATGATAGTAACCGGAAAAGAAGGATTTAACTTGAGAATTCCCTGCGGCTTGCCGCAGGGTTCTTCATTAGTATCGCTGTAATCATTCACTGATACGTGATGAATTAAGTTTCACCGATAATATATATATAGAAAGGAGAGGATAAATCATATTAATGTGATAAGAATGGAAAACACAAAAACGATAAAGATAAGCCCTAAGGTCTATGCGGAATTAAATGCCCTCACGAGCATTCTCAGTGAACGATTGACGAGGCATGTCACGATCAACGATGCGTCGGAAGATTTGCTTTCACATGCACATAAAAATAAGCCAAGCGATTTTACGGGTGCCTGGGTAATTAGTGACGAAGAAGAAATTAATCTTGGTGAGGTAGAATGAGCACAAAAGCTGTTAAGGCGAAAGATATGGAAAATGTTCAATCTGTTGGTGTCGGATGGTTGAAACTGGACCGAATCACTATGGACCCGGAAGTTATGGGCGGTCAGCCATGCCTCAAGGGATTGAGAATACCGGTGTCATTGATAATCAAATTGATTGCTTCAGGCAAAAAGATCGAGGCGATTTTAGAGGACTATCCAGAACTTGAAGAAGAAGATGTAAAGCAATCTTTAGAATATGCAGCATGGACAGTTTCGGAGAGGGTTCTTCCACTGCCACTATGAATTTTCTCGTTGATATGGCACTATCACCAAAAACAGTGATTGCTCTTCGGAATTCTGGGTATGAAGCTGTTAGAGTTAACGAATTGGGTATGGCAAAATCCAAGGATAGAGAAATATTAGAATATGCTGCAAAGCATGATATGCTGGTTTTAACAGCTGATTTGGATTTCAGCGAAATTTTAGCATTCATGAGATACAAGAAGCCTTCTGTGATAATATTTCGTTTGAAAGATCCATCTCCAGACCACGTTAATTCCCTTCTTCTATCGGCTATTCCACAGATAAAAGCTTCATTGGATAAAGGCTCTATTGTAGTAATAGACGACTACCGAATTCGTATCAGGGAGCTTCCGGTATTATGAACGCTAATCACTTTTTCAATCCGTGAACTCTCGCGGTTAATCGGATACTATCGAGTTTTTATGGGCATGCCTTTGGGTAAGCTATTTTATTGTGTGTTCCCTGGACCGCCACGAAACTCGGTTACTGGCCCGACTCCAACCATGTCACCGTAAATGCTATAACAAAAAACCGCGGACATAGTACTCAGCCAAAAAGGCGACTTGAACACCAATAGTGGACCCGTGGACGCGGGTGACTTAGCAATGATGGCGGATGCACCCGCGGCAGGAACATCTGACGTGACATACGACCTGAAAGAAAATGGTGAATTGGCAGATGCAAGCGACTTAGCGATGCTGAAATACGCTTCCGTGGCGGGAGTGGAAGGATAGGAGTAGGTTTTAGATTGTGTTGCGGATTTCGCAATCACTCATGGAATTTAAGCATTTTTAGGCAGACATATTTTTTCCTTAACCCCCCCCCCCCTTGCTTTTCTCCCTCCCCTTTGTTTTCCTCTTCCGTAATTGCAGAAGCACTAAAATTATCCTTCTTCCAGTCTTCTTAAAATGCCTGCATACAGCTCGGTAGAGCAGAACCATCCCTTCTCTATTATCCCATCTACAATTTCTCTCGCTTCTCTTTTTGTGATCACACACCCCTTAAGTAACAAGAAAATCAGATAAATCGTGCCTCCACAGTTTATATCTTCTACCTCTGCAACCCATCTCGCATAATCTTCATCAACGATTGCAACGCCATCCTCATCTTTTGCCAATGCAAGAACTTCGACATCTGCTGTGCTCAATTTTTTGTTCTTCGCCAACACCCTGTAAACAGCAGTTTCCTCAACTTCAGACACTTGAAAAATTCCTTGTTCAATCAATCTCTCAACCATTAACGCATCCGTCTTTCCTGCCTCCTTGCCTTTAACAACAACTTCTTCAAAGACACTCCTCGGAATTATCTTCTTCGCGCTAATATTCTCAATTAACTGAAGTTTTCCAACCTTTGCGAGGTATATAAGAGCAGTTGCATCAAAGACAAGCATCTAAATCCCTGAGAAGTCCTCCCTCTTTTACCCATACTATCTTCTTCTCCTTGAGAAATTCCGCGAACTCCCACACATTCATACCTGCCTCTTCAGCCGCTCTCAAATATGACATTTTTCCCACAGCCAGCATTTTTAAAGCTTTCTCCTTTTTCCATTCTGAGATTGCCATTGTAAGCAACTTTTTCAACGCAATACCCTCCTCAAGCCCTTCTTCCTTCATCAGCACTTCAATCTCTTCCTTAAGTTCCTCAGGTATCTTCACGGATATTACATGCATGATTACAATTTTGTTCTCTGAATATTTAAGTAATACTACATGACGTGGGTAATCCTGACAGCTATGATACCCGCAATTGGCACCGTCACCAGCCCTGACTCAGCAGGAATACCCGGCGCAACCGTTACACTGGCTACTCTTGAAGAAATCGTAATGAACACAGCACAAACCAACATCAACGGCAACTACAAATTTACTGATGTCGCATCCGGCTATTACCACCTAACATCAAAACACGGCTACTGGCCCGATTCTGACCCAGTCACCGTAACTGCCGGCGAGACCACAACCGCGGACATAATGCTGTGCATGATATACGATTTTAAAAATAATAGCGGACCCGCAGATGCCGGCAGGGGACTTAGTAATGATGGAAGACGCAACAGTAAACGCAATTACACCTGACTGGACATACGACCTGAACGGAAATGGTGAACAGGCAGATGCGAGCGACTTAGCGATGCTGAAAGACGCTTCTGTGGTGGGTGTGGACGGATTGGAGTAGCAGCTTTTGCGGCTTCTTTCTTTTCTCCCCTCTCCCCAAAAAGTATTCAAACACAAATAGGGACGTATGCGTCCCATATTCAGCCAGTGTATAGTGGGCGCATTACCTGATTCTTACAATTAGAAATAAGTCTATAAAAGGTTATGGTCTCGATAGTTTGGAGTGGAAAATAAGCATATTTAAATATTTGTTGTTTATCCCATGTGGTGAAAAAGGATGATAAGCGCAAGTATCCATGCTCCATGGGATGATTTCTCTGGGCTGAAGATAAATGAAGGAGTGCGGGAGCGGCTTCACGAACAGTTTGATGTCTGGCTAAACATGCTGGAGGATGAAATGGACGGGAAAGAAGGGAAACTGGATGAGATAGTAGGGGGAATTTTCGAGACGCATCAAGAGTTGACGGGAATGATAGCGGAATCTCTGGTGGAAAAGCTGCATTCTAAAGAGCTGGAGCAAAAAGAAATGGTGTGTCCAAAGTGTGGAAGGGAATTGAGATCGAGGGATAAAGTTGAACGAACGGTTGAGACGATGATAGGCCCAGTAAAACTGAAACGCCCTTATTTCTGGTGTAAGAATTGTTCAGAAGGTTTCTATCCCTTAGACAAGGCTTTAAACCTTTCGGGGCGTAAGAAGCAGTGGGATATTCAGAAGGCTGGGGGGAGTTTAGCAACGGAGATCCCGTACAAGAAGGCAAAAGAACAGTTTAAAGGGCTAACAGGGTTGTCAATGAGCGATCACACGATGCACGAGGTAGTCGGGGATATATGTAAGGATGTAGATGTCCTTGACGTTGCTCCTTCTGTTGAAGAGGTTAAACGAAAGATCCGAGAGGTAGGAGGAGGAAAGAAGTGGAGACCTATCATGGTGTTAGCGACTGCTGGAGCTCATTTGCCAACGCGACCCGAAAGTGCAAAAGGAAAGAGAAGAGGCAGGAAGAAAGTGAGAGCAAAGAGGGCTAACTGGAAAGGCGAGTGGAATGAAGCAAAAGGGTTCAGGTTTTATCTCGTGGATGGCGACAGGATAGAGCATATTCTGAGTTGGCATCAGGTTCAGAGCAATAAAGAGTTGAAAGAGAGTCTCAAGAAGGTAAAAGAAGCGGGATTGATTCCAGAAGAGGAAGTCCGGCTGTGTGTAATAGCTGATGGAGCCAGATGGATCTGGAAAGTGGCAAAGGAAATTTATCCGAAAGCAGTGAAAGTTCTAGATTATTATCATTTGAGTGAACATCTTCATAAGCTTGCCGAGGTGCAATATGGGCATAACCCTGAGAGGGCGCAGGAATGGATTGAGGCAACTCTCGCAAGATTGTTCTTCAGAGAGTCGAGCGGAGTGATATGGGGATTAGAACGCATGAAACCGAGGAGTGCGGAAGCAAAGAGTGAAATAGACCGTCTTACAGGCTACTTGAAAGAGAACAGGGATAGAGTGGACTACATATCGAAAGGGAGGATATCCTGTGGGGAGTGGAGGAATTGAATCTTCTAACAAGACTATTTGTCATGTCCGATTGAAGAGATCAGGTGCGTGGTATGTCGAAAAGACAAATCAGATGCTCGCTCTGAGATGTGCTAAATACAACGGGACTTTTGAGAATTTGTTCCTCCAGTATATGGAGAGAATTAGGCGCACCTGACCTGTAAGAAATGCGTAATGCACCCCGTTTGTATCTCAGTAATTAACTGGGACTTCCCACCAAATCCTGAAGTAGATTTACAGATAGCTTGCAGTCGAACCAAGTGCGGCAATGTCTCCATCTTTTTGATTGTGCCCATTACATCAGTGTTCTCAAAGTATTGAAATGCGAAATTAGAATTCTCTAAAAACTGTTTTTGTGGTGTTTCGATTGGCGGGTTACCATACTCACAAATTTCCATAAACTCTCTGCGGGAATCTGTCGGTTCCTTTTTGAAGACAAATATTAGTGTATCAGCCGTAATCCCAGGGAATGGGACTTTGTAAACTAATGAAACTATCTGAGTTTCGTTTAGAATTCGCTTTCTCAAGTGAGTAAACTGACTATTGAATCCTAACCTATCAGGGACAATAAAACTAAAAAAGCCTTTTGTAGCAATGAGGCTTAACCCTTGTGATACAAAATATTCATACATATTTGGCATATATGTGTTGCCTTTAAACTTTTGGATTAAATAATCAATCTCAACTTTCGGGTAAATTCGAACTCCAAACTTCCCTTTAAGCGAAACCCAAGGCGGATTCTCAATCACTACATCGAACCCACCGCATTTATAATCTCGCCAAGCCCTTTCACGTCGTCATTCCAATCGAACACATTAATTCGCCTCATCTCCGCTTCACCAAAAAGAGTCGTCTGCCCCGCATCGTAAAAATCCGGTTCAATCAGCGAATTCCCGCACTTGATATTATCATCAAGATTCGGCAGCACATCTTCCAGCCCCAGTTTCGCTTGCTGGTCTACGCTCTCCCTGCTTTCGTGCTCAAGCACCTTCAGTAGCAGACTCATTTTCGTCACTTCAACCGCCTGCGGGTCAATATCAACGCCAAAAATATTGTTCAGCAGAATCCGCTTCTTCTCTGCCGTGGTCAAATACCATTCGTTCTCTCGAACCCGAAAAACCGCCTTCTTGTGCTTCTTCGGCTTGTTTTCCGCATACCAGTCCAGATGATACCGCAGCAGATACGAGTACGCACCAATAAGGAAACTACCGGAACCACATGCCGGATCCAGAATCTTTATCTCCGCAATCTCCTCCGGCGTCTTTCCCTCAACTAATTTACCCACCGTGTTAGTAGCGATATATTCAACGATATACTGAGGTGTGTAATACACCCCACCCGCTTTTTTGACCTCCGGCTTTGTCGCCACCTTTGCCTGATGTCCTGCGGTCAGCCTGATGACCTTACCCAGAAACTGCTCGTAAACATTGCCCAGAATCTCAACACCGAGCACTGAAAATTCATACGGCGACTTCGGATGATACAGATCCAGTATAATCGTCTTCAAGACCTTGTCGTCTATCGTCAACGCTGACGTTATCTTATCAGCGTCGAAATCGAATATCCCGCTATTGTATTTCGATTCCGCCAATCTAAAATGGTTCAGCAAATGTTTATATGCATCACTGCCTTCTGCTTGTGTCTGTAACTGCCCATAAGGCTCAATGCCACGATCTTCACAAATCCGTAAGAAGATTATGCGATCTATTATTTTCTGCACCGCATAGTTCAACTCGTATATACTCACGTTCGGATTTCTTAGCGCGATATTCTTAGCCAAAAGTTCTCGCCAGCTCTCTATCTCCTTCAGAAACTCACGGACCACTTCCGCAGTGCCCTTCTTACCCTTTGTTGTTTGCGCGTACCTGTCGAAACTGCCCTTGAGTATCGCTTCTTTTGAGAATATGTCGTGGATTTCATCAAACTTATCGAGATACTCGCCAAACGTATAATATGCAATCCAACCTATGCCGGGCTTGTCCGTTGGTCTGGGCTTCATCTGACAGTTGAATACCGATAACTCCTCAAAGTCCGTTACAATAGATAACGGCAGTTTCGCACTCCAAGCATACCGTCTCAGTTGGTATGACGGACTAACGTCCTCTTTTATGTTCACTGCCGGTTTTTTGGCGTCCACGAAGAATTTACGCGTACCGCCAATCCTGAAACTGTAATCAGGTGCTCTGGTTGAACGCCAGACCTTTATTGTATCTTCAAGAACCACCTCTTTGTATTGTTCGGCATAGCCTTGTTTATTGCTTACGTCCCAGCCCTGCGCTTCAAAGAACGGGTCAATGAATTCATGTCTTACCTGTGCCTCTTTATATGCTGATTTCTTATACACGTCTATGTTCGTCAGGAATCGCTCCACGAGCTCTCCCAACTTTTGTTTGCCCTGTTCTTTTGTGTAAGTCATTTACCTTTACGTTAATAATCCGCATTTAGTTTAAGAGCATCCACGCTTTTAAAACTTCGCACCTATCTGTATAGCTAACTAAAAAACCACGAGATTACACAAGATTAACACAAGAAATGGGGATTAGTAGGGGTGGGCGGGACTATCCGATATAATCGCCAATAGAGTATTAAAAACCGATTCCAATCATTGTTCTCTCGTGGAAATCTGCGAAATCTTGTGGTTCGTTAAACAATTACAATTTATTTAATCCTGAGAAAGCAGACTCAATACCGCTTTTATCAGCCCCACCGGGCCTGTCATCATCATATCGCCTCCTGGAGCGGAGAAAATACCGAGTCCTTTCATCTTCTCCCGCTTCGGTCCCGTTAACGATATTACCTCTGGTTGATTCTCACCCATTACCAATGCGCCATGCCCTCCATCATCAAAAACCTCTTTAAATGTTATTGTGCCCTCAGACAGTTTTTTCATGTAGTAACCGAGCTTTTGCTTATCAAGCATCTTTGTATGATGCTCAAAAACACCTATTATTTTGTTATCGTTCAAAGACATCGCAATCGTATGCGCATTTCCCACATTTATGCAGATACGATTACTCTTTTCGCCCACCCTTTCATCCTCAATTGAGCCTAACACTGCTGCGGGTCCGGTGTCCATCAAAAGGACATGCTCATTATGCCAGTTCTTCACTGATTGGTAGATCGAGCGCATTCTGCTAAGATTCTCCGGTACGCCATCAAGATACGCAAACGATTCTATCCCTCCACCTACTTTATCCTCAATTAACCGAAACCTATTTTCTCTGTCGGTAACGCCTCGTGGTGCCACACCGTGGTCCTGCGCCGCTATTGCGATAACGTCAAAAGCGGTATCCACACCGAAAGAAGAAAGAACCGGTAGAATCTCACAATTGAAGTCAGAAATTCTTATAGGCTTCGCTTTTTTACTCCAGCCCTCCACCTCAGCCTCCGATATAATCTCGACTCCTTGCTGCCTAACAATGTCCAAATCGTCCCTGATCGTTATCGCGGCTTTTTCGGTCATGTAAACCTTGTATTTCTTGAGATGCTCAAGTACTGCACGGGTGAATGGACCTCCACCCATCGTGTCCCCCGAGATTACCAAGTCCTGCTTTGAGTTCCGTACTTCATCGGCGAAGAAACGGGTTGGTGAAGGTAAAACGAGCTTGTATGCGTTATCGAACCCATTATTAATGTCATAGGCCATTATATCCTGCGTTCCCGCTCCTATATCCACGGCAAGTATGTTCATACGTTCTTTAGCACCATAAAAGCATTCACAATAAGAGAAAATATTTTCCTCTCATATTCTCTTTATAGATGAGTTCACAGACATATAAAAGGATTATTTATCTGCTTGCTTTAGGATTCACATAGAACTGAAATCTACGAGAGGTTAGAGAAGTGAAAATCGCATACGTCTATGACGTCATCTATCCCTACGTAAAAGGAGGGGCGGAGAAGAGAATCTGGGAGCTTTCTAAACGGTTGGCGCGCAAAGGGCATGACGTGCACATATTTGGAATGAAGTTCTGGGCTGGTGGCGACGTCTTCACGAACGATGGCGTTCATCTGCATGGTATCTGCGAACCGAAGGAGTTGTATGTCGAAGGGCGGCGAAGTATAAAAGAGGCGATATATTTCGCACGAAAGCTTATCAGTCCGTTATTGAAAGAAGATTATGATATCATAGATTGCCAAGCATTCCCCTATTTTCCATGCTTCACCGCAAAAATATGTTCTACTTTGAAACGAACCCCGTTAGTCATTACGTGGCACGAGGTTTGGGATGACTACTGGTATGATTATCTGGGTAAGCGGGGCGTATTTGGAAAACGGGTTGAGAAAATGACCGCACACTTAACAGACAATATAATTGCGGTTTCGGCGAGAACGAAAAGCGATTTAGAGCGAATAGGAGTGAAGAAGGCGATTAGAGTCATTCCAAACGGAATAGATTTTGGATTGATAGAGAAAATAACAGTATCGACTGAGAAATCAGACATTATATTTGTCGGTAGGTTGATAAGAGATAAGAATGTGGATGTTTTAATCAAAGCGGTGAGCTTACTAAAACGGGAGATTCCAGACGTTAAATGTGTAATCATTGGAGAAGGTCCGGAGCATAAAAGATTGCATAATTTGGTGGATAAATTGGATTTAGAGAATAATACAGAGTTAACTGGATTTTTAGATGAATATGAAGGTGTAATTTCACGTATGAAGGCATCTAAGGTTTTTGTGTTGCCCTCAACGCGGGAAGGATTTGGAATCGCTGCGTTGGAGGCGAATGCGTGTGGCTTACCCGTTGTCACGGTGAACCATAAGATGAATGCGACATGCGATTTTGTAAAGACGGGGAATGGCTTTATATGTGATCTTACGGAAGATGACGTTGCGGAAAAGATATTGCGTGGGTTGGATCTGAGGAAGGAAATGGAAAAAGGATGTATAGAAAGTGCGAAGAAGTATGATTGGACTATTGTTGTGGACATAGTTGAGAAATTCTATGAAAAGATTAGTGGTAGGATTAATCCATGAAAAAATTGGGACCAATCACGATTTGGGGCACTGATTTCTCATCCAAAAAGTCTAATGTCTCCACAACTTAATCCTGTTGCATATTTGTATGCTTGATGCTCTTACAGTATCGTATGAAAAGCTGTATTTGTATAGCAGGGGTAAAACCACGAGATTCCACAAGATTAACACAAGAAATAGGGATTAATGTGGGATAATGTGGTCTATGGTATACTAAAATCTGGTTGCTATCCTTCTATTCTCGTGGAGATCTGTAAAATCTTGTGGTTAGCCAAACAATTACGAAAATTGTATGGAAATTTACAAAGCAAGATGCTGACAAGAAACTATCTAAGTATTATGTAACTTAATTAAGTTGATATGACAATAGTGCTTTCTGCGCTATTTCACGGAATACTTAAACATGTTACTAAAAATGATCACCCTTACTGTTTTAGCTCTCTCCACAGCCTTAATATTTGAGTTCCCATCCCGATCACATCCCTCTTCAAGTCTACCTTTGTTTGACGATCACATCTCCACCTCACGGGAAACTCTTTTACCTTGTATCCTTCTCTCTGTGCTCTTACCAGTATCTCCGTATCCCAAAACCAGTGATTATCCTTTACATCATCCATAATAGCGAATAGCGACTCCCTTTTGAATGCTTTAAACCCACATTGATGGTCTTTTAACTCGGACTTTAACAAACGCCTTGTCATAAAATTGAACCCTTTACTCGCAACCAATCTCGTAAAAGACCGCTTCACATCGCTGTCTTTTAACATCCTGGAGCCCGTGGAGATGTCGTAACCTTCTCGTATGGATTTTACCAACTCTTCGAGGTGCTTCAAGTCAGTTGCAAGGTCAACATCTATGTATGCGACTATGTCACCTTTTGACGATTTGAATGCACGATTTAATGCTTTACCACGACCCAACCTATCTTTGTTGTGCAGATACGTTACATAAGTAAATTCTTTTGCGAGTTCCTCTGCTGTTCGATCTGTACCGTCTGTTGAGCCGTCTTCGGCGATTATAATCTCAAAGGAAGGAGTTATTTCTTGCAACGCATCCGCTACCTGCTGGACGGTATCTCTTAACCTTTCTGCTTCGTTGTATGCCGGAAGGACGAGGGAAACTTCGGTCATTTTCGCGTTGTAACATTGAAACATCCGTGAATATGCATTATTCGTTCTTGCAATATATAATCCTCTGCTTTTCGTTCTTTGGAGAATCCAAACATCTTCGATGGTTTTATATACGTTTAAATGATAATATTAGTAGGTTTTTGGGAAGGGAGCAATGATCGGAGTACCCCGAAATTTTAGGGTGATGTATGAAAAAAGATGATGCCGAACAAAATAGTAGCGCTGGCAAGCATAATGGCGATAAGCATAGTGGCTGTGGTAATGCCCGCGATGGGTGGCGTGGATAAAGCAAAGGTAGAGGAAGGGCTTACGGTTGCTATTGATGAATCTCTAATCCCGGAACCCGAACTAAAAAAGCCAGAAGAACTTGACGTGTGTAAGCCAAACGACCCAACAGGGAATCAGCAATTGTGGTCAAAGAAGTTATATAGAGGTATCGAGCCAAATACACCAAGGAGAGATTCTCTACGGTTTGTGAAACGTCTGCTACAATACAGAACACCAGGCGGAAAGACTTTTAGATGGCTTATTATTCCTTCTAAGCCTGATGAGCCATCAATACCTCCAGTCTGTGTTGATAGATGTGGAGATGGTTTTTGTGCGGAAATTGTCTGCGCGGCTGTAGGAGGTCCTTGCCCCGAAACACCAGAATCTTGTCCCGAAGATTGTAAAGTAATGGATTGAAAATATGCGATTTTTGTATTTGACTTTTCGTATGCAAAACATTAAATAATGAAACAAGAAGTGATTTTAGTCAAAAGAGCAGGATTAGATGAAAGTAATACTTCACTTGGATATGGACAGTTTCTTCTCGGCAGTTGAAGTGCGGGAGAATCCCGATCTGAAAGGTCTGCCGGTGATAGTGGGAGGTGAAATAAGGGCGAAAGAAAAAGAATCCACTGATATTAAAGAGAAAAGGGTAAGAGGAGTTGTGAGTACGTGTTCATACGAAGCAAGGGAATACGGTATTCATTCGGCAATGGCACTCTCAAAGGCATACGAACTTTGCCCTGATGCGAAGCTTTTGCCGGTAAATATGGCATTATACAAACGTGTGTCACGTGAGATAATGGATATTTTGCGGATGCACGCGGATAAAATAGAGCAGGTGAGTATTGATGAGGCGTTTCTCGACATCAGCACACGAGTGAACGATTGGAACGAAGCAAGGGACTATGCGCTGATGGTAAAGAAGGAGGTCTTAAAGATTGAGGGTTTGACGTGTTCTGTGGGCGTTGCCCCGAATAAAACGATAGCAAAGATAGCTTCAGAGTTCGTAAAACCCGATGGCCTCACAGTGGTTGAGGACGGGAGAGTAATGGACTTCTTAGCACCTTTAGATGTGAGTAGGATTCCGGGTGTGGGTCCAAAGACAGCGGAAATGCTTAAGAAGAGGGGTATCGAAAAGATAAGGCAACTTGCGGACTGCAATGTGCAAATGCTCGTAGCTAAGTTTGGTAAATATGGTAGTAGACTCCATACTCATGCAAACGGGATTGACGAAAGTGAAGTAGAAGAGGAATGGGAGAGAAAATCGTTGAGCAGGGAAAGAACATTTGCCGTGGATACGAAAGACGTATCAGTGTTGAATACTTGCGTGGATGAATTATCGGGAGAGGTTTACAATGCAATAAAGAAAGAGGGTTTTGTTTTTAAAACGGTGGCAATAAAAGTCAAATTTGAAGATTTCGCCGTACAAACAAGGGCTAAGACCATGGGAATAGCCCATTCTGATCTTTACACGATTAAGAGAATAGCGAATGATTTGATGGCTAAAGTTACGGGTAAAGAGGGTAAAAAAATACGATTGGTGGGTGTTCGTGTCTCACATTTGACTCTGATGGACGATAAGCAGATGCGGCTTGTGTAGTATAAACATTCCGTTGAAAGAAAGCTTTACCACTCTGGGCATTACCGATGCCGTCTCTTCATTTTGGATCTAAACGTAACAACTCCTGTCTGGACCTTTGCTGCTCAATATTTTCTTCACTTCTTGGGGTATGAAAATACATTATATTTTCATGCTCATTGGTGTCCCCGTGGGTCATGAATGTTTCTTTAACTACCGTATCACCCATCTGTGAAAGAGATAATATCAGACCCAATTGTAGTTATCCGTGACTACAACCTTTACCAAGAATTTAGAACCGTGGAGCCAACCAGTTTTTGTGGATAGTGAAACAAGCACTTTTTGAGTAGCTGGAAGATAGATGAGAAGAAAGAGGAGCCAATCATTTCTTCCAGAGTTTAAAAGATGTTGCGCTCCTCTATATACGGATTGCCATTAGAAAAAGGAAAGGGGGATGGCTGTTATATTATGTACAACAATAAAAAAAGATTTGATTACTGCTGCTTAAATTCCTTCTTCAACTATCTTAATCTCCTCCGGAGTTAATTCATAGAGTTGATACACCATTTGGTCTATCGCCTTATCGGTTTCACCGGTTTTTTGCTGTAGTTCTGTTAACTCTTCTTTGTAATCATTGAAGTAGTCTTCCCACTCATCCTGCTCCGTCAAAGACAATTTTTTCTTAGACAGCCGATAAACTTCTTTCTGAAAATCATCAAAAGAGAACATCCAAAAAGAATCTAACTTCTTAGAATATTTTTCGATACCAAAGTAAGAAGAAATACGTCTAAGGAACTTGCTCTTCTTTTCGTTGCACTCTTTGTTCAATTTGAGCATTGAATCTGCTTTTTCAATGAATTGTTTTTGATTTGATAGAGGAGTCTCGCTTATAGGTAACAACTGCAAGTCTGTCATCAAAACTTGAGGAAATGCTTGTTTATTTGTGATCATTCTACGCCTTATAAAATAAGTGTATAATTTCGAGTTTAGTATAGTCAATAGAAACTTTATATGAAACTCTTTTGAAATAGGAATGCAAGAATATAATGTACTCTCTGTCAGTGCTCTTTTTTCGAGTATTGTACAGCATAAAGAATCACCAGTCCGTCTAATAATTATGCGGGGGGCGATTTTATATTTATTTTCATCTCTGGTTCCTCCTACGATAGTCAAATCATTATAATTGCAATATAATGTTTTAATAACTTGATATCTGCCCATACAATTTCCTAGATAAAATTTATCTGGTGTGGGTTCACCTAGATTTTCTTCATGAACATAATCTTTTCTGTCTTTTACGACCATGCCTTTAAATAGGCTACATATATCACCAAGCTTAGTCGGGTTACTATTCATTTTCTCTTCAATAGGATTCTCAGTTTTTTCGACAGGAATGACATTGTTTGATTTCGTAAAGTGAAAATAATTTTGTTTCCTATCTGCTTCTCCTTTTATAAATCTAAAAATAATACTGCCTGTGACTGCATCTTCAAAGACAAAATCTTCAAAGGTCAGAATTAAATCAACAGACCCATATCTATCTAAGATGTCAACACAGTTAGAATAACTTCTAGTTGAGAATAAACCCTCAGGAACAATAAAAGACAATGCAGATTTGGTTTTTATTAATTCTATGGTTCTTTCAATGAACAAGACAAACAAGTTCTTTGAATTTGCTCTTTTGATGCTATCATATCTACCGTTGTAATAATTTAGCCAAGTATTATCTGTGTTATTTTTAGTCATGTTTAGATAAGGTGGATTCCCTATTACTATATCAAATCCTCCTTGTTTGAATATTTCGGGAAATTCTTTTTGCCAGTTAAATGCCTTTTTGTCTATCTCTTTGTCATCTATCAGACTGTTTCCGCATTTAATGTTCTTCGATAAGTCAAGCAGTTTTTTCTTTTCCCTTGCTATCTTGAGATAAAGGCTTAGTTTCGTTATCTCCACAGATTCCTCATTTATGTCAACACCATAGATATTGTCCTCTATTATTTTACGGGCTTCGTCTTCGTCATAGTATTTGCTGAATGAAAGGTATCTTTCTTCTTGTCCTCTTTTACCCAAAACTCTTTTCTCGTACTTACCCTGCACCGCTTTAGCTTCTATTAATGCTCTGTGGATTTCCAATAGCACGTCAACAGCCTTGATAAGGAATGCACCGCTTCCACAGGCAGGGTCAAGTATCCGGAGGTCTTTTAATTTCTTCTCTAACACCTCAAAATCATCTTTGTGTTCGTTAATTATTTGTTCTACTGTCGTTGCCGCGTTATTTTTTGTTAAGTACTGTATGATAGTGTTATGGCAGATTTAATCGGTTATATACTCCGGAGTGTAGTAGATTCCCTCCTTCTTTCGTTTTGATGCTTCCCCTTCCTGTAACTTTTCTATATCGGTTATTGACTGCTCGAATATGTGACCAAGAATATTGACATTTACCTCAGTCGTGAAGTCAAAGGACGCCATCAGCAGGATATTGGATATTATGGGCGATTGCAGAACAGTTTCGTGTGCGTGTCTAACAGATATTCCAAATGCGCACGCCCTTCGCTCGGCGTTCCTAAACGCAGGCGAGGC
>JAPWVK010000191.1 GCA_029241965.1 Candidatus Methanophagales archaeon
CACCTCTGGTTCGATTGCGCTTCGGGCTGAAGACCGCCTCAGGCTCTTCAAAAACTTTTAAGAAAAGTTTTATCAAAATGCTTCGCAAATCCCGACCCTAATCAGACATGCTAACCCACTATGGTTTTCCCGTTTTGTGCCACATAGACCGGTCCCATAGAGACATCGAACTTCCCCAATTGGCGTTAGGGTCGTCGTTTAGCATATTCCACCTCTGGTTCGATTGCGCTTCGGGCTGAAGACCGCCTCAGGCTCTTCAAAAACTTTTAAGAAAAGTTTTATCAAAAAAGCTCCGCTATCCCCCTCACGAGGGACACCCTGCCACTGTTGGCTTCTGCACAGATACGGGTAAACAGCACAGGAGGGTTTTTAACCCTCTGGCTGATTAAATTACGAGGCACGCCGCCAACCAAATCTTTCGGATTTGTCTTAATTCACGTACTTATTGTAGGGGTGGATATTTCTGAGAACCTGCGTTAATTACATGCCTCTTTGGGCAAACATGCAGAATATCACGCCAAGGCTCTCTATCGTACCGCACCCTAAATTACCCCCCGCTTCTTTTTTTGTTTAAACCATATTCACCTTTATTTTACTCCCGATTTCGGATTGTTGGATAGCCACTTATATTTTTAAACCCTTAAACAGACATTATACCTAAGGAAGTAGGTGAGTGGCACACCAAGCTAAGATTATGACTCTCGAACGGCATGCCCGCTACAAGGAATATTTGCACTCGGCTGATGTTTTTGGGATAGGCAGAGAAGTGCCGAGATGTATCGCTGCCTGTCCAGCAGGTTGTGACGTTCAGGGCTATGTCCGGCTGATTGACGCGGGCAGATATGAGGAAGCGTATTCGTTAATACGGGAAACAATACCTTTTCCTGCTTCTATTGGACGAATCTGTCATCATCCATGCGAGGCAAATTGCAAGCGAGGCTTTTTCGATGCACCTATTGCAATTGCCACGCTAAAACGATTCGCAGGCGATTATGTCCAGGAAGCAGGAGGACCTGCGGCTTCGCTAAACACGCATGTAGAGCAGGCAAAAAAAGTTGCAATTATTGGTGCGGGTCCCGCAGGACTAACAGCAGCATATCGCCTGGCAAGGAAAGGCTATGCAGTAAAAGTATTCGACAAATTGCCGGTAGAAGGGGGAATGCTATTCGCGGGTATCCCGCCGTACCGACTGCCAAAAGAAGTGTTGAAACGCGAAATTGATGCGGTTAAGATCACGGGAATAGCGATTGTAGTGGGAGTGGAAATAGATGCGAGTACGTTTGAGTCGCTTCGTCAGGACTACGATGCGATTTATATCGCCATTGGTGCGCACGTGAGCAGGAAACTTGGCGTAGAGGGCGAAGATTTGGACGGCGTAGTACCCGGAGTGGATTTTCTTCGCGATTTCAATCTCAATTACGGTCATGGCGAACAAGAAAGATTAGACAAGAAAATAGCAGTCGTTGGTGGTGGCAATGTAGCGATAGACGTTGCGAGGTCTGCAATTCGACTGGGCGCGGATGTTACCATCGTTTATAGACGCTCGAGAGAGGAGATGCCCGCAAGCGAGGAAGAGATAAAAGAAGCAGAGGAAGAAGGCGTGAAATTTATGTTCTTGGCCAATCCCACGAGGATTTTGGGTGAGGGAAAAGTAGAAAAGCTGGAACTTGTACAGATGGATTTGGGGGCTCCGGATGAATCGGGCAGACGGCATCCTGTGCCAGTTGAAGGTTCTGAGTTCTTGATAGATGTGGATATGGTAGCGCCTGCGATAGGTCAGGCATCAGATTTGCAATTTCTTGAGGGTAGTGGTGTGGAAACACAAAATGGATGGGCGATTAAGGCTGATTCGTGGGGCATCACAAATGAAGAGGGCATATTTGCGGGTGGCGACTGCGTAAGAGGTGCGGCGTTTGCCGTTGATGCTATTGCAGATGGTAACGCGGCTGCGGAATCTATTGACCGTTTCTTAAGTGGCGTGGACTTGAAAGAAGGTAGAACTCCGCTAAAAAGTACAGAAGTGCAACCTGAGGAGGCGGAATACCTGAAGGAAGAGCTGCTGGATGAAGCGGAGGTGGGGCGGCTAATTCTGGAAGAGCGGAAAGAGATGCCAATGGTTGGAATCGGCGATAGGGGAGATAGTTTCAAAGAGATAAACCTCGGGTTCGCAGAAGATGTTGCGGTAGATGAAGCAGAGAGATGTTTCAATTGCAGAAACTGTCTTTTTGCGTTTAAGCGACCACGGGAGGCAGAGACCGAAGCGGTAGATGCAGCAGAATGTATGGATAAATTGACGTATGCTACGGGCGTGAATAAATGTGCAGAATGTGGCGAATGCACCGCTTTATGTCCTGTAACGGCGATTGACCCTTTATTCTCACCGCGGCGTCTCGCGGGCATGGCAATGCTGGAAGCTGCCGATAAGTTGGTGTTGAGCGAAGAAATC
The DNA here is from genome assembly GCA_029241965.1 of Candidatus Methanophagales archaeon. Classification (GTDB taxonomy): domain Archaea; phylum Halobacteriota; class Syntropharchaeia; order Alkanophagales; family Methanospirareceae; genus QENJ01. The sequence continues at coordinate 2,447 of JAPWVK010000191.1, forward strand.
TGGTCATGCACTACCTGTGGCATCTGCAATGCGATTTGTCCTCATGGCGTGGATTTCTTGCGGTTCGTACAGGGCGTGAGAAGCTTAGCGTTGACTAAAAACAGTGTGCCGCACTTCGTTGAAGATGGGCTCTTGGCTACGGAAAGAGTTGATAGCTGCGATAGGTTGAGATGGCTTGAAGCCGAAGGCGAAAGCGAGGAAGAACTAAAAGTAGCAGATGAGGGCGAAGTTTACTACTTCGCGGGTTGTCTTTCCTATCTCGACAGAGTGTACAGCGATAGGCCGAATTTGAAGCTGCTTGAAATAGGACGTAGTGCGGTGAAGATACTCAATTCTATCGGGATTGTTCCTGCGGTAAGCAAAGAAGAGCAGTGCTGTGGTCACGATTTACTCTGGGTGGGTGACGAAACGAGAGTCAAAGAGTTGATGAATGCGAATATAGAAACGATAATGAAAAGTAGCGCGAAAACTGTTGTTTTTTCCTGCGCGGAATGTTTAAGAACGTTTGAAGTGGACTACCGGCGCTTTTACGCAGAATTAAACGTTGAGCTTGACCTTGAGTTTGTGCACCTTGCGGAGTTCATAAAGGATAAAGATTTGCCTATGGACAGTGGTGAAGAAGAGCAGATTATTACTTATCACGACCCATGCAGGTTAAGGCACCTTGGCGTGTACGAAGATCCAAGAACTGTTTTAAAGAAGATTCCAGGCGTGAAACTGGAGGAGATGGCGCATAATAGAGAGAAAGCACCATGCTGTGGCGTAAGTGCTATGTTAACATGCGGACCCGTGGCAAGGGAGATGCAGATTGAAAGGTTAACCGAAGCTAAGCAGACAAAAGCCTCAAAGCTTGTTGTTTCGTGTCCAAGATGCTGGATACATCTCGACTGTGCGAACTTGTGCCTGAAGAGCGAGTCAAAAGAAGGGAAAATAGAAATAGAGGATTTGACGTTGGCGGTTGCTTCTCGTTTGAGTGGGGAATAGGGAAGCATGAACAAGATTAGACAACACTTTTTCTTTTTTACAAAAAAAACCTGTGCTAAAAGAAAGACATATATGCTCTGATATCCCGTGGTTTTTTCATTCACACTATTCAATTACAAAAGTTATCTGTACACGAATGATTGGATAATTTTGTAAATCATTCAGAAGCTCGATGCGTAAGGAAATGCCTCTTAGAGATGAAGCTCGCAACTACTATACCTATCTCATAGCATATTATCAACGGGAAAGCGACAATGAGCTGACTCACGACATCCGGCGGTGTAAAAACAGCAGCGAGAACGAACATCGCCACGTATGTGTATCGCCTGTATTCTTTCAGCGTGTCTATCTGCACGAGTCCCGAATGAACGACAAAGACGAGAACGACAGGAAGTTCAAACGAAATTCCAAGTATGAGTGCTATTATGACGACAAATGTTATAAACTCGTGGAGGGAGTAAGTGGCAGCAACTCCCACTGCTGATGACATATAGCACAGATAAGTTAGAACGAGCGGCAACATAAGGAAGTAAGCATAGCCTATACCCGCAATAAATAAAGAAATGGCGGAGGCCAGCAATATAATAAGATGAGTTTTTTTCATTGGATTCCGTATCTCAAACCTCTCTTTCAGCGTCTTATACACGTAGTAGCATACAACCGGAGTGGCAAGTATTATACCTGCGAGCATTGCTATCTTTAACTTTAGCATTATCACCTCTACGGGTGAAATATAGATTAGCGATGCACCTTCTGGTAGTAGGTCTTCTTTTATCCGTAGCAACACGGGGTCTACTAATAATGAATAAGATACGAGCATACCAATAAAGATAATGCCCACTATGATCATAATTTTCTTCTTTAACGCTACTATTATATATCCAAACTCTTCGCTAACGCTAGTCATCGCAATCTCCTAAGAACAAAAGGGTAAAAAATGGAAAGAAACGAAAATGGGATAAGTGGGCCAACACAAGATGTAGAGATTCCCGTGATAGAACATCTCTCCGAACTACGAAGAAGAGTCATTGTTGTTTTAATCCCTTTCTGCATTGTTGCCTTAGTCATGTTCCCTCTTTCAAACTTTTCTCTGCGTTTCTTATTCTTAAATCTATTCGCCGAGGATATGCCCATATACGTGTATAGTCCGGTGGAATGGATAAGCGTGAAGCTTTTGTTCTCTTTTTTGTGCGCTCTTTCTATTACAATACCACTGATATTATATGAGATATTCGCTTTCATGCGACCCGGGTTATATCCCTCGGAAAGAAAATTTTTCCTGCAAGTTGTTATCCCCTCACTGCTTTTGTATGTAGTCGGCGCTTTCTTTGCATACTTCTTCGTCTTACCTTGGTTGTTCAGTTACCTCATCGCGTACTCAGGCGATATAGCGAAGGTTGCGTTTTCTGCAAACAGGATATTCTCCATCATCTTATATACTGCCGTGGGGTTCGGGTTGATCTTTCAAATCCCTTTAATAATGACTTTAGCGGTGAAGATGAAACTCGTCACTTATGCCTGGCTTAAAGATAAGAGATGGTTAATATATGGGCTAATATTAGGACTCGCTTTCTTTGTCATCGCCGATCCGATGGGTATTTCAATGTTGATGGCGGGAGTGTCAATAGCACTGTTTGAGTTGGGGTTACTCATAACAAAATATATCGCTCATAAGCGTAGATGACCTGTTGCATCTCATAACGGATTATCTGATATACAAAACGATATATTTACATATGTACTCAACTTAATTATAAGTAAGAGGTGCTGCGATGATTGGAGAACTGCTTTTTGTTGGCGGGATAGGACCACTTGAGATAGGGATAATAATCTTGATTCTTATTCTGCTGTTCGGTGCAACAAAGGTGCCACAACTTGCTAGGTCATTTGGACAGGCAATGGGGGAGTTCAAAAAAGCGAAGAAGGAAGCTGAGATAGACTACAAAAAATTCGAGGAATCCGTGGCAGGTGACGAAAAAGAGATACCAAAGGCGAAGGTAAAAGCGTTAGCGGAGACAAAGGGCGAGGAAGTAAACATAAAAGAAGTGGCTGCGTATATGGGCATAGATACCGAAGGGAAGACCGAGGAGGAGTTAAAAGAGGAAGTTCAGGCAAAGTTGGAAGCCTCGCATAAGTCCGACTAAGATTGCTATCGTATATTAATCAGAAAAGGATGTTAAAGCTTGCATGCTCGGGTTAGATTGGTATTGCAAGCATTTTTTATTTTAAATTTAAAAAATAGCGGGTTGTGGATTTTGCTCAAACTTCAAACTTTCTTAAAGTTTGATTCCACAACCAATTTTTGTTCTTTTCTGTTTTTTGGTTTTCTTATAGTATGGATGAGAGAACATAGGGCATGACTTCACCAAGTGACACATTCGCACCGAAGAACACTGCTCTTCCCAGAAGTTCGCCGATTAGCGCACACAGAAACACTGCAAGTGTAAGAACCGATGCTTTTGAGATGTCCTTCTTCTTCAGCGGTAATACAAGCGCTGCTAAGCATATGAGTGTCAGAACAACGCCTATTATCACTCGTGCATAGAATAGCGTGGTGTAATCACCATGCAGCATGTTTTTTAGTGTTTCCGCTTGAGCTAGTGTTGTGGCTTCTGTCACTCCAACTTGTTGTAACACAGATATGTTCGTAAACAGTGTGAAGAGCAGCACGATCACCATTACCAGCGCAATTCCCCACGTAGCCCAAAGAAAGTTCGCAAAATGTTCCACGGTTTCTTTTTTAAGCATGTATTTCGCTGAAAGAACTGCTGCTACTGCCGTTACGCCCACGAGTAGAGTAGTAACCAGGAAGAACAGCGGCGTTGTGTCTAAGTTCCACGA
>JAPWVK010000192.1 GCA_029241965.1 Candidatus Methanophagales archaeon
GACAAATCGTCTCAAGCTTGCTTCCGTTCCACCCAAAACCAAAATTGAACCTTTGAATTGATGTTTAATCCAATTACTAAAGACTGTTGTTGCTCTATCTAAAACAACCTCATGATAATCTTGTGTCTCATCTTCTGCCCTCGATTTCTTTAACGGAGTATAGTTGCGAACCATTGAATCTATGCTTCCGGAAGTCACACCGAAAAACAGTTTAGGCCTGCCTAACTTCTTGATTTCGTCTTCTTTTGTTGGCTTTTCTATCACGCCAACTCTATAGCCATCCTTTTCAAGTACTCTTTTCAGTATTGCAACTCCACAAAGAGGATGATCAAAGAATATTTCGCCCGTCACAAAAATGATTTCATAATCCATGTTTATTGTAATATCCATATCGGTCTTTTAAATATTCTCTTAATCTCGGTTCATAATGATTTGATCTGTCAATTATTGCAATGAAAAAATGCAAAAATGGGATTCACGTTCTATGTTTTCGCTTAGATTCCTGCCTAATCTGTCAACCCGGCGGCAGTAGATGCGTTGGAAATGATTCCGGTGTGCGCCCTGGACCATCCTCTCAAATTCTTTCATATGCTCTTGACTCTTTTCCACTAACGTACTGGTCCACATACTCTTCTACAATTTCATCGCTTTCGCCTCGCGCTTTTCGTCTACAAATATCTAATACACTTTCTATGCTCTTTGCCATCAATGTTATCGTTTTCCATTTCACGCAAATATTGCTTTACGCTATAACGCACTCGCGGCTTATCCAATTTCTTCTTTAACTCTCGTGAAGTGCACTTACAGAAATATTTTTCGTAGATCACATCAAACGATGTTGGCTGCTCTGTCAATACCTCTTGTAACACATCCGCCCGGATACTTCGATGTTCCTGTTCTATCCTCAACCTCTCGGCTTTTGCTATTTCTGCCACACCTGGTTCGTCATAACTTGAAACGGTTGTGGGGAAAAAACACTTATGCCTAAGTGAGGAGAGATGTCAGTAAGTACATCCTGCTCAATTAGACAAAATTATTAATACTATAAACAACATGAAGAGATTGTATGAAAGTATTAAATTATAGGATTTTGCTCAGAAAGGAGGCGGAGGGTGGTTATACAGTGATAGTTCCTTCTCTTTCTGGCTGTGTCACATATGGTGACTCAATAGAAGAAGCGATAGAGATGGCAAAAGAAGCTATTGAGTTATACCTAGAGAGTTTAAAGGAGCATGATGAGGAGATACCCACGGAGGAAAGAACTTTAGAATATACCTTAACGGTGGAGGCTTATGCCTAAGCTTCCATCTCTTACACCTCAAAAGATTATCAAAGCACTCGAAAAGAAGTGATTTGTACTGGAAAACTTTATTAAATTTAAATAAGAAATGACAAAATGAAAATCATGGCAAGTATAAAAGACGTTCTGGAAACTATAGAAAATTTGGATATTAACGACCAAACTTATATATTTGGTGTTCTTTCCAAAAGGTTGATTGATTTAAAGAGATCAGAAATAGCAAAAAGAGCTATAGAAGCTGAGCAGGCTTTTAGTGATGGGAAGGTAAAGAGTGGCACTCTTGACGACTTATGGGATGACTTGAATGATTGAAATCGTTTGGGACGAGAAATTTAAAAGGATATACAAAAAATGGAGCAAGAAACACCCGGATTTAGTAAATTCCTTTCGGGTTAAAATGGAACTATTTACAAATGACCCATTCCATCCTATTTTAAAAACACATTCTTTAAGCGGGATTTTGAAAGGGTTATGGTCATTAAGAATAAGTTATGAATATAGATTAATCTTCTGGTTTGTAGATCAGGAAAAGATGAAAGTCTTGCTGATAGACATCGAAACGCATGAAGAAGTGTATTAAAACTCCGCCTACAAGCGACTTAAGTGATCCCCTTCGTTATTATCTTGCACACACTACTCGTTGTGGTTTGCTATTTCTCATAACCTGAACAGAATTAGATGTGCCACCTACACATCATCGAATGCGCGCTAAAAATCCATTCTTATACAATATTGGTGCTATTAGACTCATTATTTGCGATATTTTTCAACGGTGAAGTTTATATATGTGTAGGTGTCATA
>JAPWVK010000193.1 GCA_029241965.1 Candidatus Methanophagales archaeon
AGCGTTTTGATCAAACTTTCTTAAAGTTTGAATAACGAGCAATCAGAGAGCATAAACGAGTTTATAAGTCGAGCAAGGGATACAAGCGAGTTCGTGAAGATTTTAGCGTTAGCGATCTTCATCGAATCCCAAAAGGTAATTATGGGTTGTTTTTGCTTCATAATGCACGTTTGCGGGATCTTTTCACCACATAGCGGTAATTGTGAGTGGTGCATGAACCCTAGTTGGTAGCACACTTGGGTGGCGTTTTGTTAAAGCTTGTGATTAACTGGTGGTTGTTTGGTTGTTACACTCATCGGGAAACTACATCGGTTTTTGGTAACTAAAAAGCTTTATAGCAGGAATCTGATTGTAATATTTCTTTCCGCACCCATCAAACCTTTTCTTAAAAAGAAAAGCTTTACCAAAAGAACAGAAGATTTTTGGGTTAACATCGGATAACAGAGCCAATAGAGTACAAATAAAAGTCGGATCTATAGTATTGTCTTCTCGTGCAAATCTGTGCAATCTGGTGGTTTACTAAACAATTACATTTTATGTGGTACCACAACTAAATATTATTATGATTTCAATCGAAAAAGCACGGGACCTGGTTGAAGAAGAGGTAGAAGCCGAAAATCTGAGGATGCACATGCTCGCAGTTTCAAAGATAATGGAAGCTCTTGCGGCTAAGCTGGAAATCCCGGAGGAGGAGAAAGGTAAATGGGCGCTGGTTGGATTATTGCACGACCTGGACTACGAACGAACCAAGGACAATTTTGAAGAGCATGGGCTTATCACTGCGGAGATGCTAAAAGGCGAGCTGCCCGAAGAATGCTTGTCTGCGATAAAAGCGCATAACGCGCGAACAGGAGTGGAACCGGATAGCGTGATGGCAAAGGCGTTGATTGCTGCCGATGCCGTCTCTGGTTTAATCGTGCCAACGGCGTTGATGATGCCCACACGGAAATTATCTGAAGTAAAAGCGAAATCGTTGAAGAAGAAATTCAGTGACAAGTCATTTGCACGAACCGTCAGTAGGGAGAACATAATGGTCTGTGAAGAGCTCGGTTTTGAGCGCAAAGAATTCTTTACGATTGCGCTGGATGCGCTTCTACCGATAAGTGATGAGTTAGGGCTATAGCAGGGATAACCTCAAATAAAATAAATATTTCTCGAATTTGTAGAAAGATAGCATGTGAAAATAAAATAAAATTCGGGATTTTTTGCGGATGAGGAAATGTATGGCTTGAGAGAAAGAAATGTTTTAATCCTTCACTTCTACTGCTGGTTTTCTTTTATTCGACTTTGTCACAAGTCATAAGACGCTGGGTTATAGTAACATGGAAAACTACTCTGTATTTTAGAATTGCCAAATAAATGTTTCTACGCTGTCCTTGCAGCTATGTTGACTTTTGGGATGAAGTCACAAAAACAGGAAGTTTTAAATAGAGAAAATGTTTCAGCAATACTTGATATACAAAAGTTACCTTCAAAAGCAAATCTGTCTAAAAGCAAACCTATGAAAGCAAAATACATTCTCATTGGAATTCTGTCTCTCCTCAGTGGGGGGGCAATAGGGGCAAGTGGATATCTCATAGGAAAGTAAAGTTGCATAAATTAAAAAATTAGAAGGTGAAATGAAAAAGAAATGAAAATAAAAATAGGAAAAGTATTGATAGGGATATTTTTAGTAGTAGCTCTGTGTAGTGTATTTGCAACACCAATCTTAGCAGACAACAGATTGAATGTGCCTCTATATGGGCAAAGATGGTATGGAGATGCGACAATTGGAGATACAGACAGCACTATAGCAGATTATGGATGCGCAATTACTTCTATAGCAATGATACTTGGATACTATGGAATGGACAAAGAAGATTCAAATCCTTTGGAAGTCAACGAGTGGTTAACAAATCATGGTGGATATATCGGTGATGAAGTTAGGCCTTACGGTTGGAACGAATCTATTCGAGAAATGTCCAGAGACAAAGTTCAGTGGCAAGAAAGAATTAATAGAAATGAAGTTAGTCTTGATCGTCTCAACCAAGAAATAGACAGCGGATATCCAGTTATTACCGAAGTTCGATTATTTAGCTCAAAACATTTCATTGTTATCACCGGCAGAGTTGGAAAAAGGTATTATATCAACGACCCCTATTACGGAGACAGGACAATTCTTACTGAGTGCGGAAGATACGGAACAGATCCTTTAGGAGCGATATATTCACTCAGAATCTACCGCGGACCAATACCAACCCGCATCCATTCCACCGGTACCCTAATCAACTCCTCATCTGACAAAACGTATCAGATACAAAACAACCAGAAAAGATTTATCCCGACAGACAATGTCTTTGATTCTTGGAACTTCAAAGAAGAACAGATAATCACACTCTCAAACAAAGAAATAGACCAATATCCAGAAGGCGAGCAAATAGTTTTCAGAGAAGGAACTTTGATAGGAAACCAGACAAGCGGAGAAAGATATGTTATTGAACACAACAAGAAAAGATTAATCACCAGCAATGAAGTTTTCAACCAACTCGGTTATAAAGAAGAGAATGTCATATGGCTGACTGACCAGAGCGAATTAGATCTCTGTTCTGACGGAGAACCTATTGTTTGGCAAGACGGAACAGTTTGGCATACCAGAGGAACATTGATAAAAAGTTCTGCAGGCAATACATATAAAGTCATAGGAGGACAGCAAAAACGGCGTATTTTCTCGGGTAATGTCTTTGACTCAAGATTCGGTGACTGGAACAGGATTATCAATCTGTCAGAACTTGCAAATTGCGACACATACCAATATACAACAGTCCCGCCGGCAATTGATTTCCAAGACGGAGCATTAATCCTCCACGGATTTAATCTCTATGTAATCGCAGAAAAAGAGAAAAGATATATTGAAAACGAAGAGATAAGAGATATTTTCGGTTACACATGGGAACCAATCCCAGTGAGCGACGATGAATTCAATCTGCATCAGCAAGGCGAAGACATAACAAAAAAGAATTCAGTCAAATATCCATACATCTGCGTTCCCGGAGATTACCCAACAATCCAGGAAGCAATAGATAACGCTTTAGAAGGAGACAAAATTATTGTTAGAGAAGGAACATACAATGAGAATGTGAAAGTGAACAAACGATTAACTCTTATCGGCGAGGGAGAAGTGATAGTTCAAGCAGAAAATCCGGATAACCATGTTTTTGAAATATCGCCTAACGCAAATGTTTCCGGATTCATTGCAGCCGGAGCGACAGGAACAAAAAAAGCAGGATTTATGCTTTGCGGATGTATTTTAAACAACATTAATCTTTCGCATAACACGGCATCAGGCAACTATTATGGAATCTTACTTGGCAATACGCACAATAGCTATATAGCAGGCAATATAGTAAGCGACAACAATTACGGTATCTATAGCCGAGGATCAAGAGGCAACATTATTTTAGAAAATATTATAAAAGATAATGTTGGGATCGGAATCTCTTTAGATTATTCCAGTAGCAATGATATAATTGGCAACACTATAAACAACAATGGCGGAGGCGGAATCATTTTTAAATGGATAAGCAGCAACAACCGAATTGCCAGTAATATTATAAAAAACAATAGCGAGAACGGTATTAACATAAAATCACTTGCTACGGGCAACCATTTTATAGAAAACCAGATGATTGATAATCGCTATAACTTTGTTGCAAGTAATTTTGACAATGACATTGACACTACCAATCTCGTAAATGGAAAACCAATCTATTTTATCAAATACGCTTCAGGCATAACAATTGACAGCTCTACAAACGCTGGAGTTGTCTATTGCATTGAGTGCGATGATGTTACAATAAAAGATCTTGAACTTGAAAACAACGAACCCAGTATATATTTTTACAAAACCGACAACTCAAACATAGAGAATGTAAAAATCAGTATAGGTCCCACAGGCATACGGCTGTATTATTCCAACAACAATAATATAAAAGGCAATACTTTCCGCGACACACAATATGCTATTCATCTTAAGTATTCAGACAACAACATCATCTACCTCAACGATTTAATAGGCAACGAGAACAACTTTTACTATCGCGATTCCACCAACACCTGGAACTCTCCAAACCAAATAACCTACACCTACCAGACAAACACCCACACAAACCACCTCGGCAACTATTGGGATGATTACACTGACATTGATTCAAACAACGATGGAATTTGGGACAATCCTTACCGCATAGATTCTGACGCAGACAACTATCCGTTAACACAACCATTTGAAAACTATCTTCCGCAAGAATCTTCAACACTCAGCATAAAAGCGTTCTGTCCGGTGAATTTGAGCGTCACAGACCCTGACAGCCGGACAATCAATCCAGAAACAAATGAAATTCTTGGAGCAAGTTATACGGAAACAGACATAAATGGTGATGGTGATCCTGATGACATAATATCAATTTCAGATCGAAAAATAGGAGATTATCTAATAACAGTAACTCCAGAACTCGATGCGGAACCCACGGACACATACACGCTTGAGGTCACAGTAGGTGATACAACTATCGTCTTGGTAGAAAACGTCCCAATCAGCGATATTCCAGATCAGCCATACGTTATTGAGTCAACAGAAGAGGGCATAGAAGATAAAACACCACCAGCCGAACCAATTCCCGAATTCGCAACAATAGCAATACCTGTTGCAGCAATATTAGGGTTAGTATTTCTTTTCCGCAGACGGAGGCATAAAAAATAAAATTACAGCACTTCCCATCCCTTTTCCCCCATATCAGACCCCCTCAACCAAATCGCCCAGCAGAGCATTATCTGCGAATATCCTATCTCCTTCGATAACAGCTCCATCTCCGCAATAAACGTTAAATCGTCATTTGCATGAACGTCAAACTCACGTTCCACCACCCGCTTTAATATCTTGTCGGGCATGCTCGTATCCACTCCTGCTTGCATTCGCAGATACTGAAATGTAATCAGCCCAACACCGTTAATCATTCCTATTTCGTCACTCTTCCAGTTATTATAGTCCGCGTGTTCCGCCCAGTACTTTAACACCACGAAATCGGTTTCTAAACTCCTGCGTTCTTTGATACCACATAAAATACGACAGATTTCTATTGCGACATGCCAAACACGTCTGTTATTCATTATACTTCTCAACCGTGCATCTTCGGGCGATAGATGCGAAAACGCTTTAAACGAACTTATCTCGGTGGTCTTCACGTATTCGTTGTAAAAACGCTTTACTCGTGGCACTACTATATTGAAATATTGAAGTCCAACCGAATCCAACGCGGCATCTACAACGATCAACACGGCGTTGCCATCCCATCGCTTACCAGTTAGGCATCGCAGCTCGCCTTCTTTCGCTGCTGCAATAACTTGTTTGAATCTGTCTTCAAAAATATCTTTCAGCATAGCAACTTCCTCTCTTTCATTCTTTTTCGTATGTGTGCGTAAATCCTTAAACTTTCGTATTCTACCCGCTCAACTATTTCTGGCGATATATCACTTAATCTCCCTATTAAATAAGCATCCGCATAATCCTTTACAATAGCGGGATGAATTGACAGTTCATCAACGTTATTTTTCATCCTCACCAAGTTTTATACCATTCGTCTCAAGCACAAATAGAAGGGTCGGGTCCGAAAGTTCAACAGCTCTTGTTACATCTAACAGATGGCTTTTACACAATGTCGGTTCATTCCCGCTTATCCTGACCGCTCGGAATCCATGTTCATGTGCAATTTTGACAAGTCTTTCCGCAACCTCTTCCGGCGTGTAAAAATCTCCAAATCGTTCTGGATGGATTCTCGTGTCGGGACAATTTAATTACGGAACGTAATACTTAGATAGCTTCTTATCAGCCGTATCCCTCGTAAACTTCCAGTTGATCTTCTTTCTCTGGGCATTCCTTCTTTTGGTCCATGCAGCCACTTCCCGGACCAGTGTCTCCTTGTCAGCGATTCGTCTCCCTGTGCATTCGATGTCCATCACATTGATCTCGATTTCAGCGGCGTTGAGGTTGTCGGTGACCAACTGGATGACTTCGACATCCGGGTATTCGTCAACGAGCATCTTCACGAACAGCGCGAAATCCTTCATCGTTCTTCTTTTTGTGACCTGCGTCACACGTTTTCCTGCCTTGAATTCGACTGCTACGAATATGTCTGCCGTACCATTCCTGACATATTCATAATCGTATTTCTCTGGTTTTCCCGGCTTCATGGGAATGGGCATTCTCTTATCACCGAGAAGTTGCTTCGTTTTCTCGTCAAGATTGATGAGGCGGTCTTTTCGGGTCGTATGGTTCTTCATACAGGTCAAGGACGTCGTACATGCAAGCTCTGAATATTGCATCAATCATCTGGATGCACCCCCTTCCTTCTCAGCCACGGCTTTGTTTTGCTTTTTTAAAAAATAAGCCGGATGCTCTCACGGTTTATTGTTTCAAATCCTTCTTTCTTCCTCATCTCTTCGGTGAGTAATGTAAGTGACCATCTCTTTCTGCCATCGGGCGATTTGGTGTATGCCTGCGCTATGATTTCTGCTTTGTGTCTTTCTGTGTATTTTTGAGGCAGCCCGGGTCTTGGTTTATCCGTCAGGGCGCTTTGAAGACCTTCTTCACGGTATCTTTTCTTGGTTCTCCAAACCGTATTCCTGCCGACTTCTAATATTTCTGTTATTTCAGTGTCCCCTTTTGCTGGTTCGCCAGTAGCAGAATGCGTGCCCTGGTTAGCTCTCTTGCACTCTTGCGTCCCTTTTTCACAAAGTCCCTCAGAAACTTTACCTCATCATCCCCAAGTTTTATTCCTACCATGAATTTATCAGGGTATTTGGAGGTTATTAGATCATTCCAAAATTAAGTTGTTGAGACACTTAGGAGGCGTCACAGAATAAGTGTGCCAAGTTCATGACGATGGATAGATAGTATAGTTCCATTCTCCATGGAAGTCATCGCGTTTAATGTTGACTGCTTCCAGCTCTTCCTTCGAGATTTTACGGCCGATAGGGTAGGTATTGGTG
>JAPWVK010000194.1 GCA_029241965.1 Candidatus Methanophagales archaeon
CGGTAAGCTTCACGAATTTCATCACGGGTATGTATATTCATCGCATAGTCCCTCCATCAATCGAAAGGTTTTATTTACAACTATTGGGATGGATAATATAAAGTCTTATCTGCAATAAATTCGTAGTGGGTGAGTAGTTACGAAATAAAAAGGATTTTAAACAAACAAGGTGTTTTTATATGCAGTGTGCCTGTCCCAGAAAGGAATAAAAAGAATAGTATTATTCGAGGTAAGTTATATTCAGAAAATGAATTAAATGAGTTATTTACTAAGTTCTGTTTTAAATTTGATTCGTATGATTTTGAGAATGGAGCATTACTCTATTTTAAAGCCGTTTTGATTGATAAGTAGAATGCGCCGAACACATCACCTAACAGCGGGTAGCAGGTTTCGGGGCTATCGCCCCTTCAGGATTCTAAGAATATGACTATTCGCCCTTTCTTTTCTTCCTCTTGAAATAGATAAAAACACCTATTATGACAACAATCAGAATAAATGCAACTGCTGCAATAGCCATGATTCCTGTATTCGAGCCTTCTCCTGATACCACAACAAGCGCAAAGGATTTTGTTGTCTCCAGTCGTTCATCACCATCTAACCAGATGATCTTTATATCGGTCTCGTAGTTATCTGCGATTGTGTCACGGTCTGCTTCAAGCTCAAAGGTGGCTATCTTTTTCGAGCCCTGTTCTATATCACCGAGATAATCTGTCTTTGTCCCTGTGAAGTATGATTTCGTTTTTAATATGGCTTTTACTGATTCCGCATCCTTGTTTCCCTTGTTCTTGACCGGGACATTAATTCTGAATTCTGCACCGCGAGTAATTGCGGCCGGATTAGTTGTTGCCTCTCCGACCCGGAAGTCAGCTTGCGAACCGATCTTCAAGGTGATTCTCTTATCAAGCGAAATTTTTTGGTCTTCCTCACCGATGTAGTCAATAGTGAGCAAAATGGTATAAGACCCTTCTTTCGCACCGTCTTCTATATCGAGCGCGAATACAAAGCGGTGGCTTTTACGTGCCGGAATCTCATCGGTAAAGTCTGAAGTAGAACCCGAGTATGCCTCCGTAAATGGACTGGCGGGGTCTATTCTGACGGTTACCGACCTCGCCTTCGCAGTTCCGGAATTATCTATTAAGACAGTTACATTATTATTCTCGCTGTCTTCTCGTAGTTCAGGCGGGTTTGTCTCGACATCGGCAACCTCAAGCGTGGTTGTGCCTTCTACATTAAAGACTATCATAATCTCTGTTTGCGGTCTCCCCGCGGTTTCATGCTGCCCGCCACTAACATTGAAGTAGTGTTGATCGAAGGTGACCTGGATTGGAATAGCGTATGCACCATCTGGGATTTCGTCCTCGGCTTTTATCGTGATTGGCACCTCCTTTGAGCCCCACTCGCTGAGCGAAGCAATGTGCACAGTGGATGACCCGATAAGAGATATGCCTTCTGCACTCTCGAAATTCAGAGTGATATGACGTGCCTCTCGACCGCCCTGGTTCTTCACCGTGAGCGTGACTTCTTTTATGTCACCGGGCGCAAGCTCGGTTGGTGTGACCTTTGTGATTACGATCTTGGCATCTGCGGCGGCGTTTACTGGCGCGATCCAGACTGCCGTTAAGAAGATAAGAGCCGCTATCAAAAGTATGATTTGTCTCATTGGTGCTATCCTATATTTTTGTTGTTTCTTCCGATTTCTGATTGTCGCTTTGGTGTTGTAGAGGTATAGAAAGTCAGCATAAAAAGTTTTTTATTTTTATTACATGTCCAAAATTGAGAAGCCGCTTAGTGTAGCATAAATCCATCTTCTGCTTCCGTAAACGAAAGAGTCCATAATAAGGATTTACATTAATCACGGAATTATTACATTTTTAATTGCTACATCCACAAGGTCATAGATGTGCATTGAAAGCATATCTACATATGGTGCGAGCATCTCTACCGGTCTCAAGATGAAAGCTAAAAAGAAGATAACCGAAAAAATCGCAGTTATTGCTAACGGTATGACCACAAGAGAAGTTGATTCTTTCACTTTTGACTCTGCTACCGCACCCTCCGGTTCCTTAAAGAATGCGGTATGTAATATCGGGAAGAAATAAACAACATCCAGTAAAGAAGCTATCAAAAGGACGAACAGAAAAGTTATCATCACAGGTGAAATAGTTTCGTATGCCACGTACGTACCCATGCACAAATACCATTTACTTATGAAGCCCACCGCAGGCGGAATACCACACATTCCAAGCGCTCCTACAGTGAAGGCCAGCATAGTTATCGGCATTGTCTTTCCTATGCCCCCCATCTCACTTATGTTTTTCTTTCCTGTCGCCACCATTATCGCACCGGCACACATGAAGAGCGTTATCTTCATGTAGCCGTGGAAAGGAATGTGCATCATTGCGCCTCGTATTCCTGGTTCTGTTAGCAATGCCGCACCCAAAAGTATATATGACAACTGATTTATGGTGGAATACGCGAGTCTTCGCTTCAGGTTATCCTGTGCAATAGCAAACAAATTGGCAACAATCATCGTAAAGCCCGCGATACATGCAAGTAGTATTCCGAGTCCAAGCGAGGTCATCAAATCCACACCATATATGAAACATACAATCCGGACGATTCCGAACACGCCCGCTTTCACCACTGCCACTGCGTGCAATAACGCACTTACCGGTGTCGGTGCTACCATCGCTGCGGGTAACCAAGAATGAAAAGGCATCCACGCCGCCTTCAGGAACCCCAAAAGGAAACAGACGAACAAGATTATCAACGTCCATTTATGCGCGGGATTGAGTGTCGCAAGCGCTGCTATTCCACCATTCGTGAAATCCGTAGTACCCGTAAGATAGTAAACCATCATCAAACCAAACAGGAAGAAACAGCCAGAGGTAAGTAGATACGCGAAATACTTATGGCCCGCGCTCAAAGCCTCTGCTGTCTGATCGTGAATAACCAGAGCATATGTCGAGACCGTTAGTATCTCATAAAAGATGAACATCGTGAACAAATTCGCAGACATCGCAATCCCCAGGGCACCGAATATAGCAAGAGCGAAGCTAAAGTAGAATCTTGTCTGTGCATGCTCCTTCAGCGACCTCATATATCCCGTGGAATAGAGCGACACTAATATCCACAGAGAAGAAGAAGTGAGTGCGAAGAGCATACCGAAAGCATCTACTTTTAAGCCAATCGCTACACCCGGAAGCATCGTCTCGAAAAAAGTGCATAAAATCACGTCTTTATTTAAAATTGGGTTTATCATAGACCAAACGAGCGAGAACGTCGCTATGGCTGCCGTGAGTGTTACTCCTTCTCGTATGTTCGGCCATTTGCCTGCTAGCAATATCAAAGGAGCTGCAATTAGAGGACATAAAATAACAAACAGCGGTGTAAGCATCTCTACCATTGTGGCAACACCCCCACTCCTAACTCATATAACGTCTGCTCAACAAAAGGCAAAGGCACCTTTGTAAGCCATAAAATACCAACCACAATACAAAGAACCGCGAGGATTAACATCGGAACAAGCATACTAATAGGCACTCCGGGCTTCTTCGTTTCGCGCTCGCTATCTTCATGTCCCCCTTCGGTCTTTACAAAATAAATACGGTCAATCACACGCCAGAAATAAGAGAGGTTTAGAAGTGTACTGAACAGCAGCACACCCACGAAGATATAACCAGAAACCGCAAATGTTTTCGTCGCCTCTAAAGAAGCGATGAGTAAAAACACTTTCGATGCAAATCCTGCGCTCGGCGGAACCCCAATCATAGAAATCGCAGCTAACGAGAATGCTGCACTTGCATACGGCATCTTCTTTCCTAATCCTTCAAAATCCTTTATGTCCCAGAGTCCCAACTTATAAATGAATGCACCCGCTGCCATAAACAGGCAGCCTTTCATTATCGCATGGTTTAAGATGTGTGCAATCGCACCGACGAGCCCCCATGCTGAGATTGGAGAAAGTCCTATTCCCAATACGATATACCCTATCTGTGAAACACTGGAATAAGCGAGCATCCGCTTCAAATTAGTCTGCATTATCGCAAGCACCGACCCTGCTATTATTCCTATTGCCGCAATCCAGCAGAGTGCCAAATCCACACCCACATAGCTCTGGATGAAATCAAGCGTGAATACTGAGTAAATAACTCTTATCAGTGCATATACAGAAACTTTTGACATCGTGGCTGCGATTATCACACTCACAGCAGAAGGTGCATAGGTATATGCGTCCGGCTGCCATGTATGTAGCGGAAATAGCGCCATCTTTATGCTCAATCCGACTGCAAAGAACACAAACGCCGCTTGCACTGCTCTGTTTCCATACAAAGGTGGTAGCAGGTGCGAAAGGTCTGCCATATTTAGCGAGCCGGTAACCGCGTACAGGAAGCCAGCGCCTAACAGGTAGAAACAGGCACCCATAGAGCCCATTATTACATAGTTGTAGCTTGCCTTCAACGCCCTTCCACCGGCAACGGCTATCAACGCGTATGACGCTAATGACGCTATTTCCAGGAATACATACAGATTGAATATATCCCCGGTCACCGTTATGCCACATAAACCTGTGATAAGAAGTTGAAAGGCCGAGTAGAACGGAACAATCTTAAGAGGTAGCTCCTTCTCTACGCTTCGTTTTGAATATATTGCACATAAAAAGCTCAAAAGCAGAATTACAACCAATACGTAGGCATTAAACGCATCCACCACATATTCTATGCCCCAGGGCGGCGCCCAGCCACCCAACTGATAATGTATGGGTCCTTCTGCCAGGACGTGCTTCAGGATAGACAAAGCCATTAACAGTTGTACGAAGATGGTTGCTAAGGAAATGGGGAAAGCTGCCTTCTTGTTCACCCGGCCCGCGATCAAAATAGTAAATGCCGCAAGCATTGATATTACAATTACAAGCACCGGATAATGTTCTGCTAAAATCAACGTTACCACACTCTCTCGCTATATCTTCCTTCCTCTTTCTTTCCCACACGCATCCTCGCTATCCATCCCTCTACGTCTCATCAATATCTCCGGTCTATCCAGTTGCATATTTGTGATGCCATATATAAAGTTTTCCTTTTTACATCACCACGGCACATCTTTCCTGCCCAACTTAAAGCCGATGTAATTTGTAAGCAGGTGCAGGATGGGCGTAATTATGATCACAATAAAGATTATTTCCAGGGTGAAAGTTTCAATAAACCAATCACGAGTAAACAGAAGCAGAAGCAGCCAGGCACCCGCCACGAAGTCCAGTTGATCTATAATAGGAAAGGGTGCACCTCTTTTCAGCCCCACGCGCCGCTTTACGAGACTAGCTAAGAGGTCCCCCAGCATTGCACCTGCGGATAAGCAGAATATCGTGACTAAACATAAAGGGAAAGGACCAAACGAGTATAAAAAGGGTTGTTGTATGATACCACAGAGTAACCCGCAAGCGGTGCCCTTCAGGAAGCCTTCATAGGTCTTGCCATCACCCAGCAATCGGTTTTTACCCCAATAAATACCGCGGTCTATGGGTGTTTTCCCTTTGAAGAATCCAGCACTCAGATTCGTGATGTACGCAGGCAGCATTAGCCATATCGCATCGAAGAGGATCATAGGGTCCATATTAATACTCAATAATCATGACGGCTTATAAAATCCATTAAACCGTTTCGCTTGCCATCTTCCGCTTCTTTTGTAAGTCATGACGCTTCAGATGGTATTTAATAGATATTGTGTTCCTAATTCCCCATCAATTCCCACATATCCAACGCAATATCCGACTTGGACTCCAGTTAGCTGGACTCCTTTGGTAAAAATTCCCGGAATGCCTTCTGGAGACGCGCCGCTTGGCGGATATCTTGTTGCGCTTTATAATTTTCTTTTAGGCGCGGTAGGGATTATCGCAATGATGATGCTTGTGTACGGCGGATTCCGATATATGACTTCAGCCGGAAATCCAACGGCAATGGGAGACGCAAAAGATATTGTTTATTCCGCGATCATCGGTTTGTCCCTTGCGCTTATTTCATACTAAATTATTAGCGCAATAAACCCAGAGCTTCTCTTTACCCAAGACGCAAAACTTGCTAAAGTCGGAAGTCCTGGTTATAGCGCAAATGTCCCGGCTAATTCCTGTTCTTATAATCTTTCTGGTTTTGAACCTGATAATTGCCGATGCATTGGCGATGATGCTGAAGAAGGAGGCGGCGACACAACTTGCGAAGTAAGCAAGTCTGAATATAATTGGACCGGCACTTGCAATGATTTATGTAAAAATAAAACTGCTCCCGAATGTTGCTTAAAAGCTGATTTAAGGGTTGGTGAAAGTCCTGGTGATGTAAATTATAAAAACCTTACAGTTAAAACAGGTCAAACAGTATTTGTTGATGTTGTAACTCATTCTTATGATTGTAAAGGAAAAGATATAATAAGAGTCGGCGTGGATTTTGAGCGAGATTGGCTTGATGGAGTTATAGTACTTGACATAATTATTTAGACAATTAGCTTAAATAAATGACATGGACTCATCTAACCCCCTTATCTGGCATATCTCGCTGGAAAAATTAAAACGTCTTATTCGAGAGGAGAAAAACAAGCACGTCTTCCAGCGTCTGTTGTTTATTCATCAGTTGTACTTGGAGGATGGTGTTGAAAAAGCTTGCAAGAGAATGTGTATATCAAAGC
>JAPWVK010000195.1 GCA_029241965.1 Candidatus Methanophagales archaeon
ATATCTTACTGGGTTTATTATATCCTACAGTCAAAGTAATTTGGTATATTAATGGTCTTGTTTACCTGCGTGGAGTGGTATACGGGCTAATCGCAGGAGTTATAACGATCTGCATCGGGATTCTTGCGTTCAAGGAATACGCGGGTGCGGAGAAGTCAGTATGGCACTGGCTGGCTGCTACGGCACCGCTAATTATCATTCCGCTTACCCCGATTATTATGATTTATCATTTAGGGCTCAAGGTGTTTCTGACGGAGAAAATGGCAATATTTATGATATTTGATGGCATTGTAGTTGCTCAATTCATCGTGGCTATTTTGATGTTCCGTGGTTTGATATTCAAACGTGGAACGGATAAACTGATGATGCCCGGTGTCGGGTTTGCGATAATGAAGACGGTATTAACCCTGCGCAGCCTATTTAAAAAGCCAGAAAGGACTCTGCGTGAGATGGGACTACGGGAAGGACAAACTGTTCTGGATTACGGCTGTGGAATAGGGAGTTTCAGTATCCCGGCGGCGAAAATGGTTGGCGATGATGGCGTTGTTTATGCTTTAGATATTCATCCTCTGGCCATAAGGGCAGTTGAGAAAAAAATCGAAAAGAAACAAATAGCTAACATCAAAACGATTCTCTCCTCACGAGGAACGGGATTGCAGGATGAGAGTGTAGATGTTGTTTTATTATACGATGTGTTTCAGATGGTAAGTGACAGGGATAAACTATTGGATGAACTACACCGTGTATTGAAATCGGATGGAGTTCTTTTTGCTACCGCTGAACATCTCGGCCCGAAAGAATTTATGAATATCTTTGCACGGGGGAATGTGTTCACATTGGTTGAGCAAAGAGGTGAAATATTCATGTTTAAGAGGGATTGAAATTATTTATGACCCTAAAAATTATATCAGAGATATTGTTTTGTTAGGATAGCTTAAATGGAGAAGTAAAATGGACGAGAGTTACTACCGCTACATAAGAGGATGGTTTGGAAAATGGGCGTGGTTCTACAATTTTATTGCTCTGCCTTTAACCGGCGTAAGGAACAAGGTTGCAGGTATGATTGACTCAAAAGACAAAATAAAAATTCTGGACGTCTGCACGGGAACCGGGACACAGGCTTTTGCATTTGCGAAGAGGGGCTATGAAGTCATGGGGATTGATTTGTCAGAAGAAATGTTGCGGGTGGCTAAGAAGAAGAACAAATACGAAAATGTGCGATTTGTGGTGGCAGATGCAGCTAAAATGCCATTTGAAAACGATTATTTCGAATACGCATGCATTTCTTTTGGATTGCATGATATGCCACACGAGGTCAGACATCATGTATTGGACGAAATGAAAAGAGTTAGCAGGAAAATAATCGTTGTTGATCATCACAGTCCGAAGAGCAGGTTGCATAGATGGCTGCACGTGTCATTTGCATCACGTTACGAGAGCAAGTATTACCGAGATTTTGCAAAACGGGACCTTGAGGAATTGCTGCGAGAACATGATTTTCGTGCGGTTAAAGAAGCTTACGGGCTGGTAGATTTTGTTAAGATATTTGTGTGCAAGCGGAAATCGTTGGGGAAAGGATAAAAATGGAAGACATATTATTAATAATATCTCTAATCTTTGTTGGGCAAACTTTAGGGTGTTTAATTGGACTGATAAAGAAACCTAAAGAGACTTTTTTATACGGTTCCTTAGCATTCGCTGCTTCTATGATGCTTGGTATATCTTTCTTTCAATTGATACCCGAAAGTTTGGAAATCACACCTCTTTATTTAGTGATCATCTCTTTTCTCATGGGGATAGTCACATTTCGAATTATTGATAGAACCCTACCACATATAAATCCAGAGTTACTCAAAAAAGAAAAGCCATCTATTGAAAGAAGCGTTACTATGCTTGTTATTGGCATGGCGTTGCACAATATACCAGAAGGATTGGCAATCGGGGTTGGATTTGCTTTAACACCAGCACTGGGGATTATGATCGCAGTGGGTATTGCAGCACAGGATGTGCCCGAGAATATTGCGACGATCGTCCCTTTATACGGCTTAACCAAAAAGAAAATAAAATCCTTCATTATAGTAACAGTGACAATATTGTTTGAATTACTGGGCTTTATTTTTGGGTATTATTTTTTGAAAGGGACGTCTTTAGATTTGTTGGGCGCGTCACTTGCTCTTGCAGCAGGATTTATGACCTACATTTCTATAGAAGAACTGATTCCCGCAGCACAAATAAGACAGAACTTAAAAGTAGGCGTTATCGGTCTTATTCTGGGACTGATATGTGTTTTAGTAATCTGCTTGCAGGCTAATTGGTGATAAAAATGATGTATTAGTATGGCAAGGGTTAAAAACCACGAGATTCCACAAGATTAACACAACACTTTTTCTTTTTCACAAAAAGAAAACCTGTGCTAAAAGAAAAACATGTTTGTTCTGAAAATCTGTGTAATCTGGTGGTGTGCTAAACATTTACAAGTAGCGAAAATTGCCGGAATTTCGTTTATTTCGATGGGTATATTTTTTAAGTGTGTTCCGCTCGATGTAGGTTTCATCCAGAAATCCTAACTTTATTCGGCTTTTTAGCCAAAACCGAACTTTGTTATGGTATGTTATTTATGTGCCTAACAAGCATACCAAGATAGTTAGGGCAACCTAAAAAATAACGAAAAAGAGGAAAAAATGAAAAAACTACCAGAAGTAAATGAAAGTTTTGGAGAGCTGTACAGGACGCTCATTGGGCCGATTAAATCGAAGCTGCTGCTGACGGGAATCGAGTTGAAGGTGTTCAATCATTTGAGCGAACCAATGTCAGCCGACGCCGTAGCAGAGGCAATCGGCACTCATCCGGGGAACACGAGGCTGTTCTTAGACGGTCTGGCAGCGAGCGACCTTTTGGAGAAAAATGATGGTTTTTATCAGAACACAGCGGTCACGCAGACCTTTCTGGCGGAGGACAGTCCTACGTTTTTAGGGCAGATGTACACCCGCCAGGCACAGATGTGGGATCCTGCCCTCAACGACATGTCTAGGTTGGTCAAAGAGGGGGCACCGCAGCATTCGCCGGAAGCGGATATGGGCTCCGAGGAGATGTGGGCACAGTTTACCGTCTCTCTAGCAAACTACGAGCGGGCTGGCGTGGCACAGCAGGCGGTTGAGGTTGTCTCGGAACTGCCGGAGTTCCCATCGTTTCGGAAGATGCTGGACCTGGGCTGCGGTCCGGGGATCGTCGGAATTGCCATTGTAGGAGCGCATCCGAGCATGAAAGGCGCCCTCTTCGACCGACCGGCAATAATCAAGGTGGCTGCGACCTTCATCAAGGAGTATGAGATGGAAGACCGGATGGAGGTTCTGGCTGGAGATTATAACGGTGATTCAATCGGTGCGGGATACGACCTGATATGGGCGAGCAACACGCTTAACTTTGCCAGGCACGACCTGGACTCACTTATGAAGAAGATTTACGATGCGCTCAATCCGGGCGGCGTATTCATCAGCTTCTGCGAAGGCCTGACACACGAGCGGACGAAGACGGACTTCGTTGTTTTATCCATGATGTCCATTGCGCTGATGGGTCAGGACATGTGCTTTGACCAGGGCGAAATCGCTGATTCAATGCTCCGTGTCGGGTTCAAGTCCGTTCGCAGTCGCACGCTGGATGCACCGTGGGGTGCGGCAGACCTTGACATTGGGAGGAAAGAATAGCGTTGTCAAAGTCAAGCAAAACTAAAAGAACGGAGAAAGAAAAATGGAACTCTTAGAAATCATCAAGTTGGGAAATTGGTTACGTGGAGCGGGGCGGCGGCTAAAAGCAGATACCGTTTGTTTACTAAGAAGAAACCGATGGAGGTTAACAGAATGGGACTAACAGAAAACATAATGGAGAAGATGGTGAAACAATGCAGGAAGCCAACTGGAATCTTTGGCAGACTCATGGCAAGAGGGATGAATTATGGCCATAAAGTTGCCGGATGGGGATTAAACCATGTATCGGTAAATAAAGACTACGTAATTCTTGATGTGGGCTGCGGAGGTGGTAAAACTGTCAATACGCTGGCTAAAATGGCTGCAGAAGGAAAAGTATACGGCATTGACTACTCAGAGGATTCTGTAGCGGTGGCAAGTAAGGTCAATAAGAAGTTCATAG
>JAPWVK010000196.1 GCA_029241965.1 Candidatus Methanophagales archaeon
TCTGCTTGCGTATTTGGATACATTGATACTCACATACCCCGATAAGAAGAAGTACCTATTTAAAAATATCGGATAATCACTCGGCGTTTCCCACAAATTTAAATATGTAGGTTGTTTTTTTCAGAATGTGCGGAATGTGGGGTTCAATGAATAAAATTAAATAATATTAACAACTATATTTATTAGAAAAGGTGATTTTTAAAAAGATTGAAACATGACAGCGTGATATGCGGAGGTAAACAGATGGGATACACACACGTAAAGATGAGTTTAAAGAAATCTTATGAATCCGAGAAATTCAAAGAAGAACGCTTGCTGGTTGATTCAGGTGCAATTTATACGGTGGTTCCCGGAGCGGATTTACAGGAACTGGGACTAGTTGCCCATAGTGAGGAGGAATTTGAGCTGGCAGATGGTGAAGTCATTAAGCGTAAAGTAGGGGATGCCTGCTTCGAATATGGGGATAAGAGAGGTTCTGCACCTGTCATCTTTGGCGAAGAAGGCAACAGCAAACTATTGGGAATTTTAACCCTTAAAGCTTTAGGTTTTATCCTAGACCCATTGAAGAGAGAAATAAAGCCGTTAAGAACGAGATTGGTATGAAAAGACGTAAAAACAAAAGGCATAAAATAGGCTAGCACATATTGGAGAGTAAATGAAAATGAGAAGAAAGCCAAAATTCGCAAGATATGGATGGTGGAAGAAGAAGAAGCTAAGTAAGAGCTGGAGAAGGCCACGAGGACATGATAACAAAATGCGCGCGCACGTAGCGGCGAAGGGTGCGATGGTACAGGTAGGATACAGGAGGAAGCGAGAAGAAAGAGGTTTGCATCCTTCGGGAATGCGAGAAGTGCTTGTTTTCAATACGAATGACCTTACCAAGGGAGTACCAGGCGAGATAGCGGTGCGAGTGGCATCAGGAGTCGGCGGTAGAAAGAGAGAGCAGGTGGAAGAAGAAGCGGCAGCACTTGGTATAAAAGTGCTCAATCCCCGGTATTAAACACTAAATTAAGCCCCATGCCAAAACGAGCTCCTGACCCCATTACAGAGGACGAGCTGAATAAAATCCTGGATGCAGCCATCGTGAATGAGCGGGACTATTTAATACTGCGGCTGCTTGCGAGGACAGGCATCCGTATAGGTGAGCTTTACGGTGTCTGTAAGCAGGGGGAGAGGAAGTATGGGATACAAAAGAAGGATATTGATTTCCAAAACAAGAGGCTGTGGGTATATTCACTGAAGCAGAAGAAATATGTGAGGCGAGAAGTACTCGTTGACGATGCCACTACCGTGCTGCTGAAGCGGTACACGGCGGAGATGGAGTCCGAGGATTATGTATTCAGAAGCATCTCGTACCGACAGATTCAAAGGCTGCCGAAGAAGTATGCTCGAGCTGTGGGCATCGAGAAGAACGTATCGTGCCATTCATTTCGGCACTTCTTTATCACGAACTCATGGCGAAAAGGGATTGATATTGCTCGGCTTCAATACCTCGCGGGTCATACCGACTTGAAGACCACGATGATATATACGCATGTGACGACAGAGGATGTGGAGAAGAAATACCGCGAGATATACGAGGGATAACACAAGACAAATAGGTCTTGGATTGGTAATTGCAATAAGATAGCAGTAGCTAACACTTTTATGTTTATTCTTTGTGTATTGCTGCGATAATTGATTGCCGTCTAAATTGATACTACATAGCTTGCTAAGGGGGTTCCTCATCAGAAATCTGCCATAACTGAGGGGATAGCCTCTACCACATCCGTAGCCAGCAACCCGTAACCCTTCTCTTCAAACGCATAATCGCCCGCAGTCCCGTTAACAAAAGCAGCCGCCGCAGCCACTTTGAACGGGTCATCGGCGATTGCAAAGAGAGCACCGATAACACCCGATAAAACATCCCCCGTGCCCCCAACGGTCATTCCTGCGTTACCGCTATTGTTTGTTTTCACTCTGGCACCGTCGGATATAATATCGGTGGGACCCTTCAACAATGTAACCACTTTGTTCTGTCGTGAAAACGCCTCTATAAAATCTATCCGCTCTTCTATCTTACTTTCTGGTGGTACTTTCACACGACCATCTATCTCCATCTTCGCGAATTCGCCCGCATGTGGAGTTATTATAACGAGCTTGTCCTTTACTTCCATAGGCAGATGTAACCCGTAAAAGCCATCCGCATCTATTACCACTTTCTTAGCAGCTTCATCCTCGATTATCCGCCTTGTTGCCCGTCTCGTCGCCTCTTCTGCGCCCAAACCCATGCCTATCACCACTACATCATGCTTCTTTATCAAATTTAACACCACTGGCACATCCTTCTCTACCAATATCTCAGAAGAAAGAGGTTGGACGATCAGATTAGGCGACAATGAAGCGATAATGGAAGAAACACTTTTAGGCGCTGCTATCGTCACCCAATCGGCACCAGCGTGGAGAGCAGCAAGAGCGGTTAAAGTAGGAGCGCCAAAAAAAGGACCACCGCCTACTATTAACACTCGTCCGTTGTCGCCTTTATGCGCGTTTGCTTTTCGCTTCACTACCATCCGCACATCTCCCGGTCCTGTCCTCCTCGCCATACCATCTGGAATACCAATATCATCAACCACTAATTCACCGACTGAATCCGAAGTTAGCAAGCCTTTCTTCGCACGATGGAACGTGACAGTGAGGTCAGCACGAACTGCCTTTTCCGCTTTACCCGAATCGGGGTCCAATCCGGAAGGGACATCCACAGCAAGAACAAATGCGTTTGTTTCATTTATCAAATCTATTGCAGTAGCTTCGGGCTCTCTTATCTTACCTTTTACTCCCGTTCCAAGAATTGCATCTATTATCACATCCGAACTGTTTAAAATTTGACTTTTCGCTTTTAGTTCTGAAGAATCGGTTATTTCCGCCATGTCATGTCCGCTGTCCTTTAAAATCCACCAATTCCGTCTTGTATCTTCTGTTCGCAAATCTTTTGAACGTCCAATCAATATGATTTTCACGTCATAGCCACGGTGTAAATGCCTTGCCGCAGCAAAAGCATCGCCGCCATTATTCCCTTTCCCTGCTAATATCGTTACTTTTACGGGTTCCGCGTTGCGTTTGCCTTTTGCACTAAACCGCTTTAAAATCTCGGTTGCAATATTAGCGCCGGCGTTTTCCATTAGTTGTAACGGCAAAAGCCCAAAGAATTTGCAGTTTTCGTCCAGAGCCGCCATTTCTTTGGATGTGATGAACTCCATAGTATTTATCATCTTTGTTTACTCCTCTGATTTTTCTTAGCTCGTGTGATTATTCTATTTACAAAGAACTATCTTTTCTAATAAATAATTCATGATTTCTTCCGAGTGATTGTTTAGCAAACCACAAGATTACACGGATTTCCACGAGAGAACAACAATTTCAATCGGTTTTTAGCACTCTATTGGTGATTATATCGGATAGTTTATCCCGCCACTAACCCCCATTTCTGGTGTTAATCTTGTGAAATCTCGTGGTTTTTCCCCCTTGCTATACAAATACTCTTCTGAATTTGAGTACATAAAAAACACGACACATACACTAGAAAAATTGGGCTCTTCGCTATTTTGTATGGGTAACTTAATTTATTAATACGCCATACTCACAGCTAAATTATCATAAGAGGAGATGAGTATCAAATGTACGAAGACCTATTCCGGAAAGCATTGAACTTATAAGATCCATGGGTGCTTGAAAGTGTAGATTTCGATCCAGACGCAAAAAGGATCGATCTCTATCTTGATTTTGCACATGGAACCAAA
>JAPWVK010000197.1 GCA_029241965.1 Candidatus Methanophagales archaeon
ATTTTCCCATCAAGTAATAATATGCTGTATATTTAAATAGGCTAAGTATCCACTCCAACTAACGAGTTAATGCGTTACATATCACATATTGCATGAATATTGCAGGGGAAGTTCTAAAATAGGGGGGAGCTATACAAATACTTTATTTTTAATCATCACGAAAAAAATTGTGAATAAGAAAGGGGAAACGCAAATAGGAAGTTAGATTTGCGGATATCCCCCTGCTTTGTTTAAAAACTAAAAAATTGGGTTATACGCAGGTAGATCAGCCTATAAGGGTGGGAGAAGGATGATATAAATCCGGAAGTTAGAAGGCATCAAATTTAAAAACATTAAGTTTTTAAAGTGAAGTAACTAAGTATAAAAACATGGCGATAGAAATAGAGACTCTGATTCAGAATGAATATTTCCAGTTCGTCTTAATATTGATAAGCTCCATTATCGTTGCCAGAATAGTTCATCATATCCTTGTGAAATACATCAGGGCTCTTACCAAGCGAACAGAGACCGATATTGATGACATCTTCCTGGAAATATTGACCAAACCAGTGACCCTTTTTATCCTTTTTGCTGGTCTTTGTTTCGCACTGAAATCGTTATCCCTGCTTGAACCTTATGCTAAGTATATAGACGGGATATTTTTTGTAGGCACTGTATTGTTAGCGGCTTTAATACTATCCCAGATTGCGCGGGTTTTGTTAGACCTCGGGCTAAGGGTGCAGAAGCGATTTGAGAAGATGCCAAAATTGATGAGCTATGTAGTTTCTGTTTTTATTTATCTCGGTGCGTTTTTGGTGATCATGAACTATTACAAGATAGAACTAACACCTATAGTTCTGTCTTGTGGGTTAGGAGGTTTAGCAGTTGCACTGGCATTTCAAGACACACTTGCAAACATCTTCTCCGGATTGCATCTCCTCTCTGACCAACCGATAAATTTTGGGGATTTTATAGAGATAGAAGGGGGTCTTTCGGGTTTTGTTGAGGATATAAGCTGGCGGTCTACGCGGATAAGAACCCTGCCGAATACGCTTGTCATCATTCCGAATTCAAAACTTGCGGGTAGTGTAATCACAAATTATTCGTTACCTGTGCTGGAGATGTCGGTTTTAGTGCAATGCGGTGTTGCTTACGACTCGGACCTGGAGAAGGTGGAGCGGGTTACGATAGAAGTCGGGAGAGAGATACAGAAGACGGTTTCCGGAGCGGTTACGGAATTTGAGCCTATCGTCCGGTACCATACATTTGGGGACTCGAACATTGATTTCTCGGTTATCCTGCGTGCAGAGGATCCTGTGGCTAAATACCCCATCACACATGAGTTTATAAAAGCGTTGAAGAAGCGCTACGATGAAGAAGGGATAGAAATCTCGTGGCCAGTGCGGAAGATATATTACGGGGAATAGATTGGGGTTTGCTAATGGTAATATCTACTACTGGCAAGGTGCACCATCATCATGGGATTGTGGTGGAGATGCGTTTTATATGTTTGAGTTAATGTCTTCGGCAATATTTGATACAGGTCCGGGGACTTATCCCGGCATCTTCGGCACGCATAAAGGTACAATCACGCCAAACCAAACGATTGCGGTGCGTACACTTTACATATATCCGTGCGCGGGCACTGGTGGGCATACGGAATACGCGAGGATATGGAACTCCACGTTTAACGCAATTGCAATATGGAGCGGTTAGGGTGGTGATTTGCACGATGTCTATTTTGATAAAACCTTCACGCTTGTAGCAAATGGAAGGTATAATTATACTGTACGCACAGGCTCATATCCGCAAATTCATCATGATACTTCCTTACTTACTACAAACGGGTGGATAAACTGCACTGAGTTTGTGGATGCAAATGGAAAGAAATATAGTGATTGGATACCTGCGATAAAGTTGGAATGATTGAAATATGAACATCCGAAAACTCGCTTACGCTCTCGCAGTTGTCATGGTAAGCTACGATGTACTTTCATAATGCTCCACTTTCTAACTTTAAAATGAGAAATAGGGCTTTTAGAGAGAGAATAATATTAGCGGTATTAACAGTAGTTCCGAAAGTATCTCCGGTTTTATGGCACCATAATTTTACAGTTAAGAATTATTTTGAAAACTTTTTTATTCTTCCTCAATCTCGATATAGTCAGAATTTTCAAAGATTTTAACGATTAATCTTTGTCTGATTTCATAATTTCCTAAAGGGTCAAATTCAGATCCAGGATTTACATACGTTTGATAATAAAGTCCAGCATTGTTATATGATGAGTATATATTCCCTCTTAGTGTAGTTCCATCTGGGCAGATAATTCTAATAGAGCCCAATCCTATAATTCTAGAGTTACCAATAGATGTCTTGAATCTTCCAGGAACGGTTATTTTCCTGTGTGGCTTTAAAAATTCTTTTCCAACTTTAAATTCAAATTCAATCATTTTTATTTCTCCGCTTGAATTATTTCTCTCAATACATATACCTCGATTGAATCCCCCCCAATATTTAGATGGTAGCGACCATCCCCCTTCTTTGTTACCGTTGCTTCTTTTCCATCTCCAAAAGTTATTTTCTCTTTAATTTTGCCTAACTCCCAACAGATAACTTTGTGAATCCTTTCTGGAGGATGCGACCATGTGAATAGGTTTTCGAGAGTTGAGACAATTTCCACCCAAGCAAACAAAGGTATTCCCTTGCTTTTGTACTCAACTAGAAGGTCTGTTCCATGTGAGGTCTTATATTCTCCAATTACAAAATCGATTCTTGGGTGTTTTGATGAAATCATTGCCTGAAGGAGAAGAGCGGTTTCAGCCTCACTTTTTGGTTCCTTAAGTGGTGCTCCTACAATTTTTGGTGCATATAAATCCGGTCTGCCTTTGTATTCATTTAATCTTTGTTCTAAGTCGTTTTTTTTCTCTTCAATCCTATTTTCTTCTTCCTCCTTTTCTTTTTCTTGCCGTCTTAGCTCCACCTCTTCCTTTTTTTTATGAAAATAAGCAATTGTATCTGGGCTACCTCTAATTTTTTCTAAGAACTCTTTAATTCCCTTGATAGCTAAAAAATACTCGTCCTGGTCGCTCCTGATATCGTTCCTATTTGCCGTCAAATCAAATTGTTGACAATTCGCAAAGACGAGCATTGCCCGATAATAATATTGTCCTTTACACACATTCTCAATTATCAAATTTTTTCTCTCGACTCTGATAGAATCCTTACACAACCAGAGACCCATCATCTCATAAGTGTGGGGCACTGATCCCCTATTCGCTTCTCCCAGTATCGCCCCGATAATATCCACGGTTACTTTCACTCCATCTTCGGTCTCGCCACAGTCTATAGAAGTTGGTCCGAAAATTTTGCAATAATTATCGCTTCCTACTGAAAGATCCGTGTTTTCTTCTGGAAATTTGTATCCAAATGGAATGGATATTGGTGTTGAACGGTTAGTCGGTTGCAATTCAACATCCATCCTTTTCGCAATCCTAAAATACTGACCAAACGAGCCAACTACCGTGTACCATGAAATATATTCATCCAGCGCATCAATGGACGCAAACTCAGATTTTTTACCTTCAAATCCGTCTATAACTATTTTTGTACCTTTACCATCAATTGTGTCTTCGTCGTACTTGTATGTTGGAACAATCCCCTCTTTTAGACTTTCCCATGGTGGAACTTCAGTTTCAGCATGAATATGCTTTCCATTTTTCCATGTATCGACAGCTATTCCTGAACTCTTGTAATATATCTTGGTGCCATGTCCTTTTGTCCCAATAGATCCGTATGGTTTGTTAGAATCGCCCAAGTTAAAAAAATCTTCGATTTCGCTGGTGCCTATCCCCTCCCTTTTCATACTGCTCATACCATCTCCATCGTCGATAATCTCTACAATTAGATTTTTTCTACGAGTTCCCGGCAGCTTGACCAAATGAAACTTTAAAGTAGCCTTTGTCGCTCCCGCATCCCAAGAATTACTTAATGCTTCTCGGATTATTTCCTTGGGATCCTTGAAGTCCTTTGCAATTTCAAGAAATTCACGTGCCTCGTTAACACGTGGTCTTATTCCTGTTGGCATAATATGTCCCTCATTTTTAAAATTTGCAATTTCCGATAATTTAGATATATTTAGAGCACATATAAAACTATCGCAATTAAAATTTTAGTGTATCATGTATCTGGGGTAAATTTGGAATGATTGAAAAATGAACATCCGCAAACTTGCCTACTCCCTCGCAGTTGTCATGGTAAGCTACGATGTGCTTTCAACAATGGCAGCCGCAAAAATGTATGGACGGTTTGCGGATTTAAGCCCTGTTTACAACTTTTTATGGCAAAGTAACCCTCTTTACGTTCTTATTTGGGTGGCGTTTATAATACCCGGCTTGACTTTTGCCTTTTGGAAAGCATTACCCTTTGTTGAAAGCGAAAAACTATTGGATAGAATAGTGGTTATGTCTTTTGACTTATTAGCTACATATTCAATAATCTTTGGATCAATCGCAGTGCCACATAACACATTGGTTTTATTAGGCTCCTATGGGATAGTTCAGAGTTCAGAAATGTTTGTTATGCAAGAAATAGCATCAGCTTTAATCGCAGGGGTTATAGTGGTTGTGGTGGATTGGAAAAGATTGTGGAGAAGACAGAAAAGCTGAAAACTTGTTTTGATCGCTGCATTAGTAACCACGCTATTTATAGCGATTTCTCTACTATTTCTATCTCCTCCTCAGTCAGCCCATACAAATCATAAACCCGGCCGGTCAATCTGCGCATCAACAATCTTTATCTGCCGTTCATAAAGCTCTTTATCGCGTTCCATTTTCGCCACGTGGTATTTCTTCTGAAGTTCGAGCATGGCATCTACAAAAGCTACAATTTACTGTTTTTTAAAGAGTATCGGACTTTTTCCATTCTTAAGTCCTTCTTCTGTGAAGCAAATGTTATCATGCAACCTGTCAGTCCTTTCTATCTATCCGAATATCTGGTGAACTGCCATAACCTCGCTGAAATTCTGCTCGCACATCCCTAGGTTCAAGTGTATGGGGTCCAATAACTCTCCGGACTCTCTCTTTAAATTCTTCGCCCGAGAAAATGCGATTATAGACATCAATAAACCTAATGCAGGGCATCCCATCTCCAATATCGCAATTCAATTTTACGTATTCAAATGCTGTTTGAAAAATAATTTCAGAAATTGGTTTATCATTATCCTTGACAAAAACGCGAAGCAAAACTTCTTTTTTATCCTGCTTGTCAACGCTGTTTCTCCGGGCTTCAAGTAACTCGTTGACCACTCCACCATTCTCGTTGAAGTTCACACTGAGAACGCCAATTCCAAGCCGTTCACATTTGCTTATCTGGTCTTCTAAATCTTCGTTTTCAAAACTTTTCGCTGAACCAAAGACATAAACATAATCAGCGTATTTCAAGAGTTCTACGGCTTCGCCAACTACTTTGCCGAAACTACGGCGTTTTAGTTCCTTTTTTCCCTCACATAAATAAATAAACTGTTCATCTTGATTTGACACTCCGAACACATCTGCTCTGAGGCTGGTTTTTCCTCTCTTCAGTGATAATTCAGTTCCAGCGTATTCTGCAAGACACTTCTTTCGGGTCTTCAAGAATTTTTCTACTGTGGGATACAAGTCCTTTTCGTACATCTTCTCTAAATCAGCCATCTCCATCGTTTTGCCTCCTTTTTTTCTCCTTTTCCCATTGACGCTGTGAAACACACCTTAAATCTCATCAACATTTCTTAATACTTCTTCGATTAGTTTATAGTCCAAATAGTAACCAGCCTCTAATAGCTCATCTATACATTCCTTAACACTTCTTATGATGCTTTTATTTTTAGCTTCTGCAAGCAAACCAAGTGTACCTCTGATTTCAAGCCCAAGCTTCCGTGCAGCATTTCTGCCCCTTTTTTCATCAATCAATATTCGAGCACTTGAGTGCAGTGCCAGAGCAATTGCCTCCGCTTCTCCTTCATCAACCACGAGCATGAGTACCTTCACCAATTCGGTGTTCTTCACATCAGTAGCCGTAATCCATGGATTATCACTAAAAATAATAGTCCCTTCTGGTTTTCTCCGTAACTCTCTCTCGACAGCTTCTGGAACCAAAACTTCTTCATGCACCTCTTTAAGGATAAAAAGTAATCTCGCTTTAAACAACACCACCAATGGACTGGTATCGGAAACGATCATATTTTGCCAAGTTCCTCTCGTAAATCCTCCACGGTGATATTTGTGTAGCTGACCTTCCTTTTTCCTAACTCGTAGAGGAAATCCCAAAGTGTTAACTGTGCAGTATCCGCAGCTTGTTTCAATGTCATCTTCCCCTCTCTGTAAAGCTCCGCAGCTAAAGCTATCCTCGCCTCGTCTTCATTAACATCTCCAACCAATGGAACTTCCAGTATTTTTACCGCCATGTCTATCTATAAATCTATTCTTACTTTGAATATAAAAACTTTCTTTTTGACACATCGAGCACATCTGCTCTGAGGCGGATTTTACCTCTCTTCAGGGATAGCTCAGTTCCAACGTATTCTGCAAGACAATTCTTTTGCGTCTTCAAAAAGGTGTCATCTATTTTATTGTTCGTTTGTAATAATTGCAGTGAGAAGCATCAAACCAATATTTAGGTCGTGCTG
>JAPWVK010000198.1 GCA_029241965.1 Candidatus Methanophagales archaeon
ATTTTCCACGTTGTTCCGCAGGCTTACTGCGTGGGCGTTGCCATCCACGCATTCTGCGGTAGGATTACCCCGAATGGAAGGGGTAGCCGGTTAGGCAATCGGTGATGCAACTTCTTGTCAACAGACAGATTACACAGATTTCCACGAGAAATATTAATATGGGTCAGGCGTAAGCACTCTATTGGTTTTTTATCCCCTGCTAACCCCAAACTCTTGTGCTAATCTCGTGGAATCTCGTGGTTTCTTAGATCACCTATACAAATACAAATTTATATTTTAAACCGCTACCACCCTCTCACCTGCAACAACTCCGCCTCTTCCAGAGCACTTACTTCTATGCCTTTCATCGGTATTCCCAACCCTTTAGAAATCTCCGCCAGTTTCTTCGGGTTATCGTAGTTGTTCACTGCCTCTACAATAGCAGAAGCCATCTTTTCGGGCTCTTCCGACTTGAAAACACCGGAACCGACAAAGACACCATCCGCACCGAGCCGCATCATGAGCGCAGCATCTGCAGGCGTTGCTACACCACCGGCTGCGAAATTAACAACAGGCAAACGCTGCAATTCCGCTGTTTCTCGTACCAGCTCAAACGACACTTTCAGCTCTTTCGCAACGTCTCTCAGCTCCTCTTCGTTCTTGCCCTTCAGCGACCTTATATCGCCCATAATCAGTTTCATGTGCCGAACCGCTTCCTTCACGTCACCAGTTCCTGCTTCGCCTTTCGTCCTTACCATTGCCGCACCTTCTTCTATCCTCCGCAACGCCTCGCCCAAATCGCGAGCACCGCAAACAAAAGGCACGGTAAACCCTTGTTTGTCCACATGATGCGTATCCACCGGCGTTAGAACCTCTGATTCATCCACCATATCCACGCCCAACGCTTCCAGAATCTCGGCCTCTAAAAAATGACCTATACGGCATTTCGCCATCACTGGTATCGTAACCTCATCAATTATCCCGGAGATGATCGCGGGGTCTGCCATCCTTGCCACGCCTCCTTCTTTCCTTATATCCGCAGGAACTGCATGCAACGCCATAACTGCAATAGCACCTGCATCCTCCGCTATTCTCGCCTGTTCTGCATTCGTAACGTCCATTATCACGCCACCTTTTTGCATCGAAGCGAAACCACGTTTCAAAAGCTCTGTACCATGCCTAAGGTCCCCCATTTCTATCCCTATTTTCTTCTCCATCTTCGTCCACATCTCCAGTCCAATGATAATTTTATTTAGAAAGTCTTAGTTAAAAACTTGTATCAATTCAGTTCTTTTACCTCTGCTATACAATTACTAATAAAAGATGCTACTCGCTTTTGAACTTTCGGGCGAGCATGAAACACTGCCGAAAGCTGAAGTTTCCGGATGCTTGCGTGCATTAAACCTACCCTATACGGAAGAAACGAATTCTGAAGGAATTTTTGTGATTGATGCAGACATTCCTGCAGGGATTCTCGATACTCTATCAAAGCGATTGGGGATGACGCACTCCATATACAAACTAATGGGCATAAGCAGGCCAGAAGAGAAGGAAATACTGGAACTCATCACAAATACAGATATAGCCGAATTTATCGGACAAGGACAGACATTTGCAGTACGTGTTAGGGGCAAGAAACCGTCTGCTTTAGAACGCGGTTTAGAAGGAAGAGCGGGCGAGTTTATAAAGAGCAGAGGCTACAAAGTAAACTTGACGAACCCATCTAAAACGTTTACACTGCTATTTACAAACAAAACTTGTTTTTTCTGTTTGCTCTTGCACTCCCGGGCTAAGAAACAATTTGAGGGACGAAGGCCGCATTTAAGGCCTTTCTTCTCGCCCGGTGTCATAATGCCGAAGTTTGCGCGTGCTCTTGTTAACCTCAGCGGTATAAAGGAGAAAGAGCTACTTCTTGACACGTTTTGCGGTACAGGCGGGATATTGATAGAAGCAGGTATAATTGGGGCGACGGTAATCGGAATAGACGCGCAGAAGAAGATGGTGCGAGGTGCTACACAGAACATGAAGTTTTGCCGCCTAAATGGTGATTTGATCGTGGGTGATGCGTCCAAAATAGCCTTGCGGGATGGCAGCGTTGATGCCGTTGTAACAGACCTGCCTTATGGTCGGTCCTCACTGGTATCTGGTTCATTCCGTGCGGAATCGCCCTCTTTGTTCCTGGAACAGCTATATCAGAATGCTCTGGGTGAAATATACCGTGTGCTTAAACACGGAGGAAAAGTGGTTATCGTCTTCAATTCGCCCGCACTTCAATCGCTTTTCCGCAGGTACAATTTCCGTATCATCGAAAAGCACGAGTACCGGGTTCATAAGAGTTTAGACAGGTACATAACGGTACTTGAGAAGGAAAGCTGATTCATTTAGGTATATAAACCACGTTATTTCTTTGGTGCAGCTTTCTTCTTGAAAGAATGGCTTTTTATATATTTAACCGTAAGATAAGAAGTAAAAAAGGGTGAAGAAATTGAAAGTACGTGTACCAAAAGGGGGAGAAGTAGAAGCAGAGGATGTTGACTTTGATACGATAAAAGAGGACTGGAATGAATATAAGCTGGAAGATGGCACGACATTGAAGTTCAAGACGATAATCAGTAGCGTTATTCGTACCGAGGAGTACGACCCCATGACCGGTGATCCAGTATATCACATACGTTCTACGAATGTGCTGAGGGTAAAAGTGCCGAAGGAGCTGAAACGGTTACCGGGTGTAAGAAAGCCAGATGCAGAAGGAGTCGAAGTGGTTTGAAGTCGCAGGCAAAAGACTTCTACCTTGCTTGTTGCAACTTATTATCGTTTTAGTAGCCATAGCAGCTACGGCGTTCCCTGCTTTTGGTTACAATAGTTTCGACGATTATGACTCAGAGAATGAGACTTATTTCAATCAACTCATCCTGGATATCTACGTAGATGAAGCAGGTAAAGCACTTGTGACGGGATACATAGAGCAGGAAGGCGTTGAGAGTCTTCCCTTCTTAGATACATCCGAGCATCTCTATGAAAAAGATACAAACCAGTTATATGCACTTACAAACAGATTAACGAGTAAATTAGGGGACAACTGGGCTTTGAATTTCAGCACCCGCGATTATTACACCGATTATCACACTATTTTTTATCTGCCCGGTGATGTACGATTGGGCAAAATCAACTGTTCGCGTGGTATGGAATATTTCGTATCGGCATCCCACGGGTCGTTTGTTATAGATGTTCAGGGCTATGACGTTGAAAATCCTATGACCACGGTTGAGTACCAGCAGCCACTCAAGGAGAGCGAGAGTGAGGTGGCGGATTCCGGTTCCAACTTTGGATACTTAGTGCTTATCATCACGCTATCGGTTCTGGCTCTGGCGCTTGGCATTGTAATCGTAAGGCTGAAGCGAAGGGGCAGCCTTGACGATAAGGCGGAGGTTAAAAGAGGAAAAATCGAGGTCACCAGCGATATGGCGCGGGTGATGGAGACGCTAACGGATAGGGAGCGGGCAATAGTGAATGCGCTGTTGAAGCATGGCGGGGAGATGACTCAGGCGGACCTCAGATACGAAACGGAGATTCCTAAGTCGTCACTGACCGGAATCCTGCGCTCGCTCGAAAGGAGGAAGATAATAATAAAGAAAGAATGGGGTAGAACGAACGTTATAGAACTATCAGAATGGTTTTTATCAAAAAATGAACGAACCTGAACGTTTTGAACGTTTTTTTGAACGATTAGTTCTGTGTTACCCTTTTATATCGTTCAAAACAATGTGGGCGCGGAGGTAATAAAAAATGGAACGCAAAAGAAGAAGGATTTTGTGCATAGGCGTGCTGGCAGCGTTGTTGTTGAGCATCGTTGGAACGGGTGTTGCGGTGCCACAGCCGGTGCAAAAAGGGAACGTGATGGATAACGCAGCAAAGGCGCTATTTTTAGGCGGTGCCGTGGGTGAATCGAATGGTGCGGAGAAAAAGCCGGTTATAGTCATTCATAGTGGACATGGCTTCGCCATAGATGGGGATGAGTTCCACGTGCTCAGAGTAAACATCCTCAGGGCAAGACGCATTCAACCGTCACACATCAGAGACCTTATAGAAGGGAACCTGAGTATCGAGGACATAAGGGCAGAAGTAGAGAAAGGTGCTCTATTCTACAGGGGACATATGCGGCTTGGAGAGAACCACTACCGACTTGTTAATCTGTCGGCGACTGAAACGGAAGGTAATCGAGCATTTGACGCTGCTGTCGTGGGTCCCTTACGGAAGAACGCGGAAACTAACGAAACTGTGGGGCATATCAGTATGACTGTCATGCGCTACGAGGGTATCTGGATAGGTAATGGCGAACTGACTATGACTGAGGACGAATACGAGGGAAAATACAGGGTGCTGCTCGATATGCTTCCGCCGCGAAGAAGGGGATAGGATAAAATAGGAGACCGTAGATCTAAAGTTGGTGCGATACTGGTGATGACAATGTTTTTGC
Organism: Candidatus Methanophagales archaeon; assembly: GCA_029241965.1. Classification (GTDB taxonomy): domain Archaea; phylum Halobacteriota; class Syntropharchaeia; order Alkanophagales; family Methanospirareceae; genus QENJ01. The sequence continues at coordinate 4,457 of JAPWVK010000198.1, forward strand.
TAAGTATGGCATCCACGGTAACAGCGCAATCTTTAGAACAGTAGACCTGAACATAGAACATTAATGAGTGGATCTGGTCGGATGGCCACGTAAGACCATCCGATTTTTTATTTTTGCGGCATTGCGTATAACATTTTGAACGTATCCGAAGCTTTGTTGACAAAGGCGGCAAATTACCCGAAGGGCAAGATCGAAGCCCGCAGTGGATATATTCGGATATACGAAGTCACGAAGCCCTCTAAAATATGATTTTTTGTTTTATGACGAGATGGTGATATACCAATAATAATGGTTTAATATCTTTACTTTCAGATCGAGACCCATTGCTGAACCAACAATAATCATATCATGTAGTTCTGGGATATCGTCAATTGTAAAAGCGTTATCTATCGTCTTGAATAAAAATTCTTTCTCCTAAAATGCTCTGTGATTATTGCAATAAGTTTTTACCTATGACTAGTGTTCCGGCAACTTAATTTTTAGACATACTTATAAACAGGTAAAAGCAACTATGTTCTATGGCGAGAATAAAACTTACGGAGAAAGAGGTAGAATACCTCAGCGCTTTTGTTAAAAAGGGACGGAAAAGCGCGAGAGAGCTGACACGTGCCCATGTTTTGCTTTTGGTCAACATGGGAAGAACGGAAATGGAGATAAAAGATACGATGAGAATCAGCAGGGCAACCGTTTCCAATATCAAGAAAAGATACCGTGAAGAAGGCCTTCAAAGCGCCCTGACAGAGAAACCAAGACCCGGGCAGCCCAAGAAATACACCGAAAGGCATGAAGCAGAAATCATAGCGCAGGCATGCACTAAATCGCCTAATGGAAGCAAGAGATGGACGCTTACATTACTCACAGAAGAACTGAGGAAGAGGGAGGGGTTTAAAACAATAAATCATGAGAGTGTCCGGCTTATTTTTAAAAAAGCCGGACAAAACCCTAGCTGAAAAGGATGTGGTGCATCCAGACGATTGATGTAATATTCAGAGCATGCATGTACGATGTCCTTGACCTGTATGAAGGACCATGAAGGATTTTGCGCATTTCGTGAAGATACTCGTTGATTACGAATATCCTGATGCCGAAGTCGTCCGGCTGGTCACCGATAACCTCAATGCCCACAAGGAAAAGTCATTTTATGAGACGTTCAGCAAAGAGGAGGCAGAACGGATTTTGAGGAAGATTTAATTCCATTACACCACAAAGCATGCAAGTTGGCTCAATGCCACGGAAATCGAGATCAACGTGATGGATATCGAATGTACTGGCAGACGGATCGGAGACAAGGAGACACGGACCCAGGAAGTGGCGGCATGGACCCAGAGAAGGAATGACCATGAAAAGAAAGTCAACTGGAAGTTCACGAGGGAGAAAGCTGATAAGAAACTGTCTAATTATTAAGTATAAGAACTAAATGGCTCTTCGCTATTTCATGTGGGTAGATGTAGTTAAGTGGCTGCCAAATAATCCAAAATCAGAAGAAAAAGGAGGTTATATATTGCTTTAAATCTAAAAAGAAGGATTGAAAATGTTGGTAAGGTGATTGTGATACCGCTTCTTAGGCGGTTAAACTTGACATAAACGAAGGACATTATTGATTTCGTCTTCGCAAAGATGTCTATAAACTCTATACCAACTGCCATGATGTTCATAAAGGGTTGAGGGAGCTCCCAGATGTAGCAAAGAGAGGCAGGATAAGTCCGGTAGCCGCATTGATGTTTTATGGAACGAAGAGGAAGAAAACTTCAAGCGGATAATTTCGTGAGAAATAGGACTTATCATGTCGGGCAGTGGGTTAATTCAACGGCATGAGTGCCGGTAATTAACGGTTCATAAAGGTATATCGGTCGCTCCACTTTACCGCAAGCGACCGATATACTATAACTAATTTGTTTATGCGGTTACATGGTGTTAAAATCTAAACATAGGATTTATCCTATCGAAGATATTTCTTGGTTATGAAATCTTGTAGATTTTGATAACTACGGACGCTCAACATTCAACATGCCCCTCAGGTAATCTGCTTCAGCGGATAGTAGGGATATTGGGTTACCCATACAAAACAGCGAAGAGCCTA
>JAPWVK010000199.1 GCA_029241965.1 Candidatus Methanophagales archaeon
AAGGCTTTTAATTAGATTGGAAAAGATCAATAAAACATAATATCTCTTAAGAGGGCCTTAAATAACGATAGGGTAATGAGAGCCACAACTGGGCTATCCGCATCAGAATTCAATCACCTGGCGAAGAGTTTCGGTCAAGAAATAGAAAATGAGGGGCATATTAGATATGAGCGTGAAGTTGAACAGGGCAATAGAAAACGGAAACCGGGGGGCGGAAGAATAGGCAATTTGAGAAGTGCATCAGAAAAATTGTTTCTCATTCTCTGTTATTTCAAGTGTTATCCCACTTTTGATGTCTTAGGGCTGTTATTTGATCTAGACCGATCCAATACCTGTCGTAATGTCCAGGAATTAACGCCGATATTGGAGAACGTGCGTGGTAAAAAGATGGTTCTGCCAAGTAGGGAAATTAACAGCTTGGATGAGTTATTTGAGATATTCCCAGGGGTTAAGGACTTATTCATCGACGGGACGGAGAGGCAGCTTCAAAGACCTAAGGATAAAGCGAAGCAAAAGAAAAACTACTCAGGCAAGAAAAAGGCACAAACTCGTAAGAATATTGTCATCACCGATAAGAATAAACGAATTGGTATAGCTAATGTAAAAAACCACGAGATTTCACAAGATTAACATAAGAATTAGGGGTTAATAATTGATAAAGTAGTTAATAAAACACTAAAACTTGGTTACTATTATTATTCTCTCGTGAAAATCTGTGGAATCTTGTGGTTAGCTAAACAAATACAAACACATAATAAAAGTCTCGGATTGTATGCAAAAGCATTTAGAAACTACAGGATATATAGCAATTACGATACAAACATTGATGTATGCGAAGGTCTTGTATAGAAGATAAAAGCGAGGGACTCGCAAAAGGAGTGATAGAAATGTTTTCGTCTCAGGAAGAGGTATTCGAGAAAGAGAAGAGATACATAATGCAGACGTACAAGCGACCACGTATAGTGCTAAAAACGGGAAAAGGGGCAAAGGTAACGGATTTTGCGGGGAATGAATACATAGATTGTGTTGCGGGAATAGCAGTGAATGCAGTTGGTTATAGCCATCCGGTGGTGGTAAATGCGCTAAGAGAGCAAGCGGGTAAGCTCATGCACGTCTCGAATTTGTATTATACTGAGCCGCAGGTAAATCTTGCAGAGAAGCTATCAGAGATAAGCGGTATGCACAAGGCTTTTTTCTGCAATTCGGGTGCAGAAAGCGTGGAAGCGGCGTTGAAGCTGGCAACCAAAATGACAGGTAAAACAGGTTTTATAGCTGCGGAAGGCAGTTTTCACGGTAGAACTCTTGGCTCGTTGGGTGTAACGTTTGGGACTAAATTCAGGAGTGCTTTTGAGCCGCTACTGCAGAAAGGCACGAAATTTGTGCGATACAACGATGCCCCGGCAATTAGAAATGCGATAGATGAAAACACTGCCGCGGTTATATTAGAGCCGGTTCAGGGTGAGACGGGTGTAATAGTACCTTCAGATGGCTATTTACGAGAAGTAAGAGAGATATGCAGCGAAAAAAGAGTGTTGTTGATCTTAGATGAGATACAGACAGGGTTTGGGCGCACGGGGCGATGGTTTGGTAAGGAGCATGACGGTGTAGAGCCGGATATAATGACGTTAGCGAAGGCGTTAGGTGCTGGTTTTCCTATTGGTGCAATGCTCGCCAAAGAGGGGATAGAGTTTGGAGCCAGTGAGCACGCATCAACGTTTGGCGGCAGTCCGCTGGCATGTGCAGCCGCATTGGCATCTATAAAAGTGATAGAAGATGAGAAGTTGGTGGAGAGATCAAGAGAGCTGGGTGCGTATTTCATGGAGAAGGTACGTGAAGAGGGAATAGATTCAAATCCCGTAGTGAAGGAGATAAGAGGGAGAGGACTGATGATTGCGATAGAACTGACGAAATCATGTGGCGAGATAGTGGCGAAGGCGCTTGAGAGAAGAATATTGATAAATTGCACTTCTGATAATGTGATAAGGCTTGTTCCACCGTTGGTTATAAGTAAAGAGGAGATAGACACGGTGATTTCGGTTTTGTGTGAGGTTGTTAAATAAAGTTGGAATGCTTGTTTACCGCTGAGTACGCGTAGAACGCGGAGAAGCAGGAAACCACCACGGAACAAATTCCGATGCGTCCCCGTATTTATTAACTTTTTAATGTCAAGTATTTTTCTCTTCCCTGGTGCATTAAGAGAATATCGCGCCTTTTTAACTCTGCTTCTCGCTTCCGTGGCAGCGAGTTAAGATGCGAACTCGCAACTTTTGATAAAAGAATGGCTTTTGGCATCACAATTTGGCTATAGGCATTCATTCGTCTTCTTCATCTATAAAAAACTTTCGCTTCTTTTCTCCATCCAAAACAGGGAGAACAAGCGCTTTTAAGGCATGTAAGTACCCCCCAATCCATAACAACGCCGGCACTTTCGATTTTTCCAGTGAAGTCCCTACATCCTAAAGTTTTACCGCAGAGCACGAGGAGCACACAGAGGCATTAGAAAAAACAGCAAGGGTTGGAACAATCGTAAAACTCCGCGCTCTCCGCAGTGATAAATCGCTATATCTTTAGACACTGCCAACAACGCCAAAAGATAATTTCCCTATTTTTAGATATTGGATGCGTAATAATCCGAAATCACGTCATCCCACGCCTAAACTTCTTAACAATCGGATTTTCGCGTTTCGATTTATCATTGTGATATTACGGGCAACCGTTATCGCCTCATTAATATTTCATATCTTTTCAACTCGTCAAGTGTATTTATGTTTGTAAACGTCTCTAAGCTGGGGTCTATCACCCTTATTTTGTTCATAGGAAGGAAATTAACATTTTTAAGTTGAGATAAAATAGTTAAGACTTTCCTCTCGCTTTCTCCTGGCGCCTCCTTTATCGCAGCCAGCATTGGTTCTCTTCGATAAACCGCATGTAACGGCTCTACCATACCGTTTTCCCATCTCGGCACCACTGCATCATATCCCGTTGATGCAATCTCAAATAGAAATTCCGCGACATCGGATTTTATGCAAGGCATGTCGCAACCGATGACGAGCGCATATTGAGAAGAAGCACATTCTAAACCCGACAAAATGCCGGCAAGCGGGCCAAAGTTGTTTACCGAATCAAAAACCAAACAGATTTTTTTATTGTGTATCACATGCCGGATTTGTTCGCCCTGCTTCCTGTCGCGTGCTGCCACTATTATCTCATCTGCTATGTTTGATACAGAATCAATAGCATGCAGTAAAAGCGGCTTGTTATTCAAACTGATGAAGCACTTGTCGTGTTGTTGAAATCTAAGGCTCTTACCACCAGCAAGGATGAGCACGGTCTTCTGCATTTCCATCACATTTAAATAGAGTGAGAATTAGATTATTATTCGTATAAATCGAAGGGTAAATTTATTAACCAAAGAGGATAAATAGGATGGTGGTGAAGTAATATGGAAGCACGGGATTTAATAGTTTCGTCAGTGATGGTCGTCTCTGCCTTCGTGATGGTGTATACGCTGGTGTATAACTATACCCCAAAGGACCCGGTGATCGTAGTGTCGAGTGTGGTATTTGTAGGGATGCTGGCTATTTTGTTTTTAAGCGTGGACGAGCGGTTGAAGAAGATAGAAAGGGACATAAAAAGGAAAGAGCGGTCTTTGAGAGTGAGCTTGCAATCGGTGGAAGAAGAAGTGAAAGAACAAGTGAGTAATGCGACAAGTAAATTAGAGGAAGTAAAAGAGGAAATTTTGGTAAAGAGGAGATATCGGTAAGGCAAGGCATAGTTTCAATCTCAAATAAAGCGCTTAAGAGGGTTTGCAGGCATCCCTTTTCCGGGGTGGCAGAGGAAGGAGGGAGAGATGTGGCGAGAGGTAGTAGAGAGGTTCGACGGTTTACCGTCACAGAAGAAAGTAGTAGAATTATTATTAGAACGAGGCTTTCAAGTGAGTCCCGAAGGTAAAGTAGCTTCAGGTGGAATTGAGATACCACACACGCAGATAGCGAACGAGGTGGGCGTGGACCGACGGGTGGTGGACATGACGGTAAAAAGGATTTTGAATGTGCCGGAGTTGCAAAAGATATTTGAAAACATGCGGTCTATCGCTTTTCTTGCTGATGTCGCGCCGTTGCTGGGGCTCAGTGTAATTATAATCCATCCCGAGGATGCGAAAGAGAAGGGGATACTTGGAGAAGTTGCTTCGGTGATAGCAAAGCAGGATATTTCCATAAGACAGGCGGTTAGTGACGACCCTTATATTGTGGATGACCCAAAACTTACGATTATCACGGATAAGAATATACCAGGGGAGCTAATAGAGGAAATAGGGCGGCTAAAGCGTGTGAAGGGTGTGCAGATTCACCAATAAATAAACCCTTTTCTTTTTGGAAAAAAGAAAAGCGTTTTCGGAAAAGAAAAAATATATTTATGGTGGCGAAAAGGGGGAGAAAAGACAAATGACATTCTCTATTGTGCCGGATGAGGACATTTTGGAAGGGAAGACCACGGATATATATTTTCTCAGGACGGAGGAGGTGCTGAGGGAAAAAGGCGTGAATCCGGATGTGGTTGCGGAGGTTACAACGGCGGGTAGAGGCTGGTCGGTGCTGGCGGGTCTGGAAGACGTGGCACATTTACTGGAGGGTAAGGATGTGGATGTATATGCGATGCCGGAAGGCACGATTTTCTTCCCTTACGAACCTGTTTTGCAGATTGAAGGTCGCTACTTGGAGTTTGCACGATATGAAACGCCATTGTTGGGGTTCCTCTGCCATGAATCAGGGATAGTGACGAAGGCGGCGAGGATAAAGCGTCTTGCGGGCGACGTGCCGGTGATTTCTTTTGGCACGAGGCGGCAGCATCCGGCGTTAGCAGCGATGATAGAGAAGTGCGCATATCTTGGTGGCATGAACGGGGTGAGTTGCGTTGCGGGTGCGGAACGGATAGGCTTAAAGCCGACAGGGACGATGCCTCATTCTTTGATAATATGTTTTGGTGAGGGCAAGCAGAAAGAGGCATGGAAAGCTTTTGACGACGTTATTGCTGAGGAAGTACCTCGAATATGCTTGTGCGACACTTATTATGACGAGAAGGCGGAATCAATACTGGCTGCGGAGGCACTTGGTGATTCTTTACGTGCTGTTCGCTTAGATACTCCAACAACGAGAAAAGGGGACTTCAGAGGAATTATAGAAGAGGTAAGGTGGGCGCTTGACATTCGGGGCTATAAGAACGTGGGAATATTCGTGAGCGGGGGTATTGGCGAAGCGGAAGTGGTCGAGCTGAAAGATATAGTGGCAGGCTTTGGCGTGGGCACAAGCGTAGCAAATGCAAAGTGCATAGATTTCGCGCTGGATATAATAGAAAAAGAAGGTTTGCCATGTGCGAAACGTGGTAAGCGAGGCGGTAAGAAGCAGGTGTACCGGAGTAGAGGTGTGATAGAAGAGGGCAAGGACGAAATGATGTTGGCAAAAGAAGCACCGCCAGAAGATATGGAGCCGTTGTTGAAGCCGATGATTGTTAAAGGTAAAATAGTGGATGAATTCTCGTTTTCGCTGGAAGGAGCGCGGGCAAGAGTGCAGGAGCAGTTGAAGAGTGTTAAGTTGTGATTAATGACTCCTTAGCGGTAAAAAACGTTCAAAAAAAGGTTTATTGTGAAAATCGGTGTAATCTCGTGTTTATAAAAAAGACCGGGGTCGAAATGTCTATTCGGGACCGGCTTTGCACTTAAAGTCACTTTTGCACCTAAAGTATTTACTTTACATATGTACAAGAAATAGCATCGGCATTAATCGCAGGGGTTATAGTGGTTGTAGTGGTTGTAGTGGATTGGAAAAGATTGTGGAGAAGATAGAAAAGCTGAAAAGTTGTTAGATTGCAGCATGAGTAACCACGCTATTTATGGCGATTTCTCCACTATTTCTATCTCCTCTTCTGTCAATCCATACAAATCATAAACCAGTTTGTCAATCTGCGCATCAATTCTTATCTGCCGTTCGTAAAGCTCCTTATCTCTGTCTATTCTCACATCAAGCACATCTGCTCTGAGGCGGATTTTACCTCTCTTCAGGGATAGCTCAGTTCCAACGTATTCTGCAAGACAATTCTTTTGCGTCTTCAAAAAGGTTTCATCTATTTTATTGTTCGTTTGTAATAATTGCAGCGAGAAGCATCAAACCAATATTTAGGTCGTGCTGATTCTACCGATGAACGTTTGGCGTGGTCTGAGAAGTACTTCTCATATAGACGCTACATACGCGGTGATTCGTTTTAATTTCATCTTTCCACGATTGAATTCATTTATAACCCGGTCAATTCTCTGCATTTCGTCATAACTAACTATTTTCTCGCCACATTTATCGCAAACCTTTGCATGGACGTTTTCAATAACTAATAACTCGCCACCCAGCCATATATCTTCTTTTACCTCTGTCTCTTCCAATTCTCCCCCACAAATAGGGCATAATTCTTTTGCTTTCATCTTCTTAAGGATAATATGCTGTGATTAGATATATCTTCTTCTCCGCCACGGCACAAACAGC
>JAPWVK010000200.1 GCA_029241965.1 Candidatus Methanophagales archaeon
GATCGAGGAGAACGTACACAAACGCGATGATTCTATCTTTAGGTAGGGCTAAAGGTAGCGATGCACTGAACCAAAAATCGGAATATAAGGGTAGCGATGCACTGAGCCATTTAGGGTACTCGATGCACTGAGCTATTCCAAGTAGTTATGTGATTGCAGGACTGGGCGAGAGCGATGAATCTATTATAAGTGGCAGCAAGCTATTAGCGGAACTTGGCGTTTATCCGTTTGTTGTGCCGCTGCGTCCTATACCGGGTTCTTTACTCGAGAAAGAGAAGTCGCCAAGTCCTGATAGGATGCGTGCGATATACGAGCATGTGGCGGAGATATTGCGTGATACTGGTGTAAGCCAGAAGAAGAATAAGGCGGGCTATGTACGTTGTCGGGCGTGTTCGGCGTTGCCGGATTTCGAGTGAAGGGTTGTTTAACCACGAGATTACACTGATTTCCACACAAACTTTCTTTTGTAGAACATTTGATCAAAGAAAGTCCAAAACCCACAGGGAAAAATTTATATGGGATGAACGCAATAGAATAATTTAGGGGGCGAAAAAGAATAAGTTGGAAACCAAGATGAAAGGCAAAGCGATAATAAGTATTGCAATGATTGTTGCAGTATTAGCTTCCGCAGGTGGAGCTGTATCGGGAGAGTTTTTCACTGCTGATGACTGTCCAGACTGTCCACAGGCGACACTACCGTCACCCTGTGGTACTTTTGCGGGTATCCGTCGCAGCTGCAGCCCCTTCTTCGATTCCGAGCCTTCCTTAAAGGTACTGACCTGTTTATACAATTACGATTGTGGCAAGGGGCACAATCCCGATAGCGGAATGATAAAAATGGGGGCCTATCTCTCTCCTGATCGCGGTCTGGATGCCGACAAGGCATTAAGCGATTTCAAACTGGCACGCAAAGAGTGTCTAGAATACTGCGAATCACCCGGAACAGAGAAATTGAGAGATAAAAACGATGGAGACGACAGAGAATTCGTCTACATTAGTAAAGACGATTTTAGTGGCGGTCCTTGCTACAGATATGAAGTTCGAGGTTATCTATTATATCGCGAAAATTATCTGATCTACGTAAATGCGAATGCAGAATATAAAGATCAGAAAGAGCGATATTGTGAACCTGTAGGTGACAGCTATGTTTGCAAATTTGTCGATCCCACGGATACAACACATTTGTCAGATGCAAACGATGCAATAATACGCTTTAATGCACTGGCAAAATGCGCCAAAAGTGTTATAGACAAGAAATGCGGAGAGGGACTGTCCCGAGTCGACGTTGTTCAAATACCCAAGCATGTTGTTAAGGACGTTGAGGCTCGCTTTATCACCTATGCCTATGACTCAAAGGGTCGAATCATCCCCACTACCGATTTGGCTTACGAGTGGCATATTGACTCGACCACTAACCCGGTTGCCACAAGCAGCCAGATCCTGGATTACGAGTTCGATACCACAGGACCACATTCGGTATATTGCAAGGTTACCTATGGTGACCAGGAAGAAGGGGGAAATCTTGAGGTCGATGTGGAAGACTTCAAGATAGAGTTCAAGTCGTCTCCCTTCTCACCGATGAAGGGTGAAACTGCAGATGTGGAATTCAAGGTGAACACTCCTGCTTTGGTATCCTTTGATAGAGTTATTATACCCAAAAAATATTACTCGACTTGGTTTTTGAATGGGGAAATAGATATTGACGAGGAGATAACGGTGATAGAAGCCGATCAGTGGTACTCAGTTTTGGTGTGGGATGGTCGAATAGAGAACGGGCGACCGGCCATCAACGGAGAATATATGGTAGAGCTGGAAGCTAAGCCCCTTCCATGGTGGTTTTCCGAAGACAAAACCTGCCAAGTACAGGTGTATGATGACCCGGGAAAATTTGTTTCCATAGAGCGTGAGCATATTAAAAAACGTCCGCATCCAGCCCATAAATCAGGTGAAGTGAAGGGATATGTTAAATGGTTAGGGGGCGAAGAGGGTGTTTATGTGGTAAAAATTGGGAAAATCGGAGCCTCGACGCTGGTAGCAGCTCTTACCGGAGGGTTGTCTTTTTTGGAAAGTTGTATCGTAGGCACAATAGCTGGACAATACTTGGATTGGGGTGACGATTTGTGTGTCGAGTACGTTGCACTATATGAGTACAAGCTAGAAAAGGTACATTGGTATCCATACGTAACTGATGGGGGAACAAAGTATGGCCCCATTCAAAATTGGATACCAATATTGATGAGAGAGGATGTAACTATAACGTCGCAGTTCAGCGGGACCCAAGTGACAAAGCAAGAAAAGAGAGAAAAAGTTGGTGTCCCCCTTCTTATGAGTGGGCTCCACCAGTATATAGACCAAAATACAATCAAAAAAGAGGAAGATCCTAAGTATACGTACTCTATCGACAAGAAGGGAAATGTAACACGGCATCGTGGCACTTGGCATGATATCTCCAATGCCAATCTTTACGGCAAGGATACGCTGCAAGGAAAAAAGTATCGAGAAAGGGTTCTTAATACCTATAAAAGGCGGACACAGTTGCCGCCGGTTGCTCAAAGCACACGGCAGTCAGAGATCGTGAAAGCGGCTGGCTTATGTTATGGCTCTGAGAGCATCTATGACTTCAGTCCGCTTTCTGCGCCCTCGGAGAGCTACGCCAGCGCTCAATCCCAGCCATCCGAATTTACCGATTCTTTTTCTGACTACGAAACGGACGCCGATGGGGATGGGCTTTACGATACACTTACCATATTGGCCGGGGTGGATGTTAGCGTTGCTGGAAACTACCTCGTAGAAGCGGCACTATTTGATGATAGCGGAGCACCAATTGTGTGGTCAGGTAATTATAGTCAGCTAGAACCTGGAACTCACGACGTTGCTTTGGACTTCAACGGAGTAATGATATATAGGCACGGGGTAGCTGGACCTTATAATCTAAAGTATATCAGGTTATATGATGAAAATTTGACCCAAATTGATGACATGACTGATGCATATGTCACCTCAGCCTACGACTACGCTGATTTTCAAGCCCCGCCAGCGAATTTTCCTGGAATTTTTTCTGACCATGGAACAGACACTGGCGGCGATGGACTATTCAACTATCTCACCGTATCGGTGGGAGTGGATGTCCTGAGTGCCGGGAACTATACGATCATAGGAAATCTATTAGACGATAGTGGGGAACCGGTAACTTGGACAAACATCACCAGCTACTTGGACACTGGTAGCCACACGCTCAACTTGATTTTCGATGGGGTTGCCCTTCGCCAACATCCTTTGCCCGGTCCCTATAACCTGAGTGTCGTTCTAACGAGTGACGGCACTTTGGTTCACAGCCTGGCTGATGCTTACACTACTGCCAGCTATAGTCAAGATGATTTTCAACCTGCACCAGCGCAGTTCAACGGTGTTTTCTCCGATTATGGCAGTGACACAGATAGTGATGGGCAGTACAATTATCTAACCTTATCAGCAGGGGTTGATGTCTTCGTGGCAGGAAGTTACACCGCTACAGGATATTTGTATGACGAAAACGAGAAACTGATTACTTGGGCAAGTAACACAAATTTCTGGGACACCGGTAGCAACACCCTTTGCCTGGACTTTGACGGCGTGAACATCCGTCAACACGCTGTGAATGGGGCTTATGCGGTAAGTATAGTTCTGGCGAAGGAGGAAACACCAGAGGAGGACTTATCCTACGCACGTTATGCTACTTCGGCTTATGACTATGTCGATTTTCAGGGGCCGCCGGATGATTTCCGTGGAAACTTCTCTGATTATGGCAAGGATATGGATGATGATGGATTCTTCAATTATCTTGCCCTGTCAGCAGAAGTGACTATCTCCAATGCTGGGGGGTATGGCATTGTAGGAAACTTGTATGACAAAGACGGGGAGCTGATAACCTGGGCATCTGATTATGCCGAGTTAGATGTCGGCTCACAATCCCTGGTATTGTACTTCGATGGTTTTGCTATTAGCAAACATGCTGTAGATGGGCCTTATGATGTGAGTTTAGCTCTGTTGAGAGACGGAAATCCCGAGGAAGTTTTATCCAGTTCAAGTTATACCACCTCAGCTTATAGTTACACGGATTTCCAGACAGCTCAACCACCAATTGCATCATTCACATATTCACCATTAAACCCTGTTGTTAACGAAATCATAACATTTGATGCGACTCCATCTTATGATTTTGATGGATTCATCGTAAATTACGAATGGGACTTTGGAGATGGCTTTAATAAAACCGGAGAAGAAGTAACTCACGCTTACACATCATCCGGCAATTACAACGTGATTTTAACCGTAACCGATAACGAAGGTGCAGTAGGTACAGAAACAACGGGTATAACTGTTTCTGGCGCAAAAACAATATACGTTGATGATGATTTCACGGACGACCCGGCAAATCACAGATGGGATACAATACAAGAAGGGATAAACGATGCAGATGATGGTGATACTGTTTTGGTCTATAGCGGCACATATACGGAAACGGTGGACTTGAATAAGCGACTAACGCTAACAGGCGAAGGAATCCCGAAGATTGACGCACAGAGTTTAGGAGATGCAATCAATATAACGGCAGATAACTGTACAGTCAAAGGATTCACTTGTGTCAATGCACAGCCATCCTCCTATGCGGGGATATATGTAAAATCCAACAATAACGTTATTGTTGAGAACACCTGTGAGGATAACTATATAGGCATCCATTTATCAGGCTCCTCGAATGAGATAACAAATAACATTGCAAAAAATAACCAGTATCACGGTATTAGACTTTGGAACTCAGACGGCAACATAATACTGGACAATACAGCTAAGGGCAATGGTGCAAGTGGTATCCGCCTCAAAGCTTCGGACGACAATAGCATAATGGATAATGACGCTTCAAATAGTGTTAACTATCATGGTATATCGGTAAGCTCATCAAACAATAACGAAGTCCGTAATAACGTTGCAAACTCTAACCATCAAGTAGGTATTGGACTCTGGAGTTCATGTGATAACATAATATCAAACAACACGGCTAAGAGCAATGGAAACAATGGCATCTATCTCAAAGAGTCAAACAACAACAGGATAACCGATAATGATGTCGCAAATGTTAATTATCATGGCATTTCTTTAAAATCGTCAAACAATAACGATATTCGTGATAACTCTGCAAATACTAATGGAAACGATGGCATATACTTGAATTTGTCACATGACAACAGGATAACCGGGAATGTCGCCTCAAACAGCGTTAACTATCATGGTATTTCTTTAAAATCGTCAAACAATAACGAGGTCCGTAATAACGTTGCAGACTCTAACCACTACGACGGCTTAAAACTTCGAAATTCAACAGATAACATAATATCCAACAACACGGTTAAGAACAACGAAGACGATGGCATATCCCTCACGAATTCAAACAACAACAGAATATACATGAATAATTTTATGGATAACGACAATAACGTTTATTCCGAGGATTCAACCAACATCTGGCACACACCCTCAAAATTGGATTATATCTTCAAAGGTAATACGTACACAAACTATTTGGGTAACTACTGGGACGATTATACCGGAAGCGATACCGATAACGATGGAATAGGTGATTCTCATTACATCATAAATTCCGATAAAGACTTTTATCCACTAAAAGAGCCACTGGAGAGCTACTTTGTAGCACCAGAAACTAATTTCGATACGGGTGAGTCTGCCAATCCATATCCAAGTATAATGGGCACGCATACCGGAACTATAAAAGCAAATCAACCAATTACAGTCTCAAAGATATACACTTATCCGTGCCCCGGAACAGGTGGGCATACTGAATACATTTGGATTCACGGAAATGGCGTAGATACGAGTGCTGCAGGGAACGGTTATCAAAGCACAGGGGATTATCATTGCCTAGAATTCACCAAGCCTTTTACATTAGAAGAGGGGGTTACGTACTATTACATCATTCGCACAGGCTCTTATCCTCAGATAATACATAATCAAACCCACACAACCGAAGCCGGAACGATAACCTGCACAAATTTTACAGACACAAACGGAAATATTTATAAGGATTGGATACCTGCAATTAGACTGTGGTCATGATTAAAAAGTTTCTTTGGTCAAGCGTTCTTTAAACCTTTTAGAAAAGCATTCACAAAACTTTTAAGAAAAGTTTTATCAAAAATGCTTTTGCAGGAAAACGCTTCGCAGAAAGAAAGGTTGTTGGTAAGAGTTTACTTTCCAAGAAACGGTTTGATGCAACTGGTAGGAGCTATGGCAATCAGGTACTCTCGTTCCCGTTGAGACAAAAGAAATAAATGGATAGAAAAGGGTGATTTAAGTATGACCTCGATAGAGATAAAGACTATAAAAGGAAGAGAGATTTTGGATTCTCGTGGAAACCCAACAGTCGAAGTAGAAGTGCGAACGGAGGGCGGATTCGGCAGAGCGGCAGTGCCTTCCGGTGCATCTAGAGGAAGTAAAGAGGCGTGGGAAAGAAGAGATGGAGATAAGAGCAGGTATAATGGCAAGGGCGTTCTCAACGCTGTGGAAGCCGTGAATACAATATTAAAGCCCGAAATATTAGGTATGGACGCGCTCGCACAGGAAGAAATAGATGAACGGTTGATTGCACTGGACGGCACGGAAAACAAATCGAAACTCGGTGCGAATGCTATACTCGGAATATCGATGGCGGTTTGCAAAGCCGCTGCGGATTCGTTAAACAAACCGCTATACGAATATATCTGCGCGGATGTCGCGGGGCAGGAGCTGCGGTATGAACTACCGATACCTATGATGAACGTGATAAACGGTGGTGAGCATGCAGGTAACGAACTGAGCATACAGGAGTTTCTTCTGTTACCTTCCGGTTCTGACCGGTTCAGTGACAATTTGAGGGCAGGTGTTGAGACCTATCACGCACTGAAAGGCGTATTAGCGAAGAAGTATGGTAAGATAGCTACGAACGTAGGCGATGAAGGCGGATATGCACCACCGATGAAGACTACGGAGCAGTCTCTGGATGCGATATTAGAAGCGATAGCTGAAGCGGGCTATTCCGAGAAAGAGATACGGTTGGGCATGGATGCAGCGGCTTCTTCGTTCTTCGACTCGGGGAACCGGAAGTACATGATTGATGGCACGGCGAAAGACGGTTCTGAAATGATAGACTACTATCAAGCCCTCGTAGCGAAATATCCGATAGAACTGTTAGAAGACCCATTTGAAGAGGAATCTTTTGACTTGTTCGCTGAAATTACGGCTAAGATGCCGCAGAAGATAATAATGGGTGATGACCTCTTCGTGACTAATATCAAACGACTTCAGGAGGGCATAACAAAGAATGCGGCAAATGCGGTTCTGCTTAAGTTGAATCAGATAGGTAGTATTTCGGAAACATTGGATACCATTAGATTGGCGAATGAAAACGGCTACAAGAAAGTAGTCAGCCACAGATCGGGCGAAACCGAGGATACGTTTATAGCGGATTTCGCGGTTGCAATAAACGCGGAAATAATAAAAACGGGTGCGCCTGCGAGGAGTGAAAGGACGTCTAAATATAACCAGTTGTTGAGGATCGAGGAGGAGATGGGCGATAAAGCACGGTGTAAAAAATGGTGATTGGATAGTGGGAATTGTGTAGTTCCGAAATGTTTAACGATATATATTTACAAGATGTTAATTAACCCCTGTAAAACGAAAGTATGATCGGTTGACCGAATGAAAGGTAAAATACATCGTAAGGCACAAGATACGAGAGGGGAGCACACGGAGTATCGCACGTGAGATGCGGGTAGGTGTCTCCACTATAAAGCGAGTCTGGTCGTACTGGCTCACGTATCACGAAGATATCCCCATAAAAAGCGTGGACGGCCAGAAGGAGAAGGATTGAGTATGAATGAATATAGCGAAAGTGGGATAGCAGAATACAAGCTTTATCTTGAAAAAATCTCTTCTATTATTCACGTTTCTCCTGAGATTGGCACTCTTATTTTTCTCGCCGAGTGGTATTTGGTATATATAATCGTTTGCATTATGATGAATAAGCCCGGGTTATTTCACTGGATATTTTCAATATTGTTCCAGGTCTCTTGATTATAACATTAGGCTGGGGCTTGCTGTACGTTAGAAAATCATACATCTGTAGCTCTAAGAACCTAAAAATTTTGTTATATGAAAGCACTTATAGAGAGCTATTTGATAAAATGATTCGCAGATGGCTAACTGTAATTATATACGTCACTTTTTGTTTATTGGGACTTATTCCCCTTTATTGGGGTATTCGTTCTGGGATGGACTCAATAGCATCATGGATATTTGTTGTTCATATGTATGGAAAGGGTCAATACATCGTTCACCATTTCATTTGACAAATAAAGGGTCAATACATCGTTCAGTTTTTTGGTGACAAAATAATTTAACGCATTCTTTGTGATGCGTTATGAATGCTGAGGAAGAAGAGAGATTAGAAGCA
>JAPWVK010000201.1 GCA_029241965.1 Candidatus Methanophagales archaeon
AGTAAGACAGAGGAGAACGAGGAAGAGGCACGTTTCGGGTGTGAATATGTCTGGGGGCATTAGTTAGATATATAGTTGGGTGGTGATAATAATTGATACCGCGCGAGCGTGGTTTTTTTATAGTGTATATACCATGAAAAACGAAAAGGTAGCAACGATAGCGGCTATTTTACTTGCCGGGATACTCCTTGCCGGGGCTGTTGGGATGGCGAGTGCGCACTTTACGATGATCTTCCCCAGCGATAGCGAAGATACCGTATGGGATGTGACACCTGAGGACTACATAGCAGAGCTTGGAGATACTAAGACAGTGTATATACTATGGACACCCCTACGAGCACATATCCTTCAATATGGCATCAGTACCCGAAGTCTCGGTCATGAAACCTGACGGCACGGTTGAGCAACTTACGACTGAAAAGGTCACCGTTGATAGCATGGATGAAGACGGAAATCCCGGAACGTTTGTAGCATACAAAGCTTCGTTCACTGTTGACCAAAGGGGCGATTCCGTTGTCTTTGCGAAATACGAGGACGCAGGCGAGAAATTGGTGGATTATGTGAAGGCAATCATTCACTGCGGCGAAGAGGAATGGTCCGGTTGGGATGCGAAACTTGGCGAAAAAGCGGAAATTGTACCGTTCACAAGACCCTACGGCTTAGAAGAGGGCTTTGTGTACACGGGAACGGCATTATACGATGGAAGTGCCCTTCAGGACGCCGATGTGGAAGTAGAGATGTACCATCCGGAAGCCGAGGGGGTAGCAGTAGTAGGGGAAGCAGAAGATATGTTCCCGTACGATCCACCAATGATGTTCACGCGGGTGACAAAGACGAACGCGGCGGGTGAATTTGCATATACGCTTGACGAACCGGGGATATGGTTTGTTGGTGCATATGGTCCGGAGGTAGAAGGGCTAACGCAGAGAAGTGTGTTCATAATACCGGTACTGGAAGCGTTCCCACCGAAAGAAGCAGCAGCAGTACCTACGGGACTCGAAGAACTAAAAACCCGTGTAAAAGCATTAGAAGAGAAACCTGCGACAGCAAAGGAAGCACCTGCTGCGAAAGAAGCACCCGGATTTGGCGTTATACCCGCAATTCTTGGGTTGTTAATCGTGGTATACCTGGTAAAAAGGCGAGAGCAGTAAGCAAGAAAATGGTACATATATCTGATGGAATATTATCTCTGCCTGTATTGGCAGCGGGATGGGCAATCACAATTGCATTGCTTGCAGTGGCACTCTGGTGGAGCAAGAAGAAGGGTAATTTAGAGGAGGAGATACCGAAGTTATCGGTGATGACCGCGGCATTTTTTGTCGCTTCTCTCATCCATATACCCGTAGGACCGACAAGTGCGCATTTTATACTCAATGGTTTAGTGGGTGTAATACTAGGGATATTCGCCTTTCCCGCCATTTTTATCGGGGTAGTCCTCCAGGCTGTTCTTTTTCAGCATGGTGGCATAACTACCATCGGGATAAACACGGTGAACATGGGCATACCCGCTTTAATAGCCGGTGGCATATTTAAAGCAGGGTGTGGAGGTATCTTATCAAATCGGAATGAGATTTCAGCAGGGATATTTGGTGCCCTCGTTGGTGGATTAGCAGTAGTTTTAACAGTAATCTTCACAGCAGTAGCCCTCATTGCTACGAGTAAGGAAGCTTTTTTTGAAATTGCTATTGCACTTACTATCGCGCACATTCCCATAATAGTAATAGAAGCGATAGTTACTGGTTCTATCGTGGTTTTTCTGCTAAAAGTAAAACCCGAGCTAATAGGAAGTATATAGGGAGCAAATAGTAGGGAATAGGAGGTGAGAGAGAGAAGATGAAAAAAGAATGGATGTTTGCCTTTTTTACAATGTTTCTGATACTGTCGTGCATAAGCGTGGCGAGCGCTCATCGGATGCACGTGGTTCACAAGATAAGCGAAATAGAGATAGAGGCATACTTTGGTGGTGGAACATCCGTCAAGGATGCAGACGTGAAGGTGTACAACGAAGACGGTAATTTGTATGTGGAAGGAACGACGGACGAAGAAGGGAAGTTCCGATTTCCACCAAAGATAGGCATGGAAGAGTACGAAGTGGTCGTGAATGCGACACACATGCCGGGTCATAAGGGTGAAACCACGATAAACTTAAGTCAGGAAGGTGCTGGTGGAACGGTACCAGAAATGCCGCTATACACAAGGGTTATAGCTGGCTTTGGATATTTAATAGGCATTGCGGGTGCTGCAATGGCATATATTGGCTGGAAGCAGAAGAAGAAATACGGGAAGGCCGAGAAAGATTAGAAATGGTAAATTATCCAGAGATTGACAGGTATTCAGCACTCGATTCGCCAATGCACCGGTTTGACCCGCGGGCAAAGATAATCGCATTTCTAATCCTTATTTTCGCGGTCGTTCTACTGCCTGACCTGAAATTAGCTTTTATCGGGTTTATCGGTGCTGTCCTCTTTCTTATCGCATCAAAACTACCTCTTCGGTTTGCTCTGCAGCATATTAAGTGGGTTTTTTTGTTTGTCGTGCCGTTTATCGTCATCATGCCTTTTACAGTGGATGGTACAGAAATTTTCAGCTTCTACGGTTTAACGATGACATACGAAGGTCTCGAATACGGTATTTTAGTAGCAGTAAGGGCTATTTCTGCTGTTATACTTGTTTTACCGATGATCGCGACCACGCGGTTTGACATCACAATAAAAGCACTGGATAGGCTAAAAATGCCCAACATGCTTGTTCAAATGTTCATGTTCACGTATCGCTACATCTTTGTGTTTGTGGTCGAGTTTCAAAGAACATGGCGGGCTATGGTGGCGAGGGGTTTCAAATTGAAGACGAGCTTATATGCACTGAAGACGATCGGGAAAGCGCTGGGTATGCTTTTTGTCCGAAGTTATGAGCGAGGGGATAGGGTGTATCAGGCATTGCGTTCCAGGGGTTATACCGGTAGTCCAAGAACGCTGGT
Source organism: Candidatus Methanophagales archaeon (assembly GCA_029241965.1). Taxonomy (GTDB): domain Archaea; phylum Halobacteriota; class Syntropharchaeia; order Alkanophagales; family Methanospirareceae; genus QENJ01. The sequence goes on from JAPWVK010000201.1 coordinate 2,978, forward strand.
TGAGTTCCAAATGCATGCGAGTGACTATATATGGGCGATTTTGATAATAGGATTTGCTGTTTCTTTGTATGTAATACCTTTTGCAGGGGTGAGCTAAATAGAAATGCGAGAAGCAATAACGGTAAAAAACCTGAGTTACAAGTATCCAGATGGTACAAAAGCGCTGGAAAACGTAAACATGGAAGTCCAGGAAGGCGAGCGGATTGTGATTGTGGGACCGAACGGAGCCGGGAAGACAACCTTTATGCTGCACCTCAATGGCACTTTACACGGCACCGAAGGCCAGATAGAAATATTCGGTAAGAGCGTGGACAAGATGAAACGAGCAGAGATAGTAAAAGAAGTAGGCATGGTCTTTCAAGACCCTGACGACCAGTTGTTCATGCCTACCCTCTTTGATGACATCGCATTCGGTCCGATAAATCTGGGGCTGAAAGAAGATGAGGTACGGGAACGAGTGGCGAAGGCTATTTCGTCGCTTGGGCTTTCGGGCTTTGAAGACAGGGCGCCTCATCATCTCAGTTTCGGCGAGAAGAAGAAAGCGTCATTGGCTGCGGTTATGGCAATGGAGCCGCGAATATTGGTGCTTGACGAGCCTACTGCTAATCTTGACCCATATAGCAGGACAGAATTGATAGGAATACTAAATGACTTGAATGAACGAGAAGGAATTACCATGGTAATCGCAACGCATGACGTAAATGCCATTCCTGAACTCGCAGACCGTATATACGCGCTGAACCGGACGATAATAGAAACGGGCACGCCACGCGAGATATTTTCCAATGGTGAATTACTGGAACATAACAAGCTGGATGTTCCTGATGTATTCAAGCTGTTTGAGGTGTTGCGGTGTTTTGGCTTCGGTTGCGAAAAATTGCCTTTGTCGCTTGATGATGCAGTATCGGGGATAACAAAGGTGATAGAGACCGAAGGCGGGCACATACATCTGCACATCCATGAGCACACGCATACAGAGGTAAGGAAATGGAAGGATAAATATGGGCATCATTAGCACGAACGAACTTTTTGGTTGTTCCGTGTTCAGAACGTAACCCCTCCGTTATACCCAAATAGGTAACAACCTGTTTTTTTTTGGACGTCTTTGCTGCTTTTTGTCATGTCTGACCGCTTTTAAACTACTCTCGTTTTTACCAAATCTCATGCGTGTTACGAAGCAAAAAAAGGTGACATTTAATTTCATTTATATGGGCTCAGTCCTAATTATTAGGCGTTGATTAGTCTTCATTCTTAAACTGACAGTCGTATATCGCAGCCTTTAAATAATGGGCTTCTTATATTATGTATTATGGCAGCAATTCATAAAGATGAATGTCTGAGTAACAGTATATGCTATTGTGCAGAACCAATAGCAGGAGAACTCATGGAGATATATGCCTCTATCAGTGATCTTAAGGATGAAGAAATCTATCGGGACCCTACGAATAATCTGAAGAGCGTTTTTCAGCAACTGGACTATCTGATTGCACTGGATGTATGTGATAAACGCGCCGAAGAGGTTCTCTCTAATTCTGGATTGAACTCTGCATTTGATACTATTACCCGGTTCAGGAGCTTGTACACAGCTAAATTGGAGATTGAACAGGCGAAAGCCATAATAGTAAGCAGAAACCCATGGGAAACGCTCAACAATTTCGCTTATTTCTCTAACTACCTTCAACTTGCCAGGACCGAATATCAGGGCTCCTGGCTTAAACCAGGCGACTCTGTTCTGTTCCTCGGAAGCGGACCACTGCCTATGAGCCTTATAGTTCTGTGTCATCAGTATGGACTCAGAGGAATAGGGATAGAACAGGAACCCGAACGAGCAGAATTGTCAAGAAAAGTGCTGGCGAAACTGGGGCTTTCTGATCGGATAAAAATAATAGATGGAAACCATTTGACACTGCCCTTAAAAGAGAAGATCGAACTTGTTATGGTGGCTGCACAAGCAGAACCCAAAAGGGAGATATTTAATCATCTGGCAAAGGTGCTACCGGCGGAAACTAAGGTGTCATATCGTATCTATGAGAAAGGGCTTAGAAGGCTGTTGGACACGTTTTCTCGTTATGAATTACCTGCACAGTTTGAGGAGTATCTCAGGATACGGCCAAAACCGCCGGCTAACAATACCGTGGTGTTTCTAACAACCAATAATGTTGAGCATAACACAACAACCGGCGACCGATTAAGTGATGGCTGGAAAATATACAAAACAGAAGAACTGTTGGAAGTCCCATCACTGGAGAGATGTTAAGCCGGCTAAAATAGAATATTGACCTGGATTAACAGATTTTAAGCGGGTACTAACGGTTTTCAAGAATCTTATAAATCGCGCGCAGCTAATCGGAAAAAAACGCAAGCTTTTTATGCTGTGTCTAATTAGCATAATAATAGAAGCGTGTAGGAAAAATAACACAGGAGAGATGAAGAAAATGACAAAAGAAGCAGATAAGAGGGTAGAAAGAAGTGGAGACGACTTGGCTGTCGTGTTGATCGGTCATGGAAGCACACTGCCGTATAACAAGGACGTGTTAGAGGGGTTGCAAAAAAAGCTGGAGATGCGAGAGGGTTTTAAAGATGTAAAGATTGCTTTTATGCAATTGAATACGCCGAGTATTGAAGAGGTATTGCGAAGTCTTGCTGAGAGTGGTATAAAGAAGATAGTGGCGCTGCCTGTTTTCGTGGCAGACGGAGAGCATACGACCAAAGATATTCCGGAGAAGCTGAAAATAGCGTTCGAGGGTGAATGGGAAGAGATAGGACGAGATGTGGAACTAATTTATGGTAAGCCAATGGGTGTGGATGATAGGATTGTGGATATATTAGCGGACAGGACAAAAGAAGCGGAAGCGGGGGATGGCTCCGGCACACCGCACTCGTAGAGCCGTTATTCTCTTTTTTATAGCTATCTACGGGCACATCCCTTATTTTTACCCATTTATTATTTTTGCGGTAATTATTAGACTTGTTGCAAAATAGCCAACAAATGGAAGAAACAGGTACCACTCACTACCCGCCCCTCCGATTCAGCGGCACTTCAAATGATAATTCCACAACCCACATGATATCAACATGGCTTTATCACTAAAAGAATCTGTTTTGTTACGGAACTTATCAGTAGTTATCCGCAGGCGTTTAATTCCGGCGATCGCATGCTCTACCCGAACTCTGACGCCACTGATAGCTTTATTCCGTGCCTTCTCTCCAGCCGTCAATTCTTTGCCTCTCGGCTTCTTCTTTGGCATCATAACACTCGCTTCCGGATAATCCTTATCAAGGCCTATGAAGGCCATATCCAGCCATATATTTATGCTTTCAGGGAATAGCCCGGGCGGAAATAAGTCTTTAAATATACTATAATCGTAACTACTCACCCACTACGAATTTATTGCAGATAAGACTTTATATTATCCATCCCAATAGTTGTAAATAAAACCTTTCAATTGATGGAGGAACAATGCGATGAATATACCTACCCGTGATGAAATTCGTGAAGCTTACCG
>JAPWVK010000202.1 GCA_029241965.1 Candidatus Methanophagales archaeon
ATGACACCTACACATATATAAACTTCACCGTTGAAAAATATCGCAAATAATGAGTCTAATAGCACCAATATTGTATAAGAATGGATTTTTAGCGCGCATTCGATGATGTGTAGGTGGCACATCTAATTCTGTTCAGGTCTTCAGTTTCTCTGATTTCACAGAGGGCTCCCCAATGACCTGTTTTAAAGCTTCAAGTTTTGGGTCGTTATGATAACAAAAAATGTCCAGGTCTATGATGTCATCCTCTTTCCGGGGAATTCCACCAAGTGTCTTATAATACCCTTTAGGTAACAATCTTTGCTGTTTGAAGGTAAGGTCCGCCCAAAAATAATCGCTCTTGCCATTTCCTTTTTCCTTTAACGCATTTAACTTTTCAAGGATTTCGTCCATCAGCCCCAAATCCGCCTCTAAATTAGCTAAAACTTTCTTCAAGCCGAGTTTTAATAATTCTAAATGAGAACAGTGTTCACCCTCTTCTTTTAAATCATCTGCGTAACCCAAAAGAATTTTTACGACACGGTCAAACCATGTTTCTTCGTCTTCCTCTTCCGCATTATACTCTTCTAATACCTCTTCAAGCTCCTTCTTTAATTTTGCCTTTTCTACTGCCTCTTTTATTGCGTCTATCAGCGATTCTTTACTTAAAATCGCATCCATTTGCGTTTTGAAAACATCAAAAAAAATTCTTTCTTTTTCGTAAATTCGCCGTAAAGTCGTTTCAAACGGGTATATACCACTCTCCAGTCGTTTCCCAAGTAGTAATTTAAACAAGTCTGCTATTTCCACATAGTGTTTCTCCTCCTCCTCTCCTTCGCCTTCAAACACTACAAACCTCGCACCATACAGTTTCGTATATTCAAACAAGATGCACTCTATCCTTTTACTTATCAGTTCAACAAGTCCTCGGTAGTTTTTTGTATAAAAGGGCGAATAATCAAGCCTGTAAGGTTTCGGGTCTTTGAATACCAGTGGCTTCCCATTTACTTTTAAATCCTTGAACTGTTCCAAGATGTATCTTCGGGTTCGTAAAACCATTATCTCATCAAGTATCTTCTGCTTAATCTCTGTTGCCACTTTCTTCAGGTCTTTCCTTATCTTATCATCGTCCTTTTTTTTCAAATCTCTCTTCAGGTCCCGATACTTCTTTATTAAATCGGTTATTGGTATCCCTTTTATTCTGAACGGCGCAAAAGTATCATCACTGAAAAGTCTGATTAGATTGAAAATGTCATTAATTGAATTGTTCAACGGTGTCGCAGTCAAAAGCATAAACTTATTTGGGAAGTTATCGCTTTTCTTTTGTAGTTTTCTAACATTTTTCCATCTGTGTGTATTCTGGTTTCTATACTTATGCGCTTCATCTATCAAGAACAAATCATATTCTTCCGCAAGCCTCTTTAATTCACCTTCCTTCATGTTTTGGAAGATACCCAGAGAAAGAAAAGCAACCCTGCCTAAAAGTTTATCTCCGGAATCATCGTACATTTCGTAAACCTTGTTATTGTTGTAATTTTTTATGAGCCTTTTAAAACTGTCCTTCAGGAAATAATCGGAAACAACTTTTATTTTCTCTCCGTGAGATAATCTGTCCTTTATATCTTCATCCACTCGTCCTATCAGGAGTTCCTCCCATTGTGAAATTATAGATGGCGGTAAAATAAGCAATACAGCAGGTTCCTTTTCATTGCTAACAACCCAAGTTGGATGTTTTCCATTTAAAAACTCTTCAATCACCGCAGACGCCATGAAACTCTTTCCCAGTCCGACAGAATCAGCTAATATTACACCGTTGTAGAAATTATCTATGTTTACAGCATTTACAACCCCTACAAGTTGAAATTCCATTAGAATATCTCGTTTGAGCAAATTCAAAACCCGTCCCTCAAACCACCTGTACACCAGATACTTAAACAAAACTTGCGAGTCTATCAACTCGCCAATCTGCGGATAAGGACTTTCAGGCAATACCCCAGAGAAATCTATTACCTTTAACAAATCCTCCCGGAATTCTAACGCTTCTTCCCAGAGATTATCAAACCACTTGTTCAAATAAAGCACTTCCTCTCTCGATGTAAGCAATACATTTAACTCCTTATTTTTTGTAAGCCCTTCGGCTGTGAAATTAGATGAGCCAACAACCGCTAATCCAGGCGATGCATATCTCTCTTCCTGATTGGTTAAGAACAAATACAACTTCGCATGCATCCTTGATTTTTCGTATAGTTTCACGTCTATTACGTTATTGGCAACAAAGTCCTTTAAAGTCCTCAATTGTTTTATCTGCTCTTCGCTCAGTTTCCTCGTTTGCAAATCTTCTATCATTCTTTGCTTAAACACTTCTCTCAGTTTATAACCGGCGACCAATTCTTCTTTTGTCGGATACGTAGTTTCATTTCCCATCACAATCTTCAGAAATGGCGAATTATCATAATTATCCGGGAAATCACTCTCTACCAAAGAAAACCCTGTTAGAAAGAAATATCCAATAGCGAATTTAGCCTCTTCTGACCGCCTTATCTGGTCTTTCAAGACCTTTATTAGCTCCCTGTCAGGGCTGTTGTCTATTATGTTCAGAACCGGAACATCGTTATTTGTCACTTTTTACTCCTCTAATGTAGATGTAGCTATTTCTTACTTTTAAATTTTTTCTCTATTAGAAAGTAAAGTTAGTTCCAGTTAGACCAAAACCTCAATCCACATCTAACAACCACGGCTCTTTCAACCCCTCCGGACAATTCAACTTCTTCGGGCACTCACCACAGATCCTATCCTCGTTAATGCAACCCGCAAGCCTTGAATATGCGAAGGCAATCTTCGCACCTTCTGTACCCTTTAGCCCCTTCGCTATCTCTTTCACACGCTCGGGCACATCTACGGGATAGTACCCGCTCCACCACACATCCTCAAGACCTGTTTTTAAAACCGCCTTTCCTATTTCATCCATTCGCGCCTTCGTGGGTCCCGGATGGTAATATAAGATGTAACTGGGTCTGAAGGGTATAATACGTAGCGGCACCGAGGGGTCAATAGCAGCGAGGAACTCTGCTATCTCTACTATTTCATTATCATTTATCCCAGGTATCACAACCGTTCTGAAAGCACGTATCTTATCTTTACCGTTTCTGATGAGGTATTCAGCATTACGCAGAACCGGTTCGACCGGCGCTCCTGTTATTGCTCGGTGCGTGTCATCGTTAAATGCCTTTATCTCGAACGTAACGTAAGAGCAAAGGTCTATAATCTGTTTAAGGGACCCCAAACTTGCGAACCCGTTTGTGGCAAAACCCACTCCCAACCCAGGCATCTTCTTCCTCGCTTCTTCCACTACCTTCTTTATATACGGTAAGTGAATGGTTGGCTCTCCGCCTGTGAAACTAATCTTATCAACGCCCATCGCTCTACCCTCTCGCGAATTAATCCGGTAAATAGCCTCAGAAGCGAGCTCCAATGGGCTTACATAGCCTCGATAGAACCATCCGCTGCCCGGATACTGAGAAAGCCGGTACGCATTGCAATAGATACACTTGAAGCTGCATCCGAGCATCGTCACCGAATAACTCTGAAGAACCTGTGCAAGGTTACAGTAGGCAATCTCTGGCATACCAGCACCACAAACGCCAAGTTCGCCTTCCAACCTGTTAACTCTACAGTTCCATTCACACAAATTGCAATTCTTAAAACCTCTTTCCCACGCCTCGTGTCCGTTCATTTTTAAGTCACATAAAAAATAAATGGAAGGTGGAATATGAAGTTTGCCGTGGTACTAAGGGGAAAATAAAAATCGTTTCTTCGCAAGATACCGGGAAATCGTTGGCTGTTTTCCTACCTGTGTGTGGAGGCTGAGAAAATGATTACGGAAGAGAATTTCTCGATTAATGAACTCTTAAGTCAGATGAACTCTTTTGAACTGTTTAGACACAGATAATGAGATTTCAAAAATCAGAAAATAAGTCAACGGCAATGTAATCAAAAAAAAATGGATAAGCAAAATAAAGGAGATTTTTACGGATAACGATGCAGCTTCGTATGCTTTCTAATTATTGACTTGTGGCATCTTTTTTATCGCCATTACTCTTTTCTTTAGTTGCCTAATTGCACATATTTGTTTTTTGTACAAAAAGAAGGAGTTCCAATTTAATGTTTATGATTTCCGCCCACCATAATATATTAAGCGATTAATAATTTATTAATTCTATTCCCAAAGAAGGATTATTGGAGGGGACGTATGAGAAAAATAAAAGTAGGGGTATTAGGTGCAACGGGAAGTGTGGGGCAGCGATTCGTGCAGCTCCTGGACGGGCATCCGTGGTTTAAGCTCGGTGCGCTCTTCGCTTCTGAGCGGAGTGCAGGTAAGAACTACAAAGAGGTATCGAAGTGGTTCCTCCCGTCTGAGATGCCGGAGGAAGCAGCGGAAATGGTAGTGAAATCTATGGACAATATAGGTACGTCAAATGATGATATAGCCATCATGTTTTCTGCGTTGCCTGGCGAAATAGCAAGCGAGGTGGAGAAGAGATGTGCACAGGCGGGCTATGCAGTTTCAAGTAATGTATCGGTACACAGAATGGAAAAGGATGTGCCTCTACTCATTCCAGAGATAAATACTGATCATTTTGGTTTAATCGAGGTGCAAAAAACGAATCGCGGCTGGGATGGGTTCATTGTCACAAATCCTAACTGCTCGACAATCGTGATGACCCTGAGTTTGAAGCCGTTGATGCGTTTTGGGATAGAAGAGGTGCGGGTCGCAACGATGCAGGCGGTATCGGGTGCGGGATACGCAGGTTTGCCTTCTATGGCAATTCTGGATAACGTGATACCGTTTATCGGGGGTGAGGAGGGAAAGATGGAGAGTGAACCCCTTAAGATACTCGGCACTCTTGCGGGTTCTGAGATAAGAAATGCAGCATTCAGTATATGCGCCTCTTGCCATCGAGTTCCTGTCATTGATGGACATACAGAAGCGGTATGGGTGAAGTTCAAGGAAAACGTGAGTGAAGAAGAGGTAAAGAAAGCGTTTAAGAACTTTACCACGGACATAAAAACGCCGTTCTCACCGGAAAAGCCAATAATACTGCGTGATGAGCCGGATAGACCGCAGCCGAAGTTAGACCGGGATGCGGGTAGAGGGATGAGCATATCAGTAGGTAGAGTAAGAAAAGGCCAACTGGAGAATGAAGTAAAGTACATTGTACAGGGTCACAATACCGTAAGAGGCGCGGCGGGGGCATCCATATTGAATGCAGAGGTACTGGCGGAGAGGGGATTCATATAGGATTTTAGTATTTGTATAGCTGGGGCGAAAAAAAACCACGAGATTACACGAGATTAACACAAGAAGATGATACGAGACACAGGGTATCAATTAGATTTGCATCTTATTTCTTACAGCGTCATATTTTGTCGTGAAAATCCGTGTAATCTTGTGGTTAACTAAACAAATACATTAATTTTAGTTGAATATTATACTTTCTTGTTGTATCAGGTGAAGTATAAAATTACTTGGTGATTACGCAAGAATAAACATTTATTCGAAACTTTGCATAGACAACTATTGCACGACACATTCTCTTTACGAGTTTACATCTTATTAAAACCCGATTTCTCTCTTCGCACGACCGAAAAATTTAAACGTAATGAGAACCGATATACTCATACTTCTCTCATCACCCATCACTTGAAGATAGAAAAAGTGAGAGGTAGAAGAGAGAAGCAAAAAAAAATGGGAGGAAAACTAAAAAATGGACATAAATAAAAGGTTTTTTAGAATAGGAGTAATAGCAGCGATAGCAATTCTTACATTTGCGTTTGCATTCGCAGCAGCGGGCAGTGGAGTGAGTGACCAAAATGCAGAAGGTATGACAGCTTCGGCTGTTACCACCTCGAGCATCAACTACCAGGGTCGGCTGACCGACACAGCAGGCGAGCCGTTGAGCGGTACGTACAACATGATCTTCGGGCTGTACGAAGTCGCTTCCGGAGGCTCGGCGCTGGCTACGGATTCGCACTCGGTAGATGTTAACGATGGGTTGTTCAATACGAATATAGATTTTGATCAGGAACACTTTGACGGTCGAGGGCTGTGGCTTGGGATAACAGTCGGAGGCGAGGAGATGACGCCGAGGCAGGAGCTGAGACCGGTGCCGTATGCGTTGAGCCTCAAGCTAGGAGCGAATATCATGGGGGCATCATCTGTTGCGCTACAAGCTGAGTCTACACACCTGAACAGAATTAGATGTGCCACCTACACATCATCGAATGCGCGCTAAAAATCCATTCTTATACAATATTGGTGCTATTAGACTCATTATTTGCGATATTTTTCAACAGTGAAGTTTATATATGTGTAGGTGTCATAACACCTACATGGCAATCAAAAGACACAAGCGAGGCAATCGCGTATACTTGGCGGAATATAAATCCATAAGACAAGGAAAAAAGGTTATTAGCAAATTCATACGCTATATTGG
>JAPWVK010000203.1 GCA_029241965.1 Candidatus Methanophagales archaeon
CAAGATTAACACAAGAAATGAGGGTTAGTAGGGGTGGGCGGGACTATTCGATATAATCGCCAATAGAGTACTAAAAACCGATTCCAATCATTGTTCTCTCGTGGAAATCTGTGTAATCTTGTGGTTAGCTAAACAATTACTAAAAATATATTGGAGAGGGGCTATCGATTTTGTCTCGGAACGGAACTCAGAGCAGCTTAGCTTCTTGTCTCGCCCCGCGCATTCAGCAACTTCTTTTATGTGCAAAACATTGACGAAAAAACCTATAAAGGGCAAAAACCTGAAATAACCATCACTTCACGCCTCTACCTTCTCACCATAACAATTAACCCCCGTAAACTTCTTCCGATATGATTCCAACAACGGCGTCAGTTTTCGTTCGGGTACTTCAACTTTCTTCAACCGCTCTTTAATCTCTGCATCGCTCAACCTAACGTTCAGCTTCCTGTTCGGAATGTCTATCTCTATTATATCCCCATCCTTTATCGCACCGATTGCCCCACCGTTATACGCTTCCATCTCAATATGCCCGATGCAAGGACCGGTAGTGCCACCTGAGAATCTACCATCTGTGATTAATGCCACCTTTTTATACCCTGCACCCATTATCGCATCAGTAGGCGTCAGCATTTCCGGCATTCCCGGTGCCCCCGCAGGTCCCTGGAACGGCAACACGACAACATCTCCTTCTGCAATCCTTTTCGCTCCTGTGAGGCTCTGCCCCGCGACCCCGCAAGCCCCGTAAGGGGTTATCGCATCCAACAATTCCTTTTCTGTATAGAACACCTTAGCAGGACCTGAATGAACCATCATCTCTTTGCCAACCGCGGTTTGCTTTATTATCGCGCTGTTTGCGATGTTCCCTTTTAATACCGCTATCCCTCCTTCAGGGAAATAAGCATTATCCAGAGTTCGGATAACGTCATCATCCAGCACTTTTCCTCCTTCCGCTATCTCCCTTATTGATTTTCCGTTTACCGTTGGTGAATGTTTTAGCATATCTTTCAAGCGATTAAGAACCGCAGGAACGCCTCCTGCACGGTCAACATCCGCCATCTCATCCGTTCCCGCTGGTATTATCTTACACAAATTCGGCGTTTCTCTTGCTATCTCATCGAACATATTTACATTAACATCAACGCCCGCTTCTCGGGCTATCGCAGGGATATGCAAAACGGCATTTGTGGACCCGCCCATTGCCATATCTACTCTGATAGCGTTTTCGAAAGCGTTCTTTGTCATTATGCTTCTTGGCGTAATATCTTCTCTCACCAGCTCAACAATTCGTTTACCGGTTTCATACGCCTGTTTCTTCTTCTCCGGGTCTATCGCTAATGTCGTGGCACAGTTCGTTAGTGACATGCCCAGTACCTCGGTAGCAACAGCCATTGTATTTGCAGTAAAAAGCCCGACACACGAACCTGCACCGCAAACCATAAGAGGCAGCATTTTTCGCGCTTCTTTTTCTGTCATCACACCGCCTTTTACCTGACCAACGACGCCAAACCCCTCAATAGGGTGATGCTTCTGCCCTTCTATGACATTCGCTTTCATCGGTCCTCCGGTAAGCATAATTGCGGGTATGTTAAGACGCCCCGCTGCCATCAACATTCCCGGTGTAATCTTATCACAGTTTGTCACGCCAACCCAGCCGTCTAACGAATGTGAAAGCGTCATTATCTCGATATTGTCTGCGATATTTTCCCTGCTGGGAAGTGACAGCCGCATCTCCACAAACATCGCAACGCCGTCACAAACACCCGGCACGCCCCATTCTAAAGGAACGCCGCCGGCATCTCTAATCCCCCTCTTCACCTCTTGCGTTAGCTCATTCAAGTGAATATGCCCGGGTATAATATTGTTGTACGAGTTTGCAACACCGATAAAAGGTTTGTCCAACTCAAAATCTTCTTGCTTTAAGCCCGCGGACATTAATAAAGCTCTGTGCGGTAAAGTTTCTATAGCCTCTTTTAGTATATCAGAACGCATTGTCATCACCATAAAAGATATTTGTGTACTATTATAAATATACCTATTTTTACCGCCTTCCCATTCCACATCTGCAACTTTATCGTTATTTCTTTCTTGCTTTTCCTCTTCTGCTGCTGCTTCCGCTTCTTCCATTGATTTTGCATATCGCTCCACGAATTTTACGCGGGGCTGCCGTGTTGGATAAACCCATTTTGCACTCCTCTCTGCAGGATAAGATGGCAATCTCGGAAAGCAGGCGGATTACCGCTGCGGTAACGTTTTCGTCTTCTTCAACATCTCTCTCAACTGTTATGGTCTTCTCATCTAAGGGGAAGGATACTTTTACTTTTGTGGTCGAGCGCAAGGAGCGGTAAAAAAACAGGAAAAAATAGAAAAATATAAATAGGGCGGTGAATAAATGACGTTTGAGTAAATTCAAACATGACGGGGAAACAGATAATAATCTTGCTTGTGGAGGATAATGAAGGGCATGCAAAGCTCATAATGCGGGCTCTCGGAGATGTAGAAGTGCCCCAAAAGATTTTCTGGGTTGCCGATGGAGAAGAAGCGCTGGATTATCTCTTTCACCATAGAAAATACGAGGATAAAGAGAAGAGCCCTCGTCCTGATTTGATTATTCTCGACTTGCGGCTGCCCAAACGCGATGGTCAGGAAGTGCTGAAGAAAATAAAACAATCCGCGAAGTTGAAGAGTATCCCGGTTGTGGTAATTACCTCTTCCCAAAATGAAGAGGATGAGACGGAGGCATATCGTAATTACGCTAACAGTTATCTTCTAAAATCCGCAGATTTCCAGGAATTCGCGGGAATGATACAAGAAGTGGGTTCTTATTGGCTTATTTGGGACCAGCAAGGACGAATAGGGATGTAACGATGCGCAGATGTTGATAAATCCTGATAATATATAACTCGGGATAAAAGGTTAACGGGAAACAGTTGGGTATGGAAAAAGAGCTACCAATTCTCGTGTGTGAGGATGACGCAGAAATGCGTGAGACGCTAAGCGATATTCTTTCTGATGAAGGATACGTGGTAAAGACTACGGGTAAGGGGGAAGAAGCTTTAGCACTTGCAGAGGAAAAGAAGCCGCCTATCTGTTTGATAGACTTGAAACTCTCCGACATTTCAGGGATTGAAGTATTAAAAGGTTTGAAGGCACTTAACTCGGGGACTGCGGCCATCATAATCACCGCTTTTGCATCGAAGGAAACGGCAATAGAAGCGTTAAAAGCAGGGGCATTTTGCTATATCGAGAAACCTCTGGATATAGCGAAGTTGCTGGCAGCAATTGAACGAGCTTCTGATACTTACCGGCTGCGGGAAGATAAGAGAAGAGCAGAAGAGGAACGTGAGCAGCTTATAAAGGAGCTTGAGGCTAAGAACGCCGAGATGGAGCGGTTCGTTTATACCGTATCACACGACCTCAGGACACCACTTATTACGCTTCAAGGATTTGTGAGCATGCTACGAAACGATTTAGGTGAATCGAAAACGAAAGAAGTGGAGGTACATCTAAAAAATATAGAGAGCTCAGCAACGAAGATGGAACGCCTTTTGCATGAGACACTTGAACTCTCCCGCATTGGTCGTGTGACGAACCCGCCAGAAGACGTTCCGTTTGGTGAAATTGTCCAAGATAGCACTGGTGCAGACATTAGAACAAATAAAATTGAGTGGCGTAGAAATATCTGTAGCTGCGGACTTACCTACGGTCCATGTAGACCGGATGAGGATAGTTGAGGTGCTGGTAAACTTGATAGCGAATAGTATAAATTACATGGGTGAACAAGCACAGCCGAAAGTAGAGATTGGCTATCGCATTGAAGATGCCGTGTTTTTTGTGAAAGATAACGGAATTGGAATTGACCCGGGCCAGCATGAGAAGGTGTTTGAGTTGTTTTACCAGATAGTGGAGAATGAAGAGGGCACAGGTGTCGGTCTCGCCATCGTGAAGAGAATAATAGGGGTGCATGGGGGGCATATCTGGATAGAATCGGAAAAAAGTAAGGGCTGCACGGTCTGTTTTACGTTGCCCCTTAAAAAATAGAAGTGCTAAAGCCTGCTGCGGCACCATCTGTATCTTTTTGGGTTATAATTGTTTTATCTCTACTTATACACAAATACCGTCTTATCATGTTCATACTATTAAGAAGGAGATAAAAATGTTGGTGACATGGTAGTTTAAACATCCCTATCGCGACTTTCCTACAATTGATTTTAGCACTAAAATTTTGCTTTTTGAATTTTAAGCACTATTTGAGCTTATTAGCGCGTTTTTTGATTGTTGGACTGTTTCTATTACATGATTTTCGCTATTATTCTGTGCATTTGCATCAGCATTAACGGTATTGTTTTATTATTTATACATTACTCGAATATTATTATTAATAAATGTCTTATATTTTTAATATGTACTCTAAATCTGATAATAATAATTTTAAAATGTGTCTTAACTGTTATCATTAGATTTAATACTTTCGATTAATAGTATATAAACAGAAAAAAAGCGGAAATGGTTTTATTAATGAATGTAATAATGTGATAGACACCAAAAGCAATCTTGCTTAAATGGAGCAAGGGTGACGAGGGAGAAGGCAATGAAAACAGAAGCAAAAAGCGTGAAACACCGTAAAGAGGAAGGTTACGCAGCCTCTTTGTTGCGTAGCTGCAAATCGTCAGTCGCTTTTTATATTAAAAGTGAAGATTTTTGTCATACTTATGGTATATATTTTTGTACATCGCGTATAAAAACCGAAAATCAGTTTATTAATGATGATAAAAAAATTGAATATCTTACGTTAAAGTAAGATGGTAATGGGGATATATGTGAGGGAACAAGGGCAAAGACCTCAAAAGTAAAAACTATGCCCCTCACGTGATGCGAATCCATGAGGGCGCAATGGGGGAAATTAAAAAAATCCCAAAAGATAGGAGGTAAGAAAGAAGATGGAAATAATTAGAAATGAGAAGAGAGTAAGTTATTTTGGTAGCGCAGGGGAAGGGCGCTATACAAATGCCCCAAAATTAGGAGGTGAAAAGGAAAAGATGAATAGAAGAAGGAGTGGAATAATAACAGTAGGAATAGCAACAACAGCGACGATAACGATTGCAATTTTAGCATTAGCAGCATTCAGCATGCCGGCAATGGCACAAGACCCTTGCATCTGTGGGTCTCCGTATAATTACCACCCCTGCCCATGCAGGTGCAGTGTAAGTGATACGGTAAATGGAACTGTGCTCGTAGATGGTGGAGCAACTCCCGATAACGGGCAGGCTTACGCGGAAAACCATGTGACGATGGATTTTTATCTGAATGCGACTGGAACGGTGAAGTGGGCAAGGCTATACAATCATGTCTGGGGCGGCAGTCAACCCAGGTACGGCGGTGCGAACATGACTTTCTGTAATGCAACGGGTCAATGCTGGGACCACCCCACAGGTATTTACTGTCCTCATATGGAGGCGGCACATGGATACCCGAACAATTGTGAACAAACTATGGACGATGGGTTCTATCAGTGCGGTTATGGCACACACTGGCTGTACTGGAACGTGACCCCCTATGTAACTCCGGGCTATAACAATGCGACCATACATACCAATGATTATGGTTCAACGACCTGGGACGGAAGGGTGATGTTGATGGTTCTGGTAGTCGTTTTTGAAGACCAAAATCAACCTGAAATACGCTACTGGGTTGACCAGGGATTGAGCAAGCCCGAATATCCTGTTATTCCAGAGGCTTTGTTTACAGGTCCTATAAACCAGAGCGCGAACCACACACTATGGCAGGCGATGATGAGGTCTGACGACCCGATAAGTATAGATTTTAATGGCTGTGAACTCGAACGCTTCCCAAGTGGAATCGGTGATGACCTGACCAAGCATAACGTGCCTGCATCGTGCATAAATCCACCTGGCAACAACAAAATGATATGGGACCAGGAGTCCGGGTCTATATTCCCAGCCCTTGCAGTGCTGGCAGAACATGCACCACAGTTCTTCCCAGACCTCAAGGTAGTAGATAAAAAAATTGACCATCTCAATGGCTCGTGTTATTGCCAGACACCAACTGAGTTCGTAGAAGATCATGAATACGACGTCAGGGCGAAGATATTAAACGATGGTGATTTGCCAACGGGCAGCAGCTTCAGTGTCACTCTCTACGATAATGACATCGCAGTGCAGACCAATACAATGGGTGCTTTAGATGAAGGCGAATCGGAATGGACAACATTCCAGTGGACTCCAACGACATCAGGACCTCATCCACTGAGCGTGCTCGTGGATTCTGGAAATGTCGTGAATGAAGGTCCAAAAGAAGGTAACAATTACTGGAACCAGACTGAGACGGTATTGGCAGAAACAGGACTACCTGACCTTATTCCAGCAATGGACTTCTCGCCGGCATGGCAATGTAACAAGACCGACATAGTAGTAACGGTGTTCAATGATGGACAAGTAGATATAAGTAGTAATTTTAATGTAAAACTCACGATGCAGAAGAACGGTGCTCCGCTTTGGACAGGTACCCAATCAACATCTGTGTGCGCGAAGGCAAAACGAGAGCTTACTTTCGAGCCACCTTATGACCTTGAACACTGCTCTGATTACGATGTAACAGTGGAGTTGGATTCAGGTTATACCGTTGGCGAGTCCGATGAAGGTAACAACATTGAATCAAAAACGTTCCACGCGATAGAAGTCGAGTTGAAGGTAACGCACCATTTTGGTAACTGGTCTGACTATACCGGACAGCTTTCAGGTTACAACACGGTGAAGATGTTTGAGACCAACAAAGTCGTAACCAACTACACCACACCAATCAAACTTCTTACGAGTGAGGCAGATGCCATTCCCGGTCCAGGTCACGAGCCGCCGTACGTGTGGGGCATAAACCGAACTGTAAACAAGGGCACGAGTACGTGGTATATGAATCAGAGCAATGACGAGACAGAGACGTGTATACCGGGCGAAGGACTCTGGTGGTACAACTTTGTGAACGGAATAGGATTTTCCACAATAGACTTGATGGACGAGTACTACTTCGAAGATGGAGAGAAGATGCAGATGGACATCCAGAAATGCGTAAATGCGGGGGACATAACAACACACTTCAGACCGCGATCAATCATGGGCTACCCGGAGCCGTTCAAGCATGGCTTCAACGGCGATGTCTGGGCTACGACAATCGTGTATCCGAGCACTGACCCGGGCGGCGATTACGCAGCATTAGCTACTGCTATCCAGAGCAGTCTGAGCAGTGCAGGTGTGACAACCGTAAACGTAAAGACAACTGCATCTGTAACAGGTACGGAAAAGCAAAATAACCACCTGATATTACTGGGAACGCAATCCAACAACAATATCATAGATGAGCTAAATGACCATCACACCGAGGTCGGTATGCCTGTGTATTTCAACGACACAAACTGGATGGTTGACGACTGGTTGAACGACTGTCAGCTCGCGACTTTCGATTGCGGTGGCGTGGTTGAAGCATGCGATAATCCATACAACAACGCAGAGCCATGGGATGATACATGGGATGACGAAAGTCAAACGATATGGATTGCATCCGGCGTGGGCGACAAAGAAGCGAAGAATGCTGCGGAACTACTTGCAAACCATAACGACCGGTTCAATAAAAAGTTCTTCTGGGGATATACAATTAATATCACGATATACGAGGGTAAGAATCTAATTTCAACGCCGTTTGAGATGGATGAAGAAACAGGGACTGACACGCTCGATTGGGTATTCGAAGACAATCCAGCGAATTGGGATAAGGTTCTCAGGTATATCCCAGGCCCTGACGGAAGGTACAAAACCGCTTATTACTATGGTGGCGAATGGTACGGAAATGTGGCTGAAGTTGAACCTATTGAGCCAGATGTTGGATACGAGTATCAGAGAACAGTGGG
>JAPWVK010000204.1 GCA_029241965.1 Candidatus Methanophagales archaeon
ATAACAACATATAAACTTTACTTTTTTAGCGTTTTAGAGTGCAATTTGCGCATCTTTTTTCCCATGATTTATTTCATCATCTTCCGCCGATTATGTAATCCCTTAATTATTTTCTTTAGGGGGGAGTTTTTCAAAATTCTCATGAGTATACTTGTAGTTGGATTATTTGTAGTTGGATTATTGTTTGATGCTTTAGGAGCTAATGTAGTTGGATTATTGTTTGATGCTTTAGGAGCGATACTATTGGCTAAATTATTAATTAAGAGCGATTCTCAAATTAAAGATTTATCTACCTATTTGGTATGTGGAGCGGTGTTTATTAAGGAGGGATGTATGGACAAGATAAACGAAGAGTTAGTAAAATCATTTAAAACAGATCGAATTTATGGCATCATAGGAATCATATGTTTATTTATTGGATTTACGCTCCAGATTATTGGAAATTGCTTTTAGGGTTCAATATGTTACTCCTCGGAATTTATTAACTTCGTAAAACCGCTTGCTGCTATTCCTCGTCCCATCGGGAGAATTTAACAAGGATTAAAAGATTCCAGAAACTTGCAGTTTCTTCCATTCAAATTTTTTGCTACGCAAAAAACTTCACTATTAATCCTGATGTTATACGCAATTCAGTCCAGAACATAGGAACTTCAAATAAGGTTATAACTACATGGTGCAATAACAAAAGAGTTATATTTACACAAAACATTCCGCGAGCACCTTAAAATCATCAATCAGGGTCGTTTTCATCCCTGGATTGTATGTAGCGACTGCGGGATGGTAAAGTGGCACAACTTTTTTAATGCCTGCAATAGTGCTCACCATAAAGACTTTCCCGTGTATCTTACTTATTTTATCTGGATTCAAGCCAAATTTAGCGAAGATATAAGTCAAAGGGAAGTTACCCAATGTGGCAATTACCTCGGGTTCAATGATGCTCATCTGTGCATCTAAATAAGGGGTGCATGCTTTTATCTCTGTAGCGGCGGGATTTCTATTTCCCGGTGGGCGGCATTTCAAAATATTGGTTATGTACACCTCGGCTCTTCCCTGCCCTAACGAATCCAGTAACTCATCGAGTATCTTGCCTGCTTTACCCACGAATGGTCTGCCTTTTAAATCTTCATAGTAACCCGGTGCTTCGCCGATTAACATTATTTTCGTGGATAGCGAGCCTTCTCCCACCACTGGATTATTTCGCGTCTTCCACAGCTCGCAAAGTCTACAATCTTTTATTTCTTCTTCCAGTCTTATCATCTCTGCCTCATCATCAGTCATCGCATTAAACTTCCATAAAAGCAGTGGTAACCTCTCCAGTTATAAAGTTTAAAGAATATCCCGCCTGCTTTGAGATGAAAAAACAAGTGAAAAAACTGTTTATTCCGGGAATGGAATATGTCCTCAGTAAGCTGTCTCAAAAAGGTGAATATTTGTGGTAAAGTGTCGCGTGAAGAGAAAGTTAAAAAGCCAATGAACTTTTTTGATATCAGGACAAAGTTTAGACGCTATACAAATATTTACCCAAGAAACAACAGGTAAAGATGAAAATTGATAAAAACAGAAAGCCTTACGAAGGCGTATAATGGAAAGAAAGCGGTGAACCGTTTGGATTTAGAGATAGCAGAAGGCGACATATTCGGCTTTTTAGGTCCGAACGGTGCGGGCAAGAGCACGACAATACTAATGCTTGTAGGTATGGTCGAACCCACAGAAGGCAAGTGCTTCATAAATGACATAGAAGTAGCAAGAAATCCACTTAAAGTGAAGGAAATTATCGGATACCTGCCTGAGGACGTTGGATTTTACGGCAATATGTCCGCGGAGCAAAATCTCGATTACTTCGCTCGATTCTATAACATGGATGCGCACGATAGGAATGCAAGAATCGAAGAACTGCTTGGGTTAGTACAACTTGACGGCGTAAGCCAAAAAGTGGGTGGATACTCCCGGGGAATGATGCAGCGACTCGGGCTCGCACAGGCATTGCTCAACGATCCGAAGGTATTATTCTTAGACGAGCCGACCGCAAATCTTGACCCCGAAAGCGTTTTTCAGTATCGTAAGCTGATAACGCAACTATCCGAAGCAGGGACGACGATCTTCGTTTCTTCACACATATTGTCAGAAGTGAGTAAAGTCTGTAAGACCCTCGGCATTATCTCACAGGGGAAATTGATTGCAAGAGGGACGTTAGAAGAGCTAAAAAATGATTTCGGGCGTGTCAAAGCAGAGAACCGGAGAATCATCGTTGAGACGATAGAGCAATTGCCCGAAATTAGACACGAGGCGATAATAAACGTGGAATACGACAAAACGAAAAGAAGGGCAATTATCGAGGCTAAATCTGATATACGGGATTACGTCTCGACCCTGCTATTTGAGAAAGGAGTGAGGATAAGAGAGATGAGGATGGAAGAGCCAACACTTGAAGACGTATTTTTATCTGTTTATCAGAGGTGAAAGCGAAAAAATGGAAGCAAAGGGATTGTTCAACGTAGCACTGAAGGAGTTCATTGACCACCTGACGAGCAGGAAATTCATTGTTATATTGGGGTTGTTCCTTATCATTTCGGCGTATTCTATGCACCAGGGCATAGACAACTATAACAATGAGCTGGAAAGTTACAAAGAGCAGATATCGCAGATTACGGAGGATAAGGCAGGCGGGACGAGTATTACCATAGAGTCCGAATATATGTCTGAAAAGCCATCAATACTGCTCATATTCCAGGTAATGAGCTTTCAGATGGTGTCACTCGGTGCGATACTTGCGATTGCGATGGGGTTTGACTTAGTATCACGCGAGAAGGAAAGCCGCTCATTAAAATCGCTGCTGTCACATCCGCTATTCCGAGATGAGATAATCAACGGTAAAGCGCTGGGCGGTATTTTTGCGCTCACGTTTGCTATTGGCATTGCACTTCTTATTTCCGTTGCAATGCTTCTCCTATTTAGCATCGTGCCTGACCTCGATGAGCTCTGCCGGATTGCGTTGTTCGGACTGGTTTCGGTTCTATGCCTACTCACCTACTTCTCGATTGCGCTTATGACGTCCACGATTTCGGACAGTAGTGGCAAGTCGCTCATTTATGCTCTTATTGTATTCCTCGCAATCTCCTTCTTCGTGCCTATGGTCGGTGGGATAGTCGCAGAAAGCGTGGTTGGTGATCCACCCGAACCGCCTATGTTCCAGCATGAAGTCCCACCACCGAGTGTAAAAGAAACGGAGTCAGAAGAACCTATCGTCATTCGGGAAGTTCCACTGGATGAAGAGGAGTGGCAGCTATATGAAGAGGAATCAAACGCATACTGGCAGAAACGTAGGGGAATAGATGATGCTATACTCACTATCGTACCAACGACCAATTATCTCACCGTTTCTTCCGCAGTGCTCAGTAAGAATGGCAATGTCCCTATGTTCGGACCGGGATATCGTAGCGAAACAACAAGCGAAGACGTACTTGAACGAGTCTGGAAGAACATCTTAGCGCTCATTATCTTCCCACTAGTATTCTTTGCAATAGCATACATAAAATTCATGAGGATGGATATACGCTAAAAAACCTTTTTTCCAAAAAGAAAGCGTTACCAAAGAAACAATATACTTCAGATACGCTAAAAAATGTAAAGAGGAAAACGGGGAAAAATGAATGCAGAAGTGAAGAAATTAGTAGTAATCTTTATCCTGTTCTTAGCTTCTCTTCCACTATTTTCTCCTGCGGCAGCACAAGCAGAAGCTGCGGATACGAGAATGGAGATAAGGTGCGATTTCCCGGGTCAGATGATAGAAGCCGGGGATACTGCTGTCTTCGTGCTGACGCTCATAAATCATGGTGAGACTGCCACTTATAAACTCAGATACTGGGCGTACAGGGAAGCGAAGAAGTGGGATATAAAATTTGAGGATGACGGTAGTGAAGTGTATAGGGTATTGCTACCCGAGCGCAGTACGGAAACTGTAACACTCGCCGTAGAGACGCCAGGGGATGCAAAGGTTGGAGAATATCCAATTCATGTGGATATAGGTGACGGGGACATCACGCTTTATGTAAAAATCACGGAGACGCACAAAGGCGAGAAGGGAACGCTTGAGCTTACAGTCGTGGATAAAGACGGAGAAAAGGTTAAGGGTGCGGCTGTGAGCGCATATCGGGGCAGTGAACTGGTAGACCAGATGATGACAACAGTAGAGGGTAAAATCAGCATAGAATTGCCAAAAGGGACTTATAAAGTGGTGGTAGAGAAAGCGGGGTACAAAAGCGAAGAGGAAAGAGAGGCTAAGATAAGAATCGGGAGGACAACAGACCTCGGCATCATACCGCTGGAAAAGGAACTGTTCTTTGCTGATGTCACGGTGAAGTCGCCGTCGAAGACGGTTATGGTGGGACAGAATCCTATGTATGTGTTTGTGATAAGGAGTATAGGGAAATGTGACGATACGTATAGATTGAGTATTCAAGGACTGCCGGATCAGTGGTATGCAAGGTATAAAGAGAATACTGCGGGAACAGAAGAGACATCAGAGATTTTTATAAAGTCCGGCGATGAAAAGACACTGTATTTGGAGTTCGTGCTGCCTTATAACGTGGAAACCGGTGCATATGCATTCACAAGCATAGTTGAATCTTCTACGGCGTCGTATGAGCAGAATCTGACGTTGAAGTTGCGTGGCAGTTATGATATGCGGATGTATTCCCTTGGATATAGATATGTGGTGAACAAAGGGGATACGGTATCGTTTGGTGTCCACGTTTCAAATGTGGGTAGTGGTGGCTCGCTTACGAATATCAGCGTTGAAGTAAAAGCACCTAAAGGTTGGAGCGTGGATGTTACACCGAAGTCGGTAGCAAGTCTTAAACCAGAGGATAAAAGAACATTCAGGCTAAAAATCAAACCACCAGGGGACATCGTTGCGAGTGAATATAAGTTGAACGTAAAGGTAAAGAGCGAGCAGATAGAACAGGAGGATGAATTCCGGATTGAGGTTAAAGAACGGTCTAATGTTGCGCTATACGGCGTTGTGATACTCGTTGCGGTACTTTTCGGCTTGAGGTATATGTTCAAGAAATATGGGCGGAGGTGAAATTAATTTAGAACATGGTCATAGCGGGAAAAATATTCCATGTGGATGATGATATTGACCTGCATACGATAGCAGGCAAATTGAAAGGGTTCAAATCAGAAGAGAAATTGGAGGGCGAGGATATAAGTTTGATTACCGAGATAAAAGACTTGCACCTAACCGAAGACTCGTTGTTTGGCACGTTCATCCAGGACCAACTTATGGATGTCTATCATCACGGTGAGCGGGTGCACGTACCGAGCACTTCTGAAGCTCCTTTCTTCTTTGTCGAACAGGATGCGCAGAAAGGCAGGATTGTTCTGGCGATTATGGACAAGAAAGCGCGGGCGAATAATATCGCCAATCAGTTGAGCAAGATACTATTCATAACCACCGGAAAAATAGTGGAAGTGCGGATTGAACCAGCACGATTTGTGCGTTTTCACGAAGATAATTTTGAGGACACAAAAGTGATTTTCTTCGACGATGTAGATATCCCCAATGTCAAAAAATTGTCTTTATATGGCTCTGCATTGGGTGACACGTCTTTGTATGTAGATCATTTGAAGCATGGAAAGATATGGTATGTCGTATTGAAGTCTAAACGGTATGGAATGGTGGTCGGGATAACGAGAAATGGTGTCGTGACCATCTTCAGCAAGGCGACGAAGGATGATTTCATAAATTACGTACGGGATGAGATTATTGGATTGATTTGAGGGTGCCGTTAGGGGCAATGATATTGCTAAGATTTCAAAGTGTATTTTTTACCAAAAACCAATGTAGTTTCCCGATGAGTGTAACAATCAAACAACCACCAGTTAATCACAAGCTTTAACAAAACGACACCCAAGTGTGCTACCAAATAGGGTTCATGCACCACTCACAATTCCCGCAATGTGGTGAAAATATCCCGCAAACGTGAATTTTGAAGCAAAAACAGCCCAGAATTACCTTTTTGGATTCGATGAAGATCGCTTACACTAAAATCTTCACGAACTCGCTTGTATCCCTTGCTCGACTTATAAACTCGTTTATGCTCGCGGATTGCTCGTTATTCAAACTTTAAGAAAGTTTGATCAAAACGCTTCGCAGTTCGTATTTCCTATTCAATTCAAACTTGAGTGATTTACCATTGAAACAAATAACCGCGATTTTGTGCAGTATATCCCGTCTCAGCACTTCTATACC
>JAPWVK010000205.1 GCA_029241965.1 Candidatus Methanophagales archaeon
CCAAGATGCCTCATTACAGCATTCAAGGTGGCGATAAATATCGCCCTTCTAAAATTGTTTTTCAAGTCCATATCCAGGACATTTTGAAGTGTTCCCTCGAAATTACCGTACATATCCGTGAACGCCTGACCCAGACTGCCGCTAAACTCTGCCTGCATTAACCGCTCTTTTCCCTTCAGTAATGGGAAATCGCCCCTTTCCGGATTCCCTATGGCTTCTTCTGCACTCAATGTTTTTGCACTTATTCTTACGTTCCCTTCTCGCAGGTTATTCTCTACCACGATTTTCCCAAATTTTTCCTTTATTTCTGCATACATCCTATCGGCTCCTGTAATTTTTAAATCGGAAAGCTTGATTAGCGCAAAGCGCCGATTCTACAAGTTTTAATGCGCCTTCCGGTATCTCAAAGGTATCGCCATGCCATTCCAAAGCCGGGAATACCGTGTTGAATCCTTTAAATATCGGGTCTTCTACGCCTCCGTCAGTCAGTTGAATCTCGAAGTTTCCGATCTCTTTTGTGTTGTTTCTTCTTACTTTTGCACCAAGTGCCTTTGCCAGTAGTTGCCCGCCGAGACAGAAGCCGAGATAAAACCCCCCACCAGTAGCAAAGTTCTTTATCGTCGTGTTGAGCTGCTTTAAATATGGGTAACGCTCCACCTCGTACACGTTCATTGGACCGCCGAGCACAATCAAAACATCGAAATTTTCTGGCAACTGCTCTCCCTCATACATTCTGGCTATTTCGTACTCAATGCTATTATAGTGTAGAAAGTCACCCAAATATCCGGGACCTTCACATTCTATATGCTGGACTATCTGTGCTTTCATACTCGCCTTTCCTTCCCTTTACAATAACAATCCATCACACAATGCAGACAATCGTGATGGGAATGATTACCATTATCCCCGTCTTTCTTAAACATTTCCGGTGGCATCAGCCAGATTTTACCATTATTTAGCGCCACAACCCGATCGCCCATCTCCGCCACATGGACCAAATTATGCGTAACAAACACCGTTGTGATGCCCATCTCTCGCTGTACCTGCCGAATCTCCTTTCGAAGGCATTCACACATCCCGATGTCCAGGCTGTTAAACGGCTCGTCGAGGAGTAACACCTTTGGCGAAGATGCAAGAGCACGTGCAAGAGCCACTCGCTGTTTCTCACCACCGCTGAGATTCTTCGGATACCTATGTTTCAGGTGCTCTATTTTCGTCAACTGTAATAATTCATCCACTTTTTGCATCATTTCTTCTTTCTCTTGCCCTTTTATCCTTAAACTGTACCCGACATTAGAAGCGACATCGAGATGAGGGAACAATGCCAGATTCTGGAATATGTAGCCAATCTGTCGCTCGTTTACTGGTGTTTTATCAACGGGCACACCGTCAAAGAGAACAGCCCCCTGGTAGTTAACCAATCCGGCAATGATATTAAGCAAAGTAGTCTTTCCGGCACCGTTCGGTCCCAGCACTACCAGTAACTCGCCGTCAAATACCTCCAGATTCAGGTTGCTGAATACATAATTGCTAACGTTTTTTAATTCTATGGTTGGCATAGGCTACCTCCATCCATTTGTGATTCTATTCTCCATGACTTGAAAAAACCGCTCGAATGTGAGGCACATCACTGAAAGAACCATCAGACAGACGATTATCACATCCATACGCAGTAAACTCTCTGACCTCATCATCAAAGCCCCGATACCCGTCGGGATCGCAACCATTTCCGCTGCTATCACCACCCGCCAGGCCATACCTGCCTCTAACCTCAATCCTGTAAAGATATTGGGTACTGCAAGTGGCAGGACAACCGAGCTTAAAATCTTCCTATCTGAAGCACCCAGAATTCTTGCCGCTTTGATTACTTCGCGGTCTACACTTTTGATGCCCGTAATCGTATTGTAGAGAACCGGGAAGAAGGAGCACAGAAAGATTAATGCAACCGGCAGCAGATCGTTTATCCCTATCCAGATCATCAGTAATGGCGCCCAGCCGAGGACAGGTATGGGATAAAGAATGCTGAAAATCGGATGAAATGACTTGTCTATCACATCTTTACTGCCCATCACGATTCCAACGGCAATACCTGCTGCTGCACCTAACAAAAAGCCTATCAGTACCCTGGACAGACTGCACAGAAGATTAGCCAGTAAAATACCGCTGACTATTAAATGATAGAATTCTAGCATCACGTCAGAAAAGGCGGGAAATATGTAGTTTGGTACTACATTCAGTTGTGCGATGCTCTCCCACAGTAATATGAATACCATAACCGGTAGTAATCCCACAAAAAATCTTTTACTAAACATCGCTTTCACCCTGTAAGAACCTTGTATCGAGGATAGGTTCGGCTCTAAGCCCTTCCTCTATATAGCCTTGTCTCACCATACAATCTATCATCTCCTGAACGGATTCGGCATCTATGTCGGTCGTGTAGTTCAGCCTGCTCATTGATTTGTTGATGACTTCGGGTTCTGTGTCCAGTACATTAGCAAGAATTATGGCAGTAGGATCAGGATTCTCATTTAGCCAGTTCGTTGCCTTTTGGGTAACCCAAACAAGTTTTCGCACGGTCTCCGGGTCATTCTCTATCAA
Organism: Candidatus Methanophagales archaeon; assembly: GCA_029241965.1. Lineage (GTDB taxonomy): Archaea > Halobacteriota > Syntropharchaeia > Alkanophagales > Methanospirareceae > QENJ01. Next base: position 2,599 of record JAPWVK010000205.1, read on the forward strand.
GTCGGTCTTCACAACAAGGACACTGCCCTGCATATCCGGCCACAGGTCTTGACTTTTTATGAGCATGTGAAAGCCTTTTGACTCGGCAACGGTTGCATGATGCTCAGGAAGAAATGCAGCATCTATCCGTCCCGTTTCTAAGGCAACTACCTGTTTCAGCGGGTTCATACGCCGAATCTTGACGTCTTTGAGGTTGTATTCCTCAATCATGCGATTGAGAAGCAGATCCGCCGGTGCACCTTCTCTTACACAGCCTATGGTCTTACCCTCAAAATCAGTGACATTCGTTATATCGGGGCTAACAACCAGACCATAACCATACTTGTGAGTTCCAGCGACAATCTTTATCGGAACGCCTCTGGAATATGCCATTATGGCCGGAGAGAGGCAGATATAAGCAACTTGAATATCGCCTCGCGCTAAGGCACTGGCAAGTCTTATTCCGGTAGCATAGCTCTCGTATGCGGTAAAATTGAGTCCTTCTTCCTTATACCAGCCCTTCTCTGCTGCTACATGTGCACATGCGGCATGGTCATTGAACTCAACAGCCATGCCGACATCTGATTGTTGTTCTTGCACACAGCCAGTTGTGAAGATGACCATGCTGAGTAGTCCTGCCACGATAATAATCGCCGAAATTTTCATGTTTCACACTTGCCACAAACTTCACAGTCTTCCGGACTGCAATGCCCTTCACAACCGTAGTCATCAATCCTTTTGAGTTTTCCACCGCATTCGGGACAGGTTAAATCTTTCCCGCGCATTCCATGAGCGCAGGGCGACATCTCAAATGTATAGCTGCATACTCGGCACTGGAAGCGGCGAGGAGGCTTCCGCACCATTATATCGGCAATCAATTGCTCTTGTCCTACCGGTGTTTCCCTTTCCTTTTCACTTTCAGTTTTCACTTTTTCCATTTTTTTCTTTTGTTTACCTCCTGTTCTAACGTTGCTTAACGTCTGTTATTAGACTATTTGAGAAGTCGGCATAGGAGTTATGAAAAGATAAGAAAAGGTGGCTTCATGATGGAAAATAGTGGTGTGTGCCTTATTCTGTACTTAAAAAGCTTCTGTCGGTTCTCGAAGGGGGACATTGTCATTCAAGTGTTTTCTGGGGTATATAAGTTCAAAGGCGATATAAATATATAGGCATATGAGTAAGTGACAAGAATGTATAGAAGCTGCCGATATACCGAAGTTAGGCGAACCAGGGAGGCATAAGCAATGGAAGGGATACGATACATAATTAATGATAAAGGAGAAAAAAAAAGCAGTAGTAATTGATTTGGCTACTTATGGCCATCTATGGGCGGATATTCACGACATTCTTATCGTTGAGTCACGAAAGAGTGAACCGAGGAAGAAATGGGAAGATGTAAAGAAAGTATTGCACGAAAAGGAAGCTTAAGTTATGTACGCCATCGAAGCAGGACATATTTTAAAAATTATACGCCATAGGGTGAAGGGCTAATGGTTTAAGTCATAATGATGTAGAAATGTATAGATGAACAAGAAGGAAATATATGAAGAACTCAAGAGAAAACCAAAAAATGTCAGGTTCGATGTGCTCTGTAATGCTGCAGAACTGTTCGAGTTCAGGTTCCGAGGGGGTAGAGGGAGCCATAGGATATTCGTCAGAGATGGTATGAGTGAAATGTTGATTTTCCAGAACGTTAAAGGAAAAGCAAAGCCGTATCAAGTCAAACAATTTATAAAGGTTGTTGAGAAATATAAATTACTGGAGGAAGAAAATGTATAAGTACGCGATAGAGATATTCTATAGCGATGAGGATGAGGGATATATTGCAGTAGTTCCAGAGTTGGCGGATTGCTCAGCGTTTGGAGAGAGTGAAGAAGCGGCGTTAAGGGAAATTATGACTGCAATTGAGCTCTGGTTGGAAACAGCCGAAAAGGATGGGCGAGAAATCCCACAACCCGGAGGGAAAGAGCTATTACGAGCGATCGTTGATGAAAAAATCGCCATTCACCCTACACGCCCACAAGGAGCTGGAGTATAACAGCGTGTATCTGACTCTTCTACACTCTGCCCACAAGTCCCTTCGGGAAACTTCAGATACTCTCAGGACGTTAGGCGCAATTGTACCGCAGGAGATTAATAATGAATACGAAGGAAAATATAAAAAAAGAAATCAAAAAACTGCTTTCTAATGGCCAAATGCTTTTATACCACGAAGCCCTCCAAAAAGGCAATGTTGATAATGCGCAGAAGAAAAAACTTGAAGAATGTGAAGAATATAAAACGTTTAAAAAATATTTCATTTCACTAAAAACCTCTTATCAAAAATGGTATACAACAGCCTTACCAGTTATTAAACAACTAGCACCAGAAAGATATGCTGAATTTCAATCTTATTATCAACTTGACAAAAGGAAAGAAATCGATTTTTTAACTTATACAATATCAGATTATTTATTAGGTTTGGTTGTAACCAGAGGCATATATAAAGAAGAGGTTGTTAACCCTTTTTCTGCCTTTTATTCCAAATTTGAAAATCAGCTTAGCATATTAAATTCGTGTGTTTCTAGAATTAATTTTATCCTTAATGACATTGAAGGAGTTTTGCAAAGTAGTTTATTTGAAAATGAGTTGGAAGCAGCGAAAGATTTGTCAAAGAAGAATCACCTTCGTGCAGCTGGTACACTAGCAGGTGTAACTCTTGAGACACATCTTTCAAAAGTGTGTGCTAACCATGGCATAAAATTCAGGAAGAAGAATCCTACTATTTCAGATTATAATGAAGAGTTGAAAAAACAAAGCATAATTGATGTACCAACATGGAGACTTATCCAAAGACTTGGAGATATTAGAAATCTTTCTGCTCATTCGAAAGAAAGAGATCCGACAAAAGATGAAATTGAAGATGAGCCTCTGGAAGCAGACCTATCATATCCCCATTAATAAATCAATTTACTATTTTTATCCCTTTTTCAGATAATTTTTGTGATAGTTATTTAAAACCGTTTTGTACGCATTTGTGATAGTATTTTCCAAATATAAGAACATATAAAAGCTTAAATAGGATAAAATCCTTTATTAACTCATGTATTTGAGTAGTAAAGTGCGAAAGGGGGATATTAGATGATCCTAGTATTTAAAAAGGTGGGATTTTATATTCAAACGCAAATTTTGGATTTTCTAGGGAAAGTCACACTTAGGCATACTAGAAAATCTCACCTCATAAGAGGTGGACCAAAGAAGAGGAAGAAGAACGTGCGGATGAAGAAGATATTGTCAGAGAGAGCAAGTGGAGTGCAGAAAACACTTGATATGTTCTCAAATGTACTCAGGAAAGTTAAAGAGCGGGTTTCTAAATATGTGCCAAGCTTTAAGACACCAAAAGCATCACCCTATACAGGCGACAAACTGACA